>NZ_CAXSLG010000002.1:0-332520 GCF_964238185.1 Lachnoclostridium sp. Marseille-P6806
AATCGGCTCTGCCCAGAATAACTAATGACATATCTTATATCAGTTTTTTGAGTTTACACAAAACTTGAAACGGTCTCGAAAATGGTGTGATAACCAACTTCCACAGACTGCAATAATTCCATGAGGAAGCCATTTAAGTCCTTTTTTTTGTGATCATGTCCCATTTTTTTATCCTGTTTTCTTCCCAACACACCAAATGATTCCTCATGGATATGATGCTCCTTTCTTGTGGATGAGATTTTAGCTTACTTTGATACCGTTTATGCTGCAGATTCCATTCAACGGAAGCACCAGGCATCTGACGCCGTCCACCACTTTGGTTTCAATGGAAGAGCCATCTCCCAGTTTTGCGGAGACCACGGCTTCTTCCGTTTTAATTTCCAGTTTGGAAGCATTCAGAACATTTTCCGGAAGCAGTTCCTTTCCCTTTCCTACCACTTCGTCATAAACCCGATCAAACGTTTCGAGATCTGTTTCATCAGCTCCACTTTCCTCAAAAATGGAACGCAGTTCATCCTTATTCATACCGCCATTATTTTGGTCTTTCTTTTCTTCCGTAATACGTGCAAGATTATCATTGACAGATTTGACAAAGGCAAATTCCGGGGCTGCACCAAATGTCTTTTCTACCACGGTCTCAAACATTTGTTTCTGTTCTTCCGCAGATTCCGGTATTGTTGCCCCAAACGTCGTTCTAAAAAATACCGTCTGTTTATCGATGCTTTTCTTCGTATAACATAATGCGGCGTGGATATCCGTGGAGCGATCATTGAAAGCTGGGAATAAAAATCCATGCGTCGGCATTTCCACATTCCAGGAACGCTTACGATTTTCCACGGTCTTCGCTTCTTCATTATAAGCAAGCCCCGGTTTGTCCAAAGACATCGGACAGATGCTGCAGAGCAGGTACCGGAACACCTCGTCGGACGCATCATTCAGTGTAGCGTTGTCAGAGGTTTTTCCCGGAATGTCGTAACTCCCGTATGCGAGAATAATCGCATAGTTCCCAACGATATCATAGGTATCAATGATGTTCTGGAAAAATTCTTCGACCAGTTCATCATCCTTCAGCTCGCTTTTTCGCAGTCGCATCATAAACTCCTGCTCACCATCCTCTTTTTCTGCGGCCAGTGGTATATCTAAGTTATGTACATTTTTGCCGATTTTTCCAGACAACGTCTTTTTAAAGATTTCATAATATTTAAAGACCTCCTCTTCCGGAAGGGAAAGAAATGTATCACCAAATGATGACAGAATTTCTTTTTCTCCATTGACGCAGCATCCGCGGATGCGGCTGATATTGCATTCCTGTGGTGACATTGTTTTTTTAATTTCCGCGATCTCCCGTTTAAACATATGAAAAGCCTCCATTCATTTTTTATTCGGGAAAATTATGGATCGAAAAAGAATGTTTTTGGTTTTGGGACAGAAAAAAGAGAGTTTCGCAAGATTTCTTGCGTAGGCAACGATATATCCAAAATTCATCTATTTCGGACAAAAAAATAACGACGGATTCGTCGTCGTTTCTGTTGGAACAATATGCAGATTGATCGTATAAAATTACATTATAAGTCTACACAAAGTTATCTGTCTTTTCTTTGGCTGATTGTGGATAACCTTGTTTTTAGTCTATTATTTTACAACACTATTGCAATAATCAGACGTTTTTGGAATTACAACACGCCAAAAATCGTCCAGATTTTACATGTTTCATTTAAAAAAATGAGAAAATCAGCATAAATAAATGAAATATCCATAAAAAACACCTCATTGTGGGGCAAACATGCACTTTTGTCTTATACGTCCGGGAAACACATGGCAAATCTTATCATTTGTTCATTTGGAACTTTTTCTGCCATATTAAATTCGCCGCCGATATAACGGGCGGGCTGCTGGACACTTAACAGTATCTCATCACTCAATGCTAATTTTCTCATAAATTGTTATTCAACCTGCATTTCTTATATTTCATGGGTGTTCCATAGCCGGAACCTGGCCACGGGCAAACGACATAAAACCAGAACATTCGCCCATTGCGCTAATGTACTATTATAGGCGATCGGCAGGGTTCCTGCAAGGCTTTCTTTATCATACCATAAAAAACAGGTATATGCACTTTGTTTTCAGTTTTCTCTGGCTCTTTTCTATGTTTTTTAACATTATTTTCACTTCAATGGTTCTGAAAACAGACAGGAAGCAAAAAGAGAGGTATCGCTACCTCCCTTAAAAATCACATCTCATAATATTGTTATTTAATCAAATGGGACGCATTTCTAATTTTAAAGCCCCGACAGCTGCTTTCCAAGCTCTTTGCAGGCAAGCAGAATATCTTCATCTGGTGCATCATTGCAGATCACACTTTCAGAAACCAGAAGCGCTCCGTCGGCTTTGCAGAGATTCTCCCAGTTTCGCATCCATTCTCCATCGCCCCAGCCATAGGAACCAAACAGAGCAATTCTCTTCCCCTCCAGCTTCAGCCTGCAGGATTCAAACATAGGCTGAAATTCGCCCTCTTCCAGTTCTTCCGCACCCATGGCAGGGCATCCAAAAGCAATTCTGTCATAATTATCCATCATGGTTCCATCAAATTCATCAGCTGAAAAGCATTCAGATGATGCTCCGCTTTCCTTTGCCCCTTCCAGAACTGCTTGCGCCATTTGTTCCGTATTTCCGGTTCCGCTCCAGTAAACAACTGCAATATGATTCATAGTAATCTCATCCTTTCCAAATTTATCTGCGAATAATAATCCGTAAAATTATGCTTCTGTTATCCGAAATGTTCGTCTAGAATATGTTTGAGGGCTGACATGGAACTGGTATGGGAACGGGTAATTCGTATATCACTTCCCTTGATTTCATTCAATGCATTGCGCATCAGTTTATGAGAAACTGTGCCAGTAAATAATACCAGAAGATCCGGATTGCCCAATCCCTTTAGACTGCTTTGCTTTTTGGGAATAACCTTTGCATCGCACTGGTATTTCCGGCATAAATCCTTGTATTGGCGAACCATACATTCGTTTCCACCAATAATTACCACGCTCATATAAATACCTCCTCTCTGTGGTTGGTATGGTTGGATTGCCGGTAGAAAAGAGCATCTTTTACCGACTTATAAACAGTGAATTAGTATTAACTAACCTAATCTTAGTTTAACCACTTTTTATTAAAAGTCAATGTTTTTTTATATTATTGAGATTTTTTGCACCATATGATTTTCATACGCAGGTTTATTGTTTTTACTGAGCTGAATCTATCATCAGCCCAGTAAAAAATTTACAATCCCATCCGGATAAACTGTTCGCCGGGACAGTCGTTTTCCTGCATCATTTTTTTCATCAGCGCAGCCATTCGCGTTTCTTCATCCGTATTTTCCAGAGGCTGCTCCTCATAGGGATCTGTTTCCAGGCAAAACAGCATGGTTGGGTAGCTGGCCTGGGAAACGGGCTGCCTATTTTCTAATTTCAGAACAGGAATTCCTTTTGTAAAGGAAAAGGGCGAAGAAAGCTCCATAGACTGCAGAATATCATTGTTGATAAAGGCTCTTCGTCCGCCATGGCGGGTAGGCATCAAGGTGTATTCATATCTGGGCTGATTACCAGGAAGAGGACTTCTCATATAAACCCATTTTCCATCTGTGCAGCAGATCTGTCCTCCAAAAATTCCAAACAGCGCTCCTTCACGAACAGGGACATCCTGTTCTATGACAGAACGGAGGGGCTTTCCCTCCATATCCGGAAACAATGGGAGACCAAAATATTCCAAAAGGGTTGCAGGAAGATCGATGGTCTGGACCAGCTGGCTGGTTCGCACATTCTGCTTCCGGCTTCGGGGATCCCAGATAAAGAGGGGCGTATGGGCTACCTCTCCGTAAAACGGGCAGTGACATTTGGCCCATTGTCCGTGTTCCGACAAAAGAAACCCATGATCGGTATTAACAATCAGCATCGTATCCTTCCAGAGATTATAGTGATCCATGGCGTCCAATACTTTTCCCAGATTTTCATCGCAAAGCTTTAAAACAGATGCATATTGATGACGCAGATGTGTGATAAATTCTGGACTGTCCTCCTCATTTACAGGCCGGTAATCAGGCCAGTCGCAGAAGGGACCGTCATAGGAATCCGGAAAAAGCTGTTGGTATTCCGGCTGACAGAAAAAAGGTTCATGGGGATCAAAGGTCTCAATTTGGAGAAACCAGTTATCCTTATCGTGATTCTGTGCCAGAAAATCAAGCCCTTTTTGGAAGGTTCGGCACTGAGGCTGTCTGGAAGAATCCTGCATGACGGTTCGGTTGGCAAAATCCTGCATCACCCAATTGTCTTCCGGTTCTCCGCATACATTTCTTGTAGGGGAAGGCCCATCAGAAAAACCTACCAGGGGCTGCCAGTTATCCCCCTCCTGCCCCCGTACACAATCCCAGGTTGTGTAGCGCTGATGGTAGGTGGCACCTCCGTCTTCCCAATAATGATAGTGATCACTGACTAAATGGGTATGAATTCCAGAATCCTTTAGCCTTTGGGGCATAGAATCATCAAAGGGTTCCAGGGGGCCCCAGCTGCGGTGAAGAAAATTATACCGGCCTGTATGAAGCTCTCTTCTGGCTGGCATACAGGGCATGCTTCCTACCCAACAGTTATCAAAAGTTACAGAATGTTCTGCCAGGCGTGAGAAATTTTCTGTTCTGGTCCATTGACATCCGTAGGGACGAAGAAGATGACGGTTTAAAGAATCGTACATCACCATAATCGCTTTCATAATAATCTCCTTCCATCCAGCAATCAGCTTCCGCTGCGCCGGTATTCATATGGGCTGACTCCGTACTTCTTTTTAAAGGTCGTTGAAAAATAGCTGGCATTGTAATAACCGACCTGTTGGGCAATGGTCTGTACTCGAAGGGCAGTATTTTCCAGAAGCTGCACCGAATGCTGGAGGCGAACGTCGGTCAGATAATTGATAAAGGTCTGTCCGGTTTCGATTTTAAATACTCTGGAAAAATAATCTGGATTTAAGTATACCTGAGCGGCAACCTGCTCTAAACTCAGCTGTTCTGCATAATGAGCATTAATATATTCCACTGCAAGGCAGATATTTTTTGATTTTGGCTGGAGCTCGTCTATAGGAAGGCAGCACTGCTTTGCTTCATCCAGCATAACTTCTTTTGCTGTATCCAGAGTAATGCATTGCTGCAGGCGTAAATGAAGCTCCTCTGCATGATCCAGAACAATACCATTTCCCTTTGCCTCAAATTCCAGCAGATCTAGAGCATCCAGGCACAGCTTGCAAAGAGGATCAACTGTTAAAATTTTCTGGCTGGGAAGAACTTCAAAAAACGTTTTTATCAGCTCGTAGCGCTGTCCTCCCTGAACCTGATGAAGATGCACCCGGAATTCAGTAAACGTGTTTTTCCACAGCTCATTTCTGCGGAACAGTTCCTTTAAGGGATATTGAGGCTCATAGACCCTTTTTTTGCCTGTGTAAAATCCCTCACCCAGAGAGCAGGATGCCTGCCAGACCATAAAGGGGATCTGGCTCATTTCATCTGTAATGGCGCTGATTCCTACCATGCAGTGATTAATGACCTGTACGTGTCTGGCATATTCCGTCAGTTGTCTGGCCTTTTCTGCAATGCTAAGAGTTTTTGGGAAATTTCCTACGATCATATATACTCGATCTGTATAGTCAAATCCGGCAACATGACGAGCTGGACTTTCTTCTGGAAATAGAAGGCCGTTTTCCTCCATATCCTGCTTCCATACAGCCAGGGCGAATAAGCCATTGTTTCTCCAGCGAATTCCACACTGACGAAGCCGTTCCAGATCGTCCTCTCTCAGCTCTCTGGTCTGTCTTAAGATATGGCTGATCACGGATTGTATCTGAGCTACATTTGCCACATCGGGCTCTTCCTGATGATTCTTTCGTTGCAGTTCCCCTGCAATCCGGTTTAACAGCTCCTGAAGCAGATCATTCTGCATTTCTGTTTTTAAAAGATATTCAGACGCTCCATCTCGCAGGGCCTGACGAACCAGGCTGAAATCGGAAAAGGCCGTTAATACCACTACCTTTGTCCTGCTTCCCAGAGCTTTTAAAGCATGAAGAAATTCCAGTCCATCCATTACCGGCATTTTAATATCTGTTAAAATCAGGTCTGGTTCGTCTCGATGAAACAGTTCCAGAGCTTCCTGTCCATTGTGTGCTACTCCAGTCAGCTGGCAGGACGGATTTTGAGAAATGCAGAACTGCAGCCACTCACAAATCATTGCTTCGTCATCTACCACTAGAACTTTCATTGTATCTCCTCCTTTTGTTTTATGGCAGGCATCAAAAGGGTTATGGTAGTTCCCATTCCCTGAAAGCTGTCTATAGACATTCCGTAATCTTCACCATAGTTTAAACGAATCCGGTTGTGTACGTTAGACATACCAATAGAATGCGCGTCTTTTATTACTGTCTGATGAAGGCTTGCACGTACTTTTTCTAAGGTTTCAGAATCCATCCCGGCCCCATCATCGGTAATTGTCAGAAGAAGGTTATTACCCTGAAAAGCTGACTCAATGATGACTGTTCCTGCCTCGCTTTTGGCCTCTAATCCATGGAAAATGGCATTTTCTACCAGTGGCTGGAGAATCAGCGGCGGAACCATGCAGTCCTCTGTGTCCTTCGGCATCTCAATTTCGTAATTAATTTTTTCTCCATAGCGCAGCTTCTGGACTACCAGATATTTTCGTGTTGTCTCCAACTCGTCACTTAAGGGAATGGTTGTATTTTTTACAGCTAAAGTGCTTCTGAGCAAATCAATAAATGCGCTGAGCATTTTGGCTGCCTGTTCATTTTTTCCAACCTCCACTGCACATCGAATAGAAAACAGGGTGTTATACAAAAAATGAGGATTGATCTGTGCCCGGAGAAAGTTGACCTCCAGGGCTCTTTTCTGCTTCTCTCTCTCCTGAATCCGTTCCATCAGGCTGGTAATCTCATCAGCCATATGTTTAAAGCTTTCCTGAAGATGGTCAATCTCCTGAGTCCCTCTTGCCACACAGGGCGGCGTGAAATCCGGACTGCCAAACTTGTCCATAGCATCGCTCAGAGCTGTCAGAGGAGTGGAAATACGTCTGGAAATATAAACAGATACAGCAACCGCAAGAATCAAACCAGTTATCAGAATGCTCCCTATAATCCAGTAAGTATCGTTTAATGCCCCTAGAATGATCTTGGTTGGACTTTCCTCTGCAATGGTCCACCCTGTTTTCTGATCCAGGTGGGTAGACAGCACATAACTCTTTCCCAGCTTTTGAATGATATTGGAATTTTCTGTGCCATAGGTCTTCTGCATATAATTCACATCAATAAACTGCTTTCCCAGCATTTTTTTATTGGAATGAGAGACAATAAATCCATTTTGATCATACAGATAAACCTGTCCGCCCTGTTCCTGGACAGATCCATACAAATCCTCCAGCTGCTTTTCATCAATTAAAATCAACAGTACATGTTTCTCATCTCCGCTGCCTAAAAACCGTCCTGCTGCAAACTGATATGTACGTTCGCCTTTTTTATATGCAGAAAAGGTACGGGAAAAATGAACCTCTCCTTCACTGCCCTCAGACATTGCTGTCAGCAGATTTTTATACCAGGGCTGGTATACCCAGGTATCCGTATCGATCTCTCCAGAATTGTAAAAAAAGCCATTTTCTCCCCAAATGACCACCTCATGACCAATTGGGCCAATAATTTCATCGTAAATCTTTTTCTGAGAATCTAGGTACTCCCAGGCTTTTTTATGTTCCCTTTCAGAGAGCGGTTTGTTCAGAAAGTCATGGCTGATAATTTCATGGGTATACAAATTCGATAACGTTGTACTGCTGGTTTTGATCAGGTTGGCTCTCTCTCCTATCTGTCTGAGTACAGCGATTCGGTTGCTTCCAATCTGTTTGATCAGCAGATCTCGTATCGATCCGCTGACAAGAAGGGAAACAGCAATAAAAAAGAGAGTGAATACAAAGCAATAGGCTCCAAAAAGCTGAGTACGCAGTTTCTTGGTACATACAGCAATTTTTTCAAACCATTTGTTCATCGTATTCACTCCCAGATGTTATTTCATTCGGTATGGTGCAAAATTTGGATTTTCTTTAATATAGTCATCACAGCTATGACCAGAAACTCCCTTTCCCCATAAACCGGCCAGTCCGGTCTGCCCGGAACCAAATACCGCTTCCTTTGCTCCGTCGATTTCCGGATTGACGTATTTGGAAAACCAGGTTTCCAGATGGAGACGCATTTCCTGCTCCAGCTCTTCAAAGCCTCCGCTTATCAGGAGATTGTTTGTTTCTCCTGGATCCGTTTTCAGATCATAGAGCTCATTAGGGCCATAGGGATACCGTGCTACATATTTAAAACGGCGGCCTCGAATCATACGGTTTGGGCCGTATTCATCCATTACCACGACTTCCTCATGCTGGTTAAAAGCTTCGCCTCTTAAGGCCGGGGCAAAGGACATGCCAGGGCGGTTTCCATGATCGGAAGCTTTTAAATCCAGATAGTCCAGGAGAGTCGGCATAAAATCGTATGCAGAAACCAGCGCATCGCAAACAGCTCCTGCCGGAATATGTCCCGGATGACGGACAATAAACGGAACCTTTACGGATTCCTCATACATATTTAAGGGGAAGGTGGCGTTGCCTTTTCCCCAGAAGCCATGGTGGCCGCAGGAGAATCCATTGTCTGCCGTAAATACAACCAGAGTATCCTCTGCGATTCCCATATCTTCCAATTTTTCCATAATTTTTCCAATGCCAGCGTCCATAGCAGTTACAGCTGCAAAATAGCCAATAAGATTGCCACGTTCATCCTTGGCCACTTCGTCTGTCAGATAAATACTGTCCGGATGTCTGGGAAGATGGGGAACAGACTCAAAAGGACAGTCCTTATAAAGATCCGTATATTCCTTTGGATGATTGTTCAGCCATGGAGCATGGGGAGCCGTATAGGCTACATGAAGATAAAAGGGCTGTTCCTGCTCCCTTCTTGTATCTAGAAATTCCAGGGCATCCTCTGTAATGGCCTCAGTCACATACCGCTCCTCCCGGTACAGAACTCCATCCTTGTACATAGGAGCGCCGTAATAAGGACCGCCGCCGGATTTATGACTGAACCAATGGGTAAATCCCTGCTGTACCTTTCCTGCTGCTCCCATATGCCATTTTCCGGACAGAGCGCAGCAATATCCATTTTCTGCCAGTGCTTTGGTATAGGAATACTGGCCTGCCAGATACTCCAGGGCAGACTGTTTTTCATCATCATCTCGAAGCCAGTCATGAACACCATGCTGAGAGGGAATCGTTCCAGTCAAAAGACTTGCCCGGGCCGGTGAACAGACGGGAGATGTACAGAAAAAATTTTCAAAGCGCATTCCCTCCTGGGCCAGGCGATCGATATTGGGAGAAATAATTTCCTTGTTGCCGCTGCAGCCCAATGACCAGTAGCCCTGGTCATCGGAAATAATAAAAACAATATTTGGCTGTTTTTTCATTGGAACACCTCCTGATTATAGCAGTATGTCTGTCTGGTGTAAAGCTTTATTCCATTACCACCATTTAATCAGATCTGTTACTTCGTTACGAAGCTTTACGAAATCCGGGCTGGCAATGTCTCTTGGGCGAGGCAAATTGTTGTCAATAGCGCATTTAATGCTGGTAGGCTTGTTGGTCAGCACCAGGATCCGCTCGCCCATGTAAACAGCCTCTTCAATGTTATGAGTAATGAAAAGAACGGTGGTACCAGTTCTCTGCCATAAGCTGATCAGCTCGTCTTCCAGATGATAGCGAAGCTGGATATCCAGCTGGCCATAGGGCTCGTCCATCAGCAGTAAATCCGGCTGGGTTGCGAAGGCTCTTGCAATTACAACACGCTGAAGCATACTGGCAGACAGCTGATCTGGATAGTATTTGCGGTATTTGGTCAATCCCACAATGTCCAGATATTCATTTACAAGAGCTTTTGCCTTTTCTTTTTCCACACCCTTAATATCCAGACCAAAACCAACGTTTTCTTCTACAGTCAGCCAGGGCATAGTAGAATATTCCTGGAAAATATAGGCGATGTTATGTTTCTTTAAATCTACAGGCTCCCCGTCCAGTAAAATTTCGCCGGCCGTAGGCTGGTAGAGCTTTGTCAGGCTATTTAAAAACGTTGTTTTTCCGCATCCCGTAGGACCTACAATGCATAAAAATTCTCCGGAACGCACATCAAAGGAAATATCATTTAAAACAAGAAGATCTCCGAATTTTTTGGTCAGATTTCGCACCTGTACCTTTGGCATTTTATTATCCTGCATGGTATTCTCTCCTCTCTTACAGCGTCAGATCCATATTATCGGTAATTAACTGGCGCAGACGCAAAAATTCAGGATCCACATAATCACGAGGATGGGGCATATTGATGACATACTCCTTCTTAATATGGGTTGGACAGTTTGTCAGCAATATAATGCGGTCTGCTAAGAACAGCGCCTCTTCAATATTGTTGGTAACAAATACAACAGTTCGTTTTTCCTTTTGCCAAATCCTCTGAAGTTCTTCCTCCATCATATAACGGGTCTGGGCATCCAGATGACCAAATGGCTCATCCATCAGCATAATATCCGGCTGATTGGCATAAGCCCGGGCAATTCCTACGCGCTGGCGCATACCACCGGAAAGCTGACTGGGATAACTTTTTTCAAATCCAGTAAGTCCGACTAATTCCAGATATTTCTTGACTCTGGAATTTTTCTCTTCAGCTGGAAGATGGCGTACCTTTGGTCCAAAGCCAACGTTTTCTTCGACAGTCATCCATGGGAAAAGAGAGGTTTTCTGGTAAACAACCCCCCGCTCAGGAGCAGGTCCGGTTACTTTTTTTCCTCGGGTATATACTTCGCCCTCTGTCGGCATATCCAGACCGGCTAAAATATTCAGAAGAGTTGTTTTTCCGCACTGTCCGGCCCCAAACAGTACCAGAAATTCATTTTCATGCACTTCAAAATTCATTCCGCGGAGGACCTCATTGCGTCCGCTTCCATCATAGCTTTCAAAACTGCGTCCTACATTCCGGCATTCCAGCACGGCAGCTCCTGTTTTTACATTCCCTTCTGCTCGTTCCATGCGCACAGTCTCCTTTCTAATGCACTGGTTAAATTCGCCAGTATAAAGCCTACGATACCAATTGCGACGATACCAACCATGATCTGTACCGTATTTCCGGTATTCATTCCACGTACAATCATCCATCCAACACCTTCATTGGACTGAATCATCTCTGCGCCTACTACTGCGCTCCATCCAGCGGTTACAGCAATCTGGAGACCTGCGAAAATATAAGGAACAGAGGACGGAAGCACAATTTCGAAGAATACCTGGCGTTCGTTGGCTCCCAGCATACGGGCTGCTCCGATTAATTCCGGATCCACATTTTTTGCACCGTCATAGGTGTTTACCGTAATGAAACAGAAGCATCCTAAAAAAATAATGAAGAATTTTCCGGTATCGCCAAGCCCAAACCACAAGATGGACAGGGGAATCCATGCCAGAGGCGGAATCGGACGGATAAATTCAAAAATAGGTTTAAAAATAGCTTCAAAGGTTCTGGAATATCCCATTCCTACACCAAGGGCAATGCCTGCAATCGTGGCAAAGAAAAAAGCAACGGCCACCCGGTACAGACTGACCCCTACATGCGCCAGCATGGTGCGTTTACCAATCGGTTCTACAAAGCTTCTGAAAAACGCTGCAAGAACCTGACTTGCCGGAGGAAGAAACATGGATGCGCCGGTAAATCTGGCAGCCAGCTCCCAAACAATAAGCAGAGATACCAGAGAAATAATAGTGTAGATTACAATCAACTGTTTATTTGAAAAACGGCTATTTGTTGTAGAATCAATCATGCTGTCTTCCCCTCCTTACAAAACGTTTCTGCAGTCTTTCCAGAACGGTATTTAAAAGCAGTCCTACAAATCCAATGGTCAGCATACCAACGATAATGACATCTGGGCGTCCCAGCATACGGGCCATCTGAATCATATATCCCAGTCCGCTTGTAGCTGCAAGCATTTCAGCGGCTACCAGTGCAACCCATGCAGAGCCCAGAGCCAGACGAAGACCGGTAAAAATCATAGGGAGAGCTGTGGGGATTGCCACCTTAAACAAAAGCTGACGATTGGTTGCCCCAAAGGTTTTTCCAACCCACAGGTGGACCTGACTGGTACGGCGGATTCCGGTATAAGAGTTTACGGTCGCACTGATAAAGGCAGCAAAGAAAATGATGCCGACCTTAGATGCGTAACCGATACCCAGCCATAAAATCATCAAAGGAATCCATGCAAGTGCTGGAACAGGACGGATAATATCAAACAGAGGCTTTGCAAACAGCTCAAAGCGGCGGCTCCATGCCATTCCGATTCCCAAGGGAACTCCGATTAAGACGCCTACTACATAACCGCCCAAGGCGATTTTCAGACTGGACCAGATGTTTTCGAACAGTGACGAACCATCAGGTACTGTACCTCCAGTCAGCTTATACCAAAGCGTATTTAAAATTTTTGTCGGGCTTGGAAGCATAACAGGGCTTACCAGATGGAATACATCAGTAACCAGCTGCCAGACCAGAAGCACAAACAAAAATGAGCATACGGAAATCAACTGAAACTTATATTTTTGAAATAACTCCTTCATTCGCTTTTCACACCTTTCCACACATAAAGCCTATTTCTAAGGAAAACGGCCTGCAGCAAACCTTGTCGCAGGCCATTCTTTGCAGGTTGCCTTTTTCTGACTGAATCCACATAAGGCGGACGCCTAAAGCTTCTTATCCGCTGTAAGCGGGCAAGAAGATGCAAGGCTGAACTGTTACGATTTAATGGATTGTTTACTGGTAATCCTTTACAAAATCAGTAATTATATTGGTGTTGAATTTTTCGGTTGCACTTGCTTCCAGCTGTCCCTGCTCTACATAGAATTCGCCTAATTCCTTTGCGAAGTTTCCAAGCTCGCGGCCCTTCCACTCATCCTTGGTCAGCCAGTTTACACGATTCAGGTCTGCTACACAGTTTTCCTTGCTGGTTTCCATACCTGCATCCTGCAAAAATTCTACCAGCAAATCTGCTGCCATGTCCGGATCCTTTTCCAGGGCTTCACAGGCCTCTAATGCACAGTTGATATAGCCCTGCATTAAATCAGATTTGCCATCCAGTGACTTTCTGTTTCCTACAATCATATCTACATAACGAGTACCCATATCGGCCAGGTTTGCAACCTGTACCATGCCGTCGTTTTTTGCATCAAAGAAGGTAGGAACATTCAAGGAAGCAGCATCGCCCTGTCCGGCCTGCAGTGCCTGATAAGCCTGTACGGTGTCCATGTTTACAATATTGACATCTGTCGGCTCCATTCCCAGCTTTTCCAGCCATTTTAAAACGGTAAAGTGCTGAGCAGTTCCTACTGGAGTTAAAATGGTAATGCCTGAAACGGATTCCGGGCTTCCAAGCACAGTGGGCATGGATGGATTAAAACCAGTGTCCTGTGCTACAGGGCAGTCCGGAGAAACAAATACGCCCTGTCCATCAGTAGATTCCAGAACTTCACCGATAATCAGCTCATCATAGTTTGCCATACCGGTTACTGCGGCTGCACCCATCTGCCCTACATCCCATAAGTCTGCAGCCAGGGCCTCATTCATAGGAGCTCCAGTATCAAACATGGTAACTTCCATTTTAAATCCTGCTTTTTCATCCAGTCCGTTTTTCTGGATATAATAGGTGGGAAGGCTGGTAATGGTTGGCATTGCTGCTACACGCAGAGTCGGGAGCTCACTGCTTCCACCTGCTGCATTTGAAGCATTGCTTCCACTTCCACCAGAATTTCCTCCGCATCCTGCAAGGGATACCATTGCTGCTGACGCCAGTAAAAGAGCTACTCCTTTTTTCAACTTCATAATCACGTTCCTCCTTAAAATTCTGCAGCCATTCTGCACTTGTTTTGTTGTCTTTATTATAACAAGAGGGCCTTTTTTTGTGTTTTGGATCTTTTTACTTTTCTTTATTGCCGGAAGGGTGAATTTTTTATTTTTTACTTTTTATTCATTATTCCGACATTTTTAACCGTTATTTTGTATCAAATACATAAATGAAACAACAAAGATTTGTATATTATTTTGTTTTAAATTGCTTTATTTTATTGATGCGTTATTAATAATGGTGTAATTATTCGTTTTTTATAGCAGATAATATGTAATGTGCATAAAAGACGGGCGTGTTTTTCTTTTCCGCAGGGAGATTTCTTTGGAGTGCTTTCCTGTCATAGAAATTTCCTGTGACATAAAAACAGAGGGGTATCAAAAAATACCGCCTCTGTGAATGATGCTTTTTATTTGATTTACTTTTTTAGAACGCTTTGGCTCATCAAGCTTCCGTCAGGAAGCTGATCAGTATTCCACTCATCCAGCATATCTTATACCGTCAAATACATCCTCTGCAATAACACCATTTATAAGCTGAGGATATTGGTTTACCTCAATCTCTGCATAGAAAAGAGTTCCATCTGCATCCTTAAACAGCAGATAGCTGATTCCGTCTGTAGCATAGGGATACAGGACGGCACCCTTTGAAACGATCTGATTTTTGCCGGACGGCTTTTCGTCCTTTCCGCAAAGCTCCAGCTCAAAATCCTGTTTTAACTGAAAGCGCAGAGGATCGGATATGAGAAAATCCTGTTCTGACTGAGGTGCTCCTGTTACATTTGCGTGATAATCCTTGTATCCAAAACAGGTACTGAGTGTACTCAGGCGGGACGACAGCATCATATGCTCCGGATTTGTAAGGGTGTAATTGAGTGTTCTGTAAGCCGAACGATAGGAATTCTCCAGATTGGTTTCCAGCTCTTCATAATTCTGTTCCAGACAGAACGGGGCGAAATTATCTAAAGAGGCAGGGGTAACATTGGAATTTGTTATTTTATATATCAGTAAAACGCTGTAATCATTCTCATGGCTGGTGAACAGATACAGATAACAGCTTCCGTCTGTATTTTTTACAAAAAACGGTTCACAGTTGCCATAGCTTCGAAAATTGAAATTACACTCCATGCTGCCAGACTGTATTGTCAGGGTATATTCTTCTGGATATTCATCTTCCCGTCCGGTATAAGTGATATTGATATCTAGTTTTTCAGAGTTGCCATCGCTGTCTAAATCTTCAAAAATAGTATTTTCATAGGGGGTCAGCTTGTAAATATAGGCGTCTGGAAGATTTTCTGTATATTCAGGTTTTATCAGTTCAGGATACTGGTCAAAGGAAAGTACAACGGTTTGTGCTCCCTCTGCGTAGGAACCCAGTGTGTAAGGTGAAAAATATACCGAAATCTGGGTATAACAAAGGGTCCATTCCACCTCTTCGGAATCGGTATCGAAGTGAAAGGAATCTCGTAGGAGCTGTTCTCCATAGTCAATATTCAGAGAATATCCCTGTTTTACGTTGTAATTCTCATTGAGTTGATTTTTCACGGCCTCTATGAACTGTTCTTTATCTGCAATCACGTCGTTAAGAGAAAGTTTCCTGCCAGAAACCGTATCATAGTTTTTTCCCGTTGTGCCATAGTTTCCATGTGCTCCGCCTCCAAACCAGGACACATCTTCCCTGAAGCTGAGCAGTTTTGAGTCAGCTCTTATGATAGATATTCGCTTTTCATCGAAAAGACGTTCTGCAGAAGTTATGTTATCTGTAAGGAATTCCTTCGCAGAATCTTCAAAGCTTGTCATGTTTTCAGATGCAAGTGAGGCATCATGCTGTGCTTCTCTGAAAAGAGCATCATAAAGTTCTGGATAGGTGAGGGAGTATTTGGTGTCCAGCAACGGACTGTCATAATCGGTCGTTATAGCCATAGAACGCTCGCCGGAAGTCATATACCCATATTGCATATGATTTTCGATTAAAATATCAAGAACCTCGTTTTGGGAGCTGTTTTCCGGCTTATCATCAGATGTTGTGGTATCCGGGCTTTTTTCGTTAGACCCGACAGATGTATCGTCTTCTGCCGGAGACTTATTTTCTACAGACGTTTCCTCTTCTTCTGTAATTTCGACAGCCGTGGAGGACTCCTCCGCATTTTTTGAACTGCAGCCAGATAGGATAAATGAGAAAGCCATAATGACCGTAAATTGTGCTGTAAGTTTTTTATGCTTTTTCATAAGTAAATACTCCTCCATGTGGCGGCTATACAATAACCACCAGATAATGTCTGTGGTATCGGATTATTTTGCTGCCTCACAAATTAAATCCACGCATTTGTCAATGCCAAGGAATCCGCTGTTTAACATCAAATCGTAGTTTTCCCTATCCCCCCATCTTTGATCGGTATAGTTTTCATAATGAATCCGTCGCCTTTTATCGTTTTCCCGGATAAAGCGGCTAATACACTCTTCCATCTCGCCATATTCTTCAATGGCTCTCTGTTTTCTCTTTTCTATGTCTGCATATACAAAAACACGCAGGACATCATCGCGATCCTGGAGAATAGCATCGGCACACCGTCCAATAAATACAGCAGGTCCCTGTTTGGCGGCCTCTTCAATCGTTTGTTTCTGTACCCGGAAAACCTGTTCTGTCAGAGGAAGGTATTTGCTTTCCAGTTCATTCGGAAAGGCTGCTCCGCGGAGGGTCCCAAGGGCAAAATTATAAAGCAGGCTGTTTGTCAGCTTTTGATCATGATCTGCAATCATATCCTCTGGAAATCCAATTTCCCTGGATGCTGCCTCAATCAAGGCCTTGTCATAAAACTTCATACCCAGACGTTCTGCTGTCAAAAGCCCAATCTGGCGTCCGCCGCTGCCATATTCCCGACTAATGGTAATGATTTGTTTTTTCATAAAAAACCTCCTTTCGAGCATCTACATTATACCATATTAATAGAAAATTCTCAATTAAAACAACATATTTTCGGAATAGTTAAAAAATAAAAACAATAGAAAACAGATGATTTCAGATGAAAAAGCAGCAGAATCAAAACTCAATTTTCAGGATATCAGATGCAGAGATTCTCTTTCCATTTTCGAGGATCAGGCATTTGTTACTGGTGTCAATTTTTTGTACCTTTCCGGTTACAGAACGATAGGTGCCTCCGGTTTTTTGCTTATCGGGCTGGAAATAGGTAAGAGTTACTTCTGGGGACAGACTGAGGTTTTTCTGAAGCAGCGACAGCTTGGCATCAAGAATTGCTTTTTCATTTTCATCCAGTTCAATCCTCTGCTCTGTCAGGCGGGCGGCCTCTTTCACAGCTGCTTCATAGCCGGTCAGAGCAGCAAAAGGGGAAAACTGGGCAGCCCGGTCAGACATCGGCATAGGGGGTCTTGACGGAGATGTGTGGTGGGGCAGATAAAGAATATCCTCGTACATATAAACCTTCCTTTTTCAGATGAATTAATGGATGCTAGGCCTTATGGCCGCCAATCTGTTTATTTCGTTCCCTAGCTGTAGCGCCCTCCTCCAAACTCATTCCTCTCAAAATAGCATTCCGTCCGTATTTCTTTTTAATAGTCAATATTGCTTGCTGCAGCTTTTTGTCTCGTTCCAGTTCAGCCTGTTTTTTCTTACGCCTTTTTTCAAGGGCAGCATAATCAGTAAAAAGATTCATCTGCTCATAGAGAATGGGGGTGGAGACAGAACGTTCCGGTACTGTATGATTCGCAGTAATGGAGAGACGGCGGATAAGAAGAATGGGATTAACAATGCGGTCAAAAAGGTCAGACGCTGCACGAATCAACTCTTTTGAAGAAGCTGTATGGCAGCTAAGGCTGGCCGTTCCGTGGGCGTGTCTGGGAATTTGGCGTCCGTAAGAATCCAGGACGACTGGTCCCTGGTAATTGCTGCATCGCTGTGGAACCGCCAAATTTTCAATATCGTATCCTACGGTAAGAACAAGCTGATCCGTGATGAGCTTTTTGTCAGCTAAATCCAGAACAAGCTGATCGACCATTTCTCGAAGAACAAGTCTTGCTTTTTCTGCGGAATAAGGACAAGGAAGAACCTGACTACTTCCCAGACTTTGGCTGGTTGGACGATAGGCCTTAATATCTTTGATGGTGCACGGTTCCCAGCCCCAGGCATGATCAATCAGCAACTCTGCATTTTTTCCGAAGAGCGTGTACAAAAGCTCCTCATGGGCGACAGAACATAAGGCCACATCTCCCATAGTAAACATACCATGTTCCTTTAGTTTTCTGGCATAGCCATGTCCTACACGCCAGAAATCCGTAAGGGGCTGATGAGACCAAAGCATCTGGCGGTAGCTCATCTCATTCAGTTCTGCAATACGTACTCCATTTTTATCTGGCGGAATATGCTTTGCCACAATATCCATTGCAACCTTGCAAAGGAAAAGATTCGTCCCAATCCCAGCGGTTGCTGTAATTCCGGTTTCAGATAGAATGTCCTGAATGATCTTCATGGCGAGCATATGAGGGGAAAGCTGGAAGGCATCAAGATAATCGGTTACATCTATAAATACCTCGTCAATGGAATACACAACAATATCTTCTGGTGCAGCATACTTCATGTAAATGGTATAAATCCGGGTACTGTATTCCATGTAGCATGCCATTCGTGGCGGTGCAATAATAAAATCAATCGCAAGGGAGGGATTGGCCTGTAGCTCGGAAAAAAGGTAAGAGGATCCGGACAGCTTATGCTGTGGTGCACGGTAACGCCGTTCGGAATTGACTTCTATGACCCGCTGCTTTACTTCAAATAAGCGTCCGCGACCTGAAATGCCACAGCTTTTCAAAGGTGGGGTAACAGCAAGACAAATGGTTTTGTCTGTCCGGCTTTCATCTGCAACAACAAGATTTGTATCCATGGGATCTAGTCCGCGCTCCCGGCACTCAACGGAAGCATAAAAGCTTTTCAGATCAAACGCAATGTAGATACGCTCCTTCAAACTTCAATGCCTCCTTAAAATAGATACTGCTGGTTTTATACTTTTAACAGGCTACTGCTGCAACTCTTCTACTTTTTTACACAGTTTGGAATAAATACGTTCCACAAACCATTTTTCATTGGATTTCTGGCTTATTTCATTTACATCAATCCAGGCAATCTGGCTGTTTTCATCTGCTTTAATTCTAATAGGATGCTTTGTATCTGCTTCTAACAAATAGGTAAGATTCAGATGCAGATGAGAGGATACATATTTGTTGTTTTTTTCATGCCCTGCTACCGTTAAAATTTCCAAAGAAAAAATATTGTCAGATACAAAGCTGACAGAATTTAAACCGCTTTCTTCTGCAATTTCTTTTCGTACAACCTCTTTTAAGTCTGGATTTCCGTCTGCATGACCGCCAAGCCAGGCCCAGGAGTGATATATGTTGTGATATGCCATCAAAACCTTCTGACGTTTCTTGTCTGTAATCCACGCTGCAACAGTAATATGTGCATTCCGGTTATCCCTTGTTAAAATAGAATCTGACTGTGAAAGGTGTCGTAAAATTTCTTCTTTATCCTGTTGCTCCTGCTCGTTATAAGGTATATAGTTTTCAATTTGCGCTTTTAAATCTATAAGATTCATAATGACTGTTTTTCCTCCATAATGATTTTGTCATATATGTGTATGATTTGAGAATGCGTATGATCAGTTAATTTAAAACCTATTGTGCGTTTGGTATTGCAATCTTGCAAATCGAACATGCGTTCGCATTGCTATCATATCATATGCAAATAGGTATGTCAATACAAAGAGAAGAAAGAGTCATATTTGTTGATATTTCCAGAATAGAGGCAGGTATTATGCTGAATATGCAGTTTAAGAAGGTCTATGTATTCACCAATGCAGATATTAAGAAAGAAGGAGTTATTTAAGATCATTTTGGAAGAGAACGCTTTTTTATATCAGCTTCGCGGGAATACGCAGTGTACGCCAGAGGAAAAAGGCTGCTGACGCAGCCGTGCTCCAGCGCAGAAATGTATTAAGGCACATCCTTTTTTGACTTTTGTCTTTACACTTCTGCTTTTTGAATCTCATAGCTTCCATTCTTGCATTTCCGGAACAGAGGAAGCTCCTGAAGAAAGATAATATCCTCTCTTTTTGCCGCATTTCCTTCTGCAAGTATAGCAGCTTTTTTCGTGACAATTCCTCCTGCGCTTTCAACCAGAGCTTCCAGTGCATAGAGAGATTCTCCGGTAGAAATCACATCATCAAGGATGCAGACCTTTTTGCCGCGAAGTTTTTCTGCATCATGGCCATCCAGATATAAGTGCTGTTCTCCAGATGTTGTGATGGAATGTACGGAGACAGAAACCACACCGCTCATATAGGATTTTATACTCTTTCTTGCCACAATAAACTCATTCTTTCCAAGGATTTTACTGATCTCATAAGCCAGAGCAATTCCCTTTGCTTCTGCTGTGATGATAACATCTGCATCACTGATTTTATTTGCGAGTTCAGGTGCACAGGCTGTAATAAGCTCTGTATCTCCCATAATTACAAAACTGGCAAATGCCAGATCATTTTCCAAATCAACAAACGGGAGTATGCGCTTTACACCACAAAGTGTTAATTCATAGTTTTTCATCGTTCTTTTCTCCATTCTACACATGTTTTCCTTATCATATTTATTTATATTATTATTTTCACAAAGCCTATTTTACAGTCCAAGGCTTCTGGCTGCGATTCCGGCAAGCATTCCAAGAAAAGGATTAGAGATTGCTGTTACAACAAGTGCAGTTCCGCCGACTGCCGGATTTACAGCCAGTGCTGCCGGTGCGTCAAGAACAAATGTCTTAAACAGTCCCAATACAAGAAGGAAACCGGCGATGGATGAGGAGGGAACGTAATTTCCGATTTTTGGAAGCAGGCCGCTTAAAAGAATCACACCTACCACAACCATCATTGCTACACCGGCCCATACTGGATGCGGTGCATTTGCAGTAGCTGAGATAATTGACTCAACCGGTGCGCCGCCAAAGAAGGAGGATCCCATATCGGCAAGGGAAGAAATCAAGGTCAGGTGATCGACATTAAAGGAATCTGCTCCTGCCATGCTGGCAGTAATTGCTCCGAAGGAAATATTGGATCCAATGTTTAAGCATACCATACCAAGCGCGCCGAGAATGACTCTTCCGTTAAGTGTGAATTTCTGACGATGAAATTTGTCATCCACGATCACGATATTTTTCTTCTCTTTATTCACAGCCGCTGATACAATACTGGAAACTGTTACAGAAACAACGATAGTGTAAACGAGAGTATTGGCGCTGGAGCTGGTCAAAAGATAAGTAATTACTGCTGCTGCCAGAGATACTCCACCGGCAATTCGGTCTTCTTTCATCATACCGACAGCCGCGTTGGTCAGAATCAGACCAACACCAGCCATCATACCGTTTGCAATATCATTTCCAATAAAATCTACAATTTTTGTCAGCATTCCGCATGCGCCTACAATCGTAAGAATTGCTGCTCCAATAAAGATCATGGTACACCGTTCAGAACGATCTCTTCCGCTGGTTCCCGCATAGGTTATGGTTTCTGCCTGAAAAGAGATCGGCGCTACATTTCCCGTAATTACATTTCCCAGCGCTCCGATAAAAAATGCCATGGCCGTCGGAACTGCGGCAAATCCAAAAGAAAGCGCCAAAAGTCCCTGGGGAAGTGCATTCAAAACAACACCAAATACGGCAAGTAAATCTGTCAGTAAGGTACTCATCGTAATTTTTTATTCTCCTTATTTTTGTTAATTAATTTTTCTTATAAATATCTTGTTTTTTATAAGTATACTTAAAAACAATTTGCATTTTAGCACACTTTTTTATATAATAATACTATTATTTTTAAATACTTTATATAATAATATTATTATATTATGGGGGTATCTCATGACATTAGAATCTTATCGGAATTTTGTTACCATTGTAGAATGCGGAAGCATTTTAGCTGCATCCAATCAGTTGCTGATTGCCCAGCCATCCTTGAGTAATCAACTAAAAAACATAGAAAGCTATTACGGTACAAAGCTGCTGATTCGAAACCGCCACAAGCTGGAACTGACAGATGCAGGGCGGACTTTTTATCTGTATGCCAAGGAAATCTGCAGGGCGGAGGAAAAACTTCACAATGAGATCCATAATAAAAACACAGTCTTTTCCGAACATTTAAAGCTTTCTATACCTGCAGGAAATTCTGCTTTTTTCCTCCACCATCTGTTCGATGATTTCCGGGCTGCGTATCCCAATGTTAACTTTGATTTTTACGAAATCCCCAGTGATTTTGCTATCCCCAATGTGCTGAACCATGTTACTGAAATTGGGTTAATCCGTTCCAATCTTCCACGTCATGCCTCGCTGGCAGTCTATCCATATGAGAAGGAAGAAATCGTAGCACTCTGCTCACTGGATCACCCACTGGTGAATGCAGGCGATGTTCTGGAAATTTCCAGACTGGTTGATTATCCATTAGCAGTTCCGTTTGACTGCCTGGATTTGGTTCGTTCCTCCTTCCGTCACCATCTGCTGTCGCCGAATATTTCAATTATCACCTCGTCCAATGCGACTGCCATTGAATGGGCAAGATCGTTTGATACGATTGCACTTGCATCATTGACAAAAAACAACTTAGAGCATATTTCTGATCTGTCAGTAAAGCATTTATCAGATGAGAATCTGTTTATCACAAGCGCATTTATTGTAAACATAGATTATCCGCTGTCACGGGCAGCAAGAAATTTTCTGAGGTTTCACGGAATCAATGTATTGCAGAAATAATAAATATTACCTTCTCAGGGTCATGCATTTTTATTTGTTAAAAAAACAATGTCCGCCACTCATTGACAAATGCTTTTCTGTGTGATATTCTGTAGAAGCATTCGATGAAACTTCTTGAATCTGGATATACGGAAACTGGAAGTGGAGAATACTCTGGAAAAACTCTTAATTGAGTACCGAAGGTGTAAGGTCCTGACGGACTGAATCTCTCAGGTAAAGGAGACAGAGGCGAGAATCCTTTTATAATAGGGTTCTTCGTACTGCCTTTTCTCAATTTACATGTTTTTTCAGAGCAGCGAATATCAGCTGCTCTATTTTTATGTATGTGAGGAGAAGAAAAAATGTCTGAAACACTGTTACCCATCGTACAAACAATCAACAGCTACCTTTCCGATTACATTCTGTTCATTATGCTGATTGCAGTCGGACTGTGCTACTCCATCAAGACCCGGTTTATCCAGGTTCGATGCTTTGGCGAAGGAATGCGTCACGTATTTGGCAATCTGACGCTGAATGGCAAAAAGCATGAATCTGGTATGAGCTCTTTCCAGGCGCTGGCTACAGCCATTGCTGCTCAGGTAGGAACCGGCAATATTGTCGGCGCATCTGGTGCAATTCTGACCGGAGGCCCTGGCGCTATTTTTTGGATGTGGGTGATTGCATTCTTTGGTATGGCTACGATTTATGCAGAGGCCACTCTTGCTCAGGAAACACGTATCATTGATAAAGACGGCAATATCCACGGCGGTCCTGTTTATTACATAACAACTGCCTTTAAGGGCTCTCTGGGAAAATTTCTGGCTGGCTTTTTCGCAGTTGCAATTACCCTGGCATTGGGCTTTTTTGGCTGCATGGTACAGTCTAACTCCATTGGATCGACCTGCCAGACAGCTTTTGGCATTCCATCCTGGGTTGTAGGCCTGATTCTTGTTGTCATCTGTGGCTTTATTTTCCTGGGGGGAATCAAACGTCTTGCAGCGGTTACAGAAAAACTGGTTCCCATTATGGCTGCTCTGTTTTTAGTTGGAAGTTTGGTTCTCTTAGCAGCCAGAATAAAATACATTCCTGCAACCTTTGGAATGATTTTCCAGTATGCCTTCCAGCCTCAGGCTATTATTGGCGGCTCTGTTGGTGCAGCACTGAAAATTGCGCTGACGCAGGGCGCAAAGCGTGGCTTATTCTCCAATGAAGCCGGTATGGGTTCCACTCCCCATGCGCATGCGCTGGCAAATGTAAAATCCCCCCACGAGCAGGGCTGTGTGGCAATGATTGGTGTTTTCATTGATACCTTCGTTGTTCTTACCTTAAATGCCCTGGTAGTTATTTCTACTTTATATACCAGTGACGGAATTCTTGCAAACGGCTATACCGGCGCAGTTACAGAAGTGGTTAATAAAACAAACCTGACTCAGACTGCTTTCGGACTGGTTTTCGGAGAACAGTTTGGCGCTGTGTTTATTGCAATTACCCTGTTCTTCTTTGCCTTTTCTACCATTCTTGGATGGAATCTTTTTGGAAAGATCAATGTTGCCTATCTTTTCGGCGAAAAGGCTACAAAGGTATATACTATTCTTGCCCTGTTCTTTATTTTCCTGGGCACCCTGGCTTCCAATGACCTGGTATGGGAGCTGTCTGATATGTTTAATAACCTGATGGTTATCCCCAATGCCCTGGCATTGTTTGCATTAACCGGTATGGTACAGGCAGCTATGAAGCGGGTAAAGAAACTATAACGACAGAAAGAACCGTGACAGACCGCAGATGGACTGTCACGGTTTTATTTCTCGCACAAATTTCCCCTTTTTCTGTCTTTTGCAGCCAACCGAAAATATGCAAATCATCAAGGAGAATGATCAAATCTTTATCCAATTAATTGCAGATGTAAGAGGCACTTCATAATTTTTGAGGCTGGTGTTATATTCTTCTTCCGTGATTTCCTCTCCGTTTTGAAAATAGGAAAACACAGGACTATCCTTTTCCATTTAATGCTTTTAAATTCTTTTTATCTGTGCTTTTCTACTCCAATTTTCTTGCCAGTTGAATCAATGTTTTCATCTGTGGTGTTAACCATTTATTTTTATGATAAAGCAATTGACAATACATCGTTACAACCGGCAAATTTGTTTGAATTTGAACCAGTTGTCCTGTTTCTAATTCATAGCTTACCGTATATTTCGGTAAAAAAGAAAAGCCTATTCCTCTTTTTACTAATTTGATAATGGTTTCGGTATTTCCAATTTCCAGAATCGGCTCAATCCGAAGTTCCTGTTCTGCAAGCAAACGTTCCAGTTCGTATTGATAAGCAGCTCCGCGCTCTGTCAAAATAAATTGTTTTTGCACCAGTTCTTCAATTGGTACTTCGGAACGTTTCTGATCTTTTGGTGCTACAAAAATAATTTCCTCTACTGTCTGTGAAGCACAAACCCATTCCGGATGATTGAATTTTTTATCCAGGGTAAAAACAAAATCAAGCTCATTTCTTTTGGCCAGCTCTATCAATTCATCTGTTGTTCCGGAACGGATAATCAGCTCAATTTCCGGAAACTTTTCATGTAATTCAAGGATTAGTTCCGGAATCAATGTAGTACAGACAGATTCTACTCCTCCTATTCGAAGCTTTCCTTTTACAGCATTTTTTTCACCAGAAAATGCTGCTGCCTGTTCCACGGCATTCATAACCTGATTTGCATAGGATACAAATTCCTGACCACTTTCTGTCAGATAGACTCGTTTTCCGATACGCTCAAATAATTGTGTCTGCAGCTCTCTTTCTAATTGCTGAATCTGTATGGTTACAGCTGATTGAGAATAGCCTAACTGTTCTGCTGCTTTTGAAAAATTCTGAGTTGCTGCTACTTTTAAAAAAGTAGTGATGTTACGAATTTCCATAAAGTCTCCATTATCAATTATTTTCATATATATTATGATATTTATAAATTTAACAAATAGATGTTTTTAGTGTACACTACTACTGCAAAAACATCAATAGACGGACTGAAGAAAGGATCTAAGATATGCTAAATAGTGAAAACATTTTAAACAGTTCTCAGCTGGAAACAGAAATTAAGCATTTTGTTCACAATTTCTGTCTTGATAAACACAATATCCATACACAGCAGGTAATCTGGAATATGCCGGACGGGCAGATGGAAAAGGTCAAAGCTCTGGAGATTTCCCGGGATGGACGTCCTGCCAAGGAGGTTGTGGAAGAAATGATGAAAGAAGTCTACCAGTATCGCGGTGACTCCAACCATCCCCGTTTCTTTGGATTCGTTCCTGGTCCCGCATCTTCAATTTCCTGGCTGGGAGATATTATGACTTCTGCCTATAATATCCACGCAGGCGGAAGTAAGCTTGCGCCAATGGTAAATTGTATTGAACAAAAATTATTAAAATGGCTTTGCGAACAGGCTGGTTTTGGCAAACAGTCAGGCGGCGTATTTGTAAGCGGTGGTTCTATGGCGAATATTACTGCCCTCACGGCGGCCAGAGATAATAAATTAGATGATCAGACGCTGCATCTTGGAGTTGCTTATATTTCCGATCAGACACACAGCTCTGTTGCAAAGGGACTTCGCATTATCGGAATTCCAAATACCCGTATTCGAATCATTCCCTCCCGGAGTGACTTTACTATCAATACAGAGCTTTTGGAAGAACAGATTTTAAAAGATAAAAAGGACGGACTGATTCCGTTTGTTATCATTGGAACTGCCGGAACTACAAATACAGGAAGTATTGATCCGTTTAAAACATTATCAGAAATTTCAGGAAAGTACAACATGTGGTTCCATATTGACGGAGCTTATGGCGCATCTGTTTTGCTGAGTCCCAAATATAAGCATCTTCTTGACGGCACACAGCTGGCAGACAGTATTAGCTGGGATGCTCACAAGTGGCTTTATCAGACTTATGGATGTGCCATGGTTCTTGTAAAAAATGTGCAGCATTTATTTCACAGCTTTCATGTAAGTCCTGAATATCTAAAAGATGTTGAAGGTGATTCTGAAAATCTGAATACCTGGGATATTGGAATGGAACTTACAAGGCCTGCGAGAGGTTTAAAGCTATGGCTTACTCTGCAGATTTTAGGAACTGACTTAATAGGCAGCGCAATTGAGCACGGATTTCAGTTGGCAAATTGGGCAGAGGAAGCGCTGCGCGTGCTTCCGGATTGGGAAATCATCTCTCCTGCTCAGCTTGCCATGCTGAATTTCCGTTATGCACCAAAGGGATTTTCAGAAAATGAATTAAATCTTTTCAATGAAAAAATATCAAAAGAAATTCTGGAAAGCGGATATGCCGCTGTATTTACTACTGTTTTAAATGGAAAAACTGTTTTACGCATGTGCACGCTCCACCCGGAAGCAAAGAAAGAAGATATCGACGAGACAATCCGTTTGCTTGATACCTTTGCAAAAAGGCTTTTATAAGAATTTATTCAACCTTCCCATGTGTTTCCATGGGAAAGTTGAAATCAGTGTCCTAATTGCTTACCGGCGCCTGGGAATCATACGGCTTCCATATGCTATTGCAAAAATTCCCCTCTCCTCATCGCTAATCAGACGAAGAAAGAGATCGGAATAGGGGTTGCGCACAATGGCAGTATATGGACTGACTGTAATCAATGGTTTTTCTTTTTCATCTTCTGTTAGTCCGATAGAACCGTCTTCTTTCAAATATAGTTTTACTGTGATTCCTTCGCCGGAAACATAAGTGCCTGCTGCAGAATGCCTGGTCTCCTCACTCCAGGGTGTTTCTTGCCAGGAATCTCTTTTTTCAACAGGACTTTTTCCGTTATAGACCTTCATCAGTCCATCAGAGATTAGGCTGACCGGAACACCAGATGTATTGCACAGCACAATTACTGCTGCATCAGCTTCATAGGACCATGCAATATGGGAGGAAACACCTGTAAGTGAGCCTCCGTGTTCGATGATTGTCAAGTCATCCATATTTTTCATGGATACCCCATATCCATAATAGCCGTTTCCGTTATAGGGCTGACGAGGCTTGCACATTTCACGCACACGGTACTGGCTTAAGATTCTGGTTCCATCTGCTGTACGACCGAGGTTCAGGTACATCTGAAGGTATTTTTTCAAATCATTTAAGGTAGATTTCATTGCACCGCTTCCATTTAAAACCAATGCGTTATCATGGTAATTTCTATGGCCAACCATGCTTCCGTCGATTTTTTTATAAAGCGTGGCAGCATTTTCATCGAGGCTGGGACGGAGAAAATCGCAAAAGCTTCTATCCATATGAAGAGGCTTTAGAATATTCTTAATGAGATAGTCAGCAAAGGACGGCTCTCCGCCATATCTCCGAATAATGTCGGATAAAAGGCAAAAGCCATCATTACAATAACTTAGATATTCTCCTGGTTTTCCGTTTAATCCATTCTCCTTTGTCTGTTCATCCAGCCGTTTAGCGATCAGACGAATCCCCTCCTGGGCCAATCCATCATGATAGGCAAAAGCACCTGTCACGGATTCATCCAGTCCCAGAGCCTCGGCAACCTGATTAACTAAAATTCTGGGAAGCGGGAAAAAGCCTGCTGCATGACTCATAAGATGACGAATGGTAATCTTGTCCTGGTTTTTGTTAGTAAATTCAGGAATATATTTGCTGACCGGATCGTCAAGATCGAGGATCCCTCTCTCCTCCATCTGCATAATTGCGAGACAGGTAAAGGACTTTGTTACAGAAGCAATTCCGAAAATCGTATCTCCGTTCATCTCTTTACCGGATTCTTTATCCCTGACACCCCAGAATTTTTCAAATACAGTATTTCCGTCACCATCGATGATGGCTGCCGCAATGCCGCAGGCCTCAAATTTATCCATGATATCCTCAACAAGATTTTCTGCCAAAATCAAATTCGCTTTATTTATACGATTCATGTATCCACCTCTGTATGATTTTGTTTTTTATTTTTTGATTATAACACAGGAGATACGGATGATGTCAACTGCGTATGAAAGACCTTGCAAACTTTCTGCTCCTAAATCCATTTTCCCATCAATGGCGAGCCTAACAACCTGCCGCCTGGCAGATTTTCCGGAAATCCTCGTAAATTCCTTCTTTGCAGATCCATTCGTAGGGGCCGTATTCCAGAATCAGATTCGCATTCGGGCTATAGAATGCTGCTGCCTGAATAATTTGATCCGCTTCTTTTTTTGAGATTATTCCTTCTGGTGCATAATAAGACAGATGGCTGTCATGGACTCCGTCATTCTGATTCAGATGATAACCGTGAATTCGGCTTCCCAGTTTCTGGATTACTTCCGGCAAATCCCAATGATTTAGCAGTGCGTGGCCGGTATCAATAAGACATCCCCACTCTGGTGGAAGTATTTCGAACAGCGCGATAAATTCTTCCTGAGAAAACAGCACATTTTTCCTGGCAGGATACCCTACATTTTCCACAGTTCCCCGCATATTTCGTTCCCTCAGAAGCGGTGCCCAAAAGGATAATACCTGTGCGGACCGTTTCTGGCGGGCCAATCGCTGTTCGTCCGGAACAGGACCCTCATGGGTATGAAATACTACGGAAGCAGCATGAAATTGCTGATACAGCTGACAGGTCTTTTGAAATTCTTGTTCTGCCTCCAGTTCCTCTTTGCTTCCCGGCTCGGTACAGAATTCCGCATATGGCGCATGAAGAAGTATCGGTACACCAGAAAATGCAGATTCCTGAGCCAGAAAAGGAGGATCCGGATTTTTTCCAGGGAAGCCGACTGCAAATTCTACTCCGATTGGTTTCTCAAATCCGGCCACACAATCCAGAAGCCATGAATAATCTCGTGGACCAATACAATAACTGGAAAGATATAGCTTCATTTCTGCACCTCCCGCTCCAGGTGGAGCTGTCCATCTACGATCTCCAGAATAAACATGGAGCAATTTTCCATAGCAGAGCTCCAGAATTTGTGAAGGGAAATCCCCAGAAATGGATTGACAAGCAAACGGTTGACTGCACCGTGAGCTACTATCAGAATTGTCTCATATTGGCCTTCTAAAGGCAGAATTACCTGTGTAAAAAACTCCTTTACCCGTTTTTCCACATCCTGAAAGGATTCTGCTGTCTCCGGCGGTGTATACCGGTCCGGCTCCTGGAAAAAATGATAAATCGGATCTTCTGGTGTGTTTAAGATAGCCTCAATTTTTCTTCCTTCATAGCGGCCGAAACTGATTTCCATCAGCCGCGCATCCTCTGCCATTGGAATCGGGCGCTCTCCTTTTATGATCCGGGCCGTCTGTCTTGCCCTCTTTAGCGTAGAGCAAAACACTGCCTCAAAGGGAACGTCTGCCAGTTGCTTGGCCAGAATCTGTGCCTGCTCCATGCCCTGATTGTTCAGGGGAAGATCTGCCTGACCCTGAATCCGTTCTTCCCGGTTCCAGTCAGTTTCTCCATGGCGAACCAGATAGATTTTCATCGTAAAAATTCCTCCATTTCTTTTCCTTCTGAATGCTTTAGCGTAATTCCCAAAAGACGCGCATAGGTAGGAGCCTCATCTATCAGGTCGCGTCGTTGCAACATGCGATAACATTGAAAATCCGGTCCCTTTGCCACAAATACCGGCTGGGGACCGAAATCCGGTAAACCTCCGTGAGTCGCCCGGCCAAGTCGGTAATCGGAATCATCGAAGGCTTGCACCAATGGGCGTACTGCCCGATCTCCAAAAGATGTATAGCCGTCACTTTCTACCACAAAAGAAAAGTTTCCTTTCAGATGATGCTGTTCCCACGCTTCTTTGGCAGTAAACACAGTTCCGATCCCGTAGATGCCTTCCTCCTGCCATTGCAGCAGATGAGAATAAACCTGTTGCCGCAGCTGCTCATCTTCCGGACAGCGCAGATAAATGAGAGACGACATGGCATTAGAAAAGCTGACAGCCTGCCAATCCAGGATTTCCCCTTCCGCTCCCGTCTGAATCCATCCCTGATCTGCAAACAGCACATTCAAATTCAAGTTTCGGCTGATGCTCCGCTGTCCATGATCACTGACCAGCACCAGATTTACCTGTTCCAGAAAACCGCCGGCACGGCAGGCTTCCATCAAAGCGCCAAGATATCCATCCAGACGGTACACTGCCTCTTTCATCCACGGACCAAACAGGCCATAGCGATGGCGATATGTATCAAATGTCCCTGTATGGACAAAGCACACATCTGGTTTTTTCTCTCTCAGGACATCGCAGGCTACATGGATATTAAAATCATCAATTACCGGCCACTGCATAAAAGCCGCTTTGCCGCCCTGCTGCCACCCTTCCGGAAGATAACACTGATTTGCTTCAATGATTTTCAGCATTTCCTCAGAAGATCCGGCATCCGAAAAGCTGCTTCGCAGAGTGTCCCCCGGCTTTGGCATCCAATACTCTGCCATCAGCCAGTCCACATTAGGATTTCCAGCTGTTGCCGGCCAGGAAATGGCAGCAGTTGTATAACTGGCCTTTTTTGCTGCAGCAAACAGATCCTCTACCTGATATCCGCCATGCCAGAGCCAGTTCTGCTCTTTTGGTTTCACGGAAAATCGAAAATTACTGGTCAAACCGTGAGTTCCCGGATAACAGCCAGTAATCATCGAAACATGGGCTGGATAAGTAACGGAGGGGTATACAGAACGCATCCCCTCCGTTACTTCACAGCCTCCTGCCAGATATTTCCGAAAATTCGGCAGCTCTTTTAAAAGCTCCAGATCCTCACAGACCATAGCATCTACAGAACATACAAGAAGCCGTTTTTTATTCATTTTCAAACCCCCTATTCCGGATTAGACTGGTTATATAGGTCAATAGCTTCCTGAATGGATTCCGCTGCTGTATGAATTACCTGCTTCAGATCTGCTTTGCTGTCAGCAGCTGCAGTTTCAATGGCAAACTTATTTGCAGCTTTCATCTCATTGGAAATCGGAATATAGGGATTCAATGCAGAATCATCGGATTTTGCGAGAGAATCATACACAGAAGCAACAGCCGGGAAGGTTTCTTTTACATAAGTCTGATAGGTTTCGCTGTCATAGGCCTCCTGGTTTGGTGCAAGATATCCTGTCTTTACTGCAAAGTGTGCAGCTGATTCACCGGTACTTGCATATTTAATAAACTCATATGCTCCCTGCATCTGCTTCTCATTTCCATTGTTTCCAATAAAGGTTCCGGTACCGCCGGCCGGCTCACCTGTGCATTTCCCTTCCTCTGTCGCAGATACCATAGGAAGAATACCAACCTCAAAAGCTCCGTTTACGGAATCCAGTACCTTTGTAGTCATGGAAACTACACCCATCATCATTGCACAGTCGCCAGATGCAATCTGAGGAATGATTTCTGCCTGATAATCAGAACCGTAAGGAACGCAAAGTTCTTCCGCATGAAGCTTCTGATACACCTCTAACATGGAATATACGGCATTGTAAACGGCTTCATCTGTTTCGTACAGGCACTGGGTAATCCGCTCTCCATTAAGACCGTTATCATTGTTATATGCCTTGATGCCTTCTCGTCCCAATGCTGCATTGAAATAAAATCCATCGGGATGAAAGCCGATTCCATAGGTAGTAAATCCTCCGTCTACCAGCTTTTTGGATGCATCATAAAGATCCTGAAAGCTGTTTACTTCTGCCGGATCAATACCTGCTTCACGGAACATATCGGCATTATAATAAATTCCGGGATAGCTGTAACCGATGGGATAGCCCACCTGGTTACCCTGGGTATCACAGTAAGCGCCGCGAATAGCATCCCAGGTGTGATCCAGCTCCGGCCAGCCTTCTGTATCTGCATCCAGATATTCCTGAATGGGTTTGCAGTAATCTGCTTCTGCGTACATAGCTACATTTTCCACAGCGCCGGAAAACAGAGCCGGAAGATCCTTCTGAGCGGTAGACTGGATCTTCGCATTCATTTCATCCTGCTTTCCCTGATATTCAATCGTCACATGGTATTCTGACTGGCTTTCATTAAAGCTGTCGATTACTGTCTGAAGATATCCAATGTTGGCGTCACCAAAATACGTCCACCACACAACTTCCTCGGGAGCAGCCTGCTCAGGCGCTTCGGTCTTTGTCTCCGCAGCTGTCTGTTCCGAGACTTCGGTCACTTCTTTTGTAGTCTCTGCTGCCGGTTTGGTCTCCTTTTGTCCACAACCAGTGATTCCTCCCACTCCCATCATGACTGCCATTCCCAGAGCCATGCTTCGTCTTGCTGCATCATAGCGTTTCATTCCTTTATACCTCTCTTTTCAAAATTTCTTTTGTTCTATGGAATCAGCCCTTAACACCGCCAGCTGTCATTCCCTTAATCATGTAATCCTGTCCAATGATATAGATCAGTGCGGAGGGCAGAATCGCAATTACTGCTCCGGCCAGAATATGGCCATAATTTACAATATCTCCTGTAACCAGAAGGGAAATACCGATCTGAATAGTCCTCATTCTGTCTGTATTAGTCACTAGAAGCGGCCAGAAAAACTGATTGTAGATCAGAACGAACTGATAAATAGCCAGAGAGGAGATCGTAGGAATTGAAAGAGGAAATACGATATGAAACAAAAATCCCAGATCCCCGCATCCGTCCAGTCGTGCCGCGTCCCGGAAATCTTTGGGCAGTGTCAAAAAATACTGCCGCATAAGAAAGATCGAAGTACCGGAGGTCAGTGACGGAAGCACCAGTCCCGCATAAGTGTTGATCAGATCCAATTTTTGGATTGTCATGTAATTGGTGATGACAACTACTTCACCGGGAATCATGGTTGTCATCAGCACTAATGTAAACAGAAGATTTTTTCCAGGAAAGCGAAAAAATACAAATCCGTAAGCTGTCAGGCAGGAAATGATTATCTGCGCCAGAATGCAGATAAGACAGACAATTCCGGTATTCTTCAGATATGTAAACATGGGAACCTTTTGAAATACCTGTTGATAATTCTGCAGCGTGGGATGATCCGTAAAAAGCTTTAATGGATACGTTCCCAGTTCCAATTCACTCTGCAGGGAAAACAAAACACCAAGGATCAAAGGGGAAATAAAGATAATTCCAAGGGCTGCACGAAACCCGAATGCCAGGGCTTCTTTTATTAGTTTTTTTCTTGCCATATTCATTGATAATGTACCATCCTTTTCTCCAGTGCAAATTGAATCTGCGTTATACTGAAGATCAGAATAAACAGAACTACTGCCTGGACACATGCCGTCTCAAACCGTCCGTTGATCATGGCATTTTCATAGATATAATAAATCAGATTCTTCGTTCCATTAGCTGGCCCGCCTCCCGTTAGCAGGCGGATCTGGGCAAAACTTCGGAAGGAACTGGAAATATTCAGAAAAAGAACAAAAAACAGCTGAGGAGAAGCCATAGGAATCAGGATGTGGCGAATTCGGGCCAAGGGACCAGCGCCATCCAGCCAGGCACTTTCCAGTACCTCCTCAGGCACATTGCGGAAACCAACTAACAGAAAGATAAAACTAATACCCACATGCATCCAGATCGTCATGGAACACACAGCCCAAAACGCATAAGGAAGCTTTGTCGTCCAGCTGATGGAAGTTCCAAGCAAATTATTGAGTAATCCATTTTTTTGCCGGAAAATAAACAAAAAAATTGCAGCAGCCGGTGAGGATGCGATAGCCATGGGAAGTGCATACATTGTCTGATACCATTTAGAAAACCGAACCTTTTTGGTGGCAAGCAAGGCAAAGATCAATGCAATCGCAAAAGTAAATACCAGATTGATCCCTGCCATTTTCAGAGTGATCCAAATGACATCCCAAAAGGAGTCTTTTGTCAAAACCCGTACCCAGTTGGCCAGTCCTACCCACTGTGTCACCTCTCCTTGTTTGTTAGTCATTGAAAAGGATAACAGAATTGCCTTTAAAAACGGATAAAAGTTAAAGATCATAAACAGAGCCATAGCCGGAAGAATCAGAATATAGGGAAGAATCGAAATTCTTTTCTTCTTTCCAGGATTCACATAAATCGTATTTTTCATAGTTTCTTATTCCTCTCTTTCCATCACGTTCTTCAGTATACGACTCTTTTTTATTTTTTGATACCATACTTCTGTTAACGGAATGTTAAACCTCTGTAAGCCTTTTTTCTGCAAAGTAAAAATTCTAGGTTGTTAGCATTCTTATTGCTATGGTATAAAAAAGAAGCTCGCTTGCGAGCTTCTCCACCTGCGGCGGGGCGCTTCTGGAACAAAAAAATGGCTGAAAGCAGAATCGCCTGCTCTCAGCCATTTGAAATTAAAACAATTATTTTATAAATTGTGCTCCCGCTATTTCAGTGCTAATCCGTCTCGGAATGCATTTCCTGCCACTTCCCCGATGACCCGATATTTATTGTGTACCGGATCAAAGATGATGGGCTGCAGCCGTTCCGGATCAATCTTTCCGTCCTCTCCGATGATACTCTCGTCTGCACTGACATTGATGATTTCTCCCACTAACCTGCAGGTTTCCGGATCGTAGCTTACCAGTTTACATTCCAGCGCCATGTGAAGCTCCTTAATCATGGGAGCATCTACAAACTCAGACGGTTCTGCATGAAAGCCGACTTTTTGGAATTTATCCGGCACATCGTTTCCAGACACAATTCCCACATAGTCACATTCCTTTACATAGGAAGCCTCTGCCATGCTGACCGTAAAGGCCTTTCTGGACAGAATATTTTTTGTGGTTTTGTGTTCTGCGCTGACACAGATGGAGATCTGTGTGTCGTCGCTGATTCCTCCCCAGGCTGCATTCATCACATTTGGTGTACCATCCTCTCCATAGGCTGCAATCATCAATACCGGCTGCGGATAAGTCCATGGTTTTGCTCCAAAATTCTTTCTCATCGTAAAATATCCTCCTGTTATAAAGTTTCAGTCTGCTCTTTCAAAGCTTTTTCGTAAACTCCGTTTTCCTATTTGACCGTGATTTGACAGCTTCTCATGGTTTCTAAAGCTGCTTCGTGTTTTTGAGGGGTAACTCCTGCGCAGCAGCCTGTGTGTACGATGATAGGCACCTCCGGCAGATATGCTTTTAACAGCAGCGCATTGGATACCACACAGATATCCGTACAAACTCCGATTAACTCAATGGATTCAATCTCCTGCTTGCTATGCTCTGCCTGTAAATCCATGGCCAGGCTGGTGCATCCAAACGTACCTTTGACATATACTGGATATTGCTTCTCCTGCTGTATGATTTTTAGTGGTTCAATGAGTTCCCATCCTTTTGTTAAATTGATACAGTGTGGTACGGGCAGAAACTTTCCTTCCTGCGTATCCAGATAATTATTCTGGTGTGTATCTTTTGTAAACAGTACCGTTCCGCCAAAGCCTTTTACCATTTCTACAACTGCCGGAACAATCTCGCGGGCTTCTGGACTTCCAAGTGATCCATACACGAAATCTTCCTGCATATCCACAACAATGAGATACTTTCTTGACATAACATGTTCCTCCTCTTATCTTGTATAATGATAGTGCTTTGGGGCTGTTTTTGAAGAACTCTCTTTTTCTTCTGTGATAACAGATACGATTCCAGTATTTAAGTATTTGCTTCTAAACATTTTTGCAAAGTTTCCTGCATCTATAGTTTGTCCTTTGATGCATTCGTAGATTCCACGCAGCTCTCCAAGGGTAAAATCATTTTTGTTGTTCAAGAACTCAAAAGCAAGATCAGTATAGTCCAGTTTTCCAGCAAGACGTTTCCATGCAGTACAGATGATTTCTTCATGGTCAAAGGCCAAATCTTTGGCAGTCAGCAGCGTTTTGTTTTCTCCCGCAAGCTGAAGCTCCCGGTCATTGATGCTTACCCGAAAAAACATGGCTTCTGCTGCATCATCTCCAGCCCGCGGTAAGAGAGCTGCCTTAGGAATCAGTGCCATGTAAGCAACAGAAATTACGCGCATTCTTGGGTCCCGGTTAACGCCTCCGAATGTATAAAGCTGTTCCAGATGGTAGTCTCCGCTCAGCCCGGTTTCTTCTTTTAACTCTCTTTTTGCTCCGTCATCAAGGGATTCTGTCATATTGACAAATCCCCCGGGAATCGCCCATTTTCCTTTGTATGGATGCCCTCCCCGTTTAATTAACAAAAGCTCCAATTCGTGATTTTCATTGACCGTAAAAATCAGAATGTCGGTTGTAACAGAAGGCTTTTCATACTTATTCGGATTGTAAGTTTTTAAATATTCTTCTTCTGTCATGATGTTCTCCAATAGTTCTTCTTACAAAATATTTTATGTATTTTTCTTTGTATATTTTACAAGGATTTTGTATTTTCATAATACGGAAAATCAGAAGGGAAGTCAATATTAAATATTCCTATCAAATGCAAGATATCTGGTTCCCTGAAAGGTCAGTCTGCCCTCATCACCTTCTGCAAGCATGCCATACTCCGTTCCAGACATTGATAATTCCATTCTGTCACCGCTTTCAACCTGAAACGTGATAAAATAGGTGGTACTTGATGTACTGTGATACCCATGTGCTCCTGATATATCGCCAGCATTTGGGTGGCTGTGATGCATCGTACTCTGACGTTTGGAAACGATTTTTGCTGGTACGGTTAAGCGTGGTGAATGATTATTGTTATGCCAGGTATGTATTCCCCTTGCAAACATAAATATAAAAATTCCCAAAACTAATAAAAATATGAGAGGGAATATTATTTCAAGCAAATGAAACAGAATCATAGAATCCTCCTTATTTTTAATCTAAAATTTCTCTCAGACGATCCAGAAATGCTGATTCTCCAAAGGTATTGATTTTAAATAACATCGCCTGACTTCCGCCGGATGTAATTGCGGAGAGTTTTACCGGACCATTACCGTTCTGGAACAATGTAATATTGAGGCTGACACGATTCCCTCCCATTGCACTGTATCTTTCAAAAACACGCACACTGCACCTTGCATCAGAATCCATAAAATCGCTGGCATCTTCAAGAGAGGCTGTTGAACTTCCATTCATAATTCCTTGTTCAATACGATGAAGCAGTTCATCGAAATCATAATTTAATTCACGCTCTAATTTTGCCATCTTTTTTTCCTCCAATTAAGCTCTTTTGATAATCGCTCCAAATCGTTTCTGATTTTATTTTATCATTTTTCCTGAATATGTTCTTTAACCCCTACTTACGATTCTATTAAAAAATATCGCACTGCGGAAACAGGAGCTTGACCGGAAAAAACTAAAAAAGAAGCTCGCTTGCGAGCTTCTCCGCCTGCGGCGGGTCGCTTCTGCGATAAAATTCTCTGCCGCCGCATGGCGATCCCCGCGGAGCGTTTTTTAGTTCATAGGACGTAATTTCCTATGAACTAAAAAAGCCGCCCTTTCCGGACGGCTGAAATTATGCTTAGAAATAAGAAAAACCCTTATTCTGCAAGGGTTTCGGGAAAAGCTCCCGGCCGGACTCGAACCGGCGACCCACGCATTACGAATGCGTTGCGCTACCAACTGCGCTACGGAAGCGATAAAAATGCTTTGGACTTTTCATCCAAAGCATTTTATGACCTCACCGGGAATCGAACCCGGGTTTACGCCGTGAGAGGGCGTCGTCTTGACCGCTTGACCATGAGGCCTTAAAACAAACTATCGAAGGTTAGTCGAGGCGACAAGATTTGAACTTGCGACCTCTGCGTCCCGAACGCAGCGCTCTACCAAACTGAGCCACGCCTCGATACCTTTGATAGTATAATATGAATTGAGCCAATTGTCAACAAAAAAATGAAAAATTTTAAAAGTTTTTTAATTCGCTCTAAATCGCTACCCTATTCGATTCCCAGAACCTGATAATCCTGATCCTCTACAGCCTTTTTAAGCACTTCATCAGCCACTTCCTTAGACAGAGTAACAACTGCTGTTCCTTCCTCGTGGCTTACTGCTGCCTCGCTGACACCCTCCAGCGCCTCCAGGGTCTTTTTTACCCGTGCTTCACAATGGCCGCACATCATACCTTCAATTTTCATGGTTTTTGTCATAGTTTCATCCTCCTTGATAAGATTGATTTCTTGAATCTGTACTGCTGCTTTGCATTTTTTATCTTTTGAAGCATTGTACATCTGGAATAAGTTCAGCCGCAGTGCGTTGGTTACCACGCAAAAGCTGGAAAGACTCATAGCGGCAGCTCCAAACATGGGATTCAGTTTCCAGCCGAATATAGGATACCAGATTCCGGCTGCCAGGGGAATCCCGATAATATTATAGAAAAAGGCCCAAAACAGATTTTCATGGATGTTTCGAAGCGTTGCCCGACTTAAACGAATAGCCGCAGGAACATCCTTTAACTGGCTTTTCATCAGAACGACATCTGCTGCATCAATAGCAATATCGGTTCCCGCTCCTATGGCAATGCCGGTATCTGCTCGGGTAAGGGCTGGCGCATCGTTGATCCCATCGCCTACCATGGCAACCTTGCCCTGCTCCTTTAAGGCACGGATGACACTTTCCTTCCCATCAGGAAGAACACCAGCAATGACCTCGTCAACCCCGGCCTGGGCTCCTATGGCGTTTGCTGTTCTCTGGTTATCTCCAGTCAGCATTACCACTCGAATTCCCATGTTCTGCAGTTCGCGGACAGCCTGCGGACTGTCTTCCTTGATAACATCTGCAACTGCGATAATTCCCAGAAGAGACTGATCCTTTGCAAAAAACAGGGGGGTTTTTCCATTTTCGGCCAAAGCCTCGGCCTGGCGTCGCACAGAGTCGGGAACCGGCGCCTTTTTAGAGATAAAGCTGTAATTTCCCCCATAAAGAAGAGAACCTTCGAAGCGGGCTGTCAGACCGTTTCCAGGAAGGGCCTGAAAATCGGAAACCTCCTGCGGCATTTGACGGCGTTCTTTTGCTTCCTCCATAATGGCCCTGGCCAGGGGATGTTCGCTTTTGGCCTCCAGAGCAATGGCCAGACGAAGAAGCTCGTCTTCGGTGATCTCGCCTGCTGGAAGAATATTTGTCACCATCGGCTCGCCGTTTGTAATGGTTCCTGTTTTATCCAGAGCAACAATCTGTACCTTTCCTGCCTCTTCCAAAGACACGGCAGTTTTAAACATGATTCCGTTTTTAGCGCCCATTCCGTTACCCACCATAATAGCAACAGGGGTTGCCAGCCCCAGGGCGCAGGGGCAGCTGATTACCAGTACGGATATTCCTCTTGCCAGGGCAAAACCGATGCTTTCTCCGGCCAGCAGCCACACCACCATGGTGACAATGGAAATTCCGATGACGGCAGGAACAAAGACACCGGATACCCGGTCGGCTACCTTGGCAATGGGAGCCTTTGTCGCAGCAGCATCACTCACCATCTGAATAATCTGTGAAAGAGTGGTATCCTCTCCTACCCGGGTTGCCTGACAGCGGATAAATCCGGATTGATTCAGGGTAGCTGCAGAAACCTTATCTCCTGCGGCTTTGTCTACAGGAATGCTTTCGCCTGTCAGAGCAGCCTCATTAACTGCGCTGCTTCCTTCCAGAACAATTCCATCTACTGGAATATTTTCCCCAGGACGAACAATAAAAATATCTCCCTTAGTGACCTGGTCAATGGAAACCAGTACTTCTTCTCCGTCCCGGATGACAGAAGCTGTTTTTGGCGCCAGCTTCATCAGGCTTTTCAGGGCGTCTGTAGTACGGCCCTTTGAGCGGGCTTCCAGCATTTTTCCTACTGTGATTAATGTCAGGATCATGGCTGCTGATTCAAAATAGAACTCATGCATATAGGACATAACTCCGGCCATATCTCCCCGCATCTGCGCATCTGTCATGGCAAACAGGGCATAGGTGCTGTAGACAAAGGCAGCCGTAGAGCCCAAGGCCACCAAAGTATCCATATTTGGGGCCTTATGCCAGAGACTTTTAAAGCCGCTGATGAAAAATTTCTGGTTAATGACCATCACAATTGCAGTCAGGATCAACTGCAGCAGGCCCATGGCTACATGGTTGTCTTGGAAAAACGAGGGGACCGGCCATCCCCACATCATAGCGCCCATGGAAAAATACATCAAAACAATTAAAAATCCAAGGGAGGAAAAAAGTCGCTTTTTCAGAATTGGCGTTTCGTGATCCGTTAGCATTTCCTCAGCCTCCGATGCTGAGTACCCTCCATGGGTATGGGAACCGGCTGCGTTTTTGCCCTGTCCCTTCTGGGAAGCGCCATATCCGGCCTCTTCTACAGCGGCAATCACAGCCTCCGGAGATGCATCGCCTTCTACGCCCATGGAGTTCGTCAGCAGGCTGACAGAGCATGAGGTGACGCCTGGGACCTTGGATACTGCCTTTTCCACCCGTGTGCTGCAGGCAGCGCAGCTCATTCCGGTTACTTGATATTGATCCATATAGAAAATTCCCTCCTTTACTGGAAAAATGGATATCGGAAGCGGGCTTTTTTACTTCATCAGCTTTTGAAGAATGCCCACCAGTTCATCAATGGTTTCATCCTTTCCATCCCGGATATCCCGGGCCACACAGGTGCGGATATGATTGCCCAGAAGAACTTTGTTAAAGCTGTTCAGCGCTGCATTTGCTGCGGCAACCTGTATGAGAATATCCGGGCAATAACAGTTTTTTTCTACCATTCCCCTGATTCCGCGAATCTGTCCCTCGATCCGGTTTAATCGATGGATCAGATCCTTATATTCCTTTTCCGATCGTTCTTTTGTTGTGTGGCAAAAGCACTGTTCTTCCATTGCAAGTCCACCTTTCCTGGTTTTATCTGATATGTTTCTGATTCCAGGTATCATGGATACCCGGTTAAATATACCCCATGGGGGTATATTTATTATAAAAAAGAGAAGAAGGATTGTCAACCCTTCTTCTTATTTTTTATTTCATAGGAAATTACGTCCTATGAAATAAAAACGCTCCGCGAGGATCGCCATGCGGCGGCAGAGAATTTTGTCGCAGAAGCGACCCGCCGCAGGCGGAGAAGCTCGCGAGCGAGCTTCTTTCCTGTTCGGGAAAAATATTTAGAAATCAAACAGAGAGAGCTGGTTGCTTTCCGGAAGATCTCCAAGAATTCCCATATCAGACATTAAATCGCAGATGGTTTTGCTGACCTTGGAGCGATTTCTGAAGTCCTCCTTTGAAAGGAAGGGGCCGTCCATAGCTGCGTAAACCACGCCTTCCGCAGCGGAAAGTCCCAGTCCGGCGATACTGCTTAAAGAAGGCATCAGCTTCCCGTCAATAATCTGGAACCGCTCTGCCTGGGCCCGGTAAATATCAATCGGCATAAAATCATACCCTCGGGCATACATTTCCTGAACAATTCGCATATCTCGAAGAGTATCCTGCTCTGCCTTGGATAAGGAATCAGACCGTTTTTTAAAATCAGCCAGATGGTATTCCAGCTTTTCACGTCCCTGGCACATCAGCTCATAGGAAAAGCCATTTGCACGGATGCTGAAAAATGCAGCATAGTAAGCCAGAGGATAAAATACCTTGCAGAAAGCTACGCGCCAGGCCATCATAACATACGCCGCCGCGTGAGCCTTTGGGAACATATATTTAATTTTCAGGCAAGAATCAATGTACCACTGCGGCACATTGTGAGCCTTCATTTCTTCAATCCACTCTGGTTTTAAGCCCTTACCCTTTCGCACACTTTCCATGATAGTAAAGGAAAGCCCTTCTTCCAGTCCCATCTGAATCAGATAAACCATAATATCGTCACGGCAGCAGATGGCAGTCTGAATGGTTGCCTGACCACTGAGAATTAAATCCTTGGCATTGCCCAGCCATACATCCGTTCCGTGGGCCAGTCCGGCAATGCGGACTAAGTCAGAGAAATATTTGGGCTTGGCATCAAGAAGCATCTGCATGGCAAAATCAGTTCCAAACTCAGGAATTCCCAAAGCTCCCAGCTTACAGCCACCAATATCATCCGGAGTAATTCCCAAAGCAGAGGTATTCTGAAACAGAGACATTACCTCCGGAGAATCCAGAGGAATATCATTTACCGGATCCAGACCGGTTAAATCCTGAAGCATTCGAATCATGGTCGGATCCTGATGTCCTAAAATATCCAGCTTCAGCAGATTGTGATCAATGGAATGGTAATCAAAATGGGTGGTTACGGTAGAGGTAGTCATATCATTGGCCGGTCTTTGAACCGGGGTAAAAGAATAGATTTCCTCACCAATGGGAAGCACAACAATACCGCCAGGGTGCTGTCCCGTCGTTCTCCGGACACCGACGCAGCCCTGAACAATCCGGTCTATTTCGCAGTTTCGCTTGTGAATTCCCCTTTCCTCGTAATAACGTTTGACAAATCCGAAAGCTGTTTTATCTGCCAGAGTACCGATCGTTCCGGCACGGAAGGTCTGGCCCTTTCCAAAGATGACCTCTGTATAATCGTGGGCCTTACTCTGATATTCTCCGGAAAAGTTCAGGTCAATATCCGGTTCCTTATCTCCCTTAAAGCCCAGGAAGGTCTCAAAGGGAATATCAAAGCCCTGCTTTGTCATGGGAGTGCCGCATTTGGGACAGTTCCGATCTGGCATATCGCATCCTGCCATTCCGGAGAATTTCTTTACCTCCTCCGAATCAAAATCATTGTAATGGCAATGGGGGCACAGATAATGGGGACTCAGGGAATTTACTTCTGTGATTCCGGCCATGTTGGCAACAAAGGAGGAACCTACAGAGCCTCTGGAGCCTACCAGGTAGCCATCCTCATTGGATTTCCATACCAGCTTCTGAGCAATAATATACATCACGGCAAAGCCATTGGAAATAATAGAATGAAGCTCCTTTTCCAGTCGGGCAGTTACAATTTCAGGCAGGTTTTCCCCGTACATTTCATGGGCCTTGTCATAGCAGATTTTTCGAAGGGTTTCATCAGAGTCTTCAATAACCGGAGGACATTTATCCGGACGTACTGGTGCAATGCGCTCACACATATCAGCAATCATCCGGGTATTGGTAATGACCACCTCTTCTGCCTTATCCGGCCCCAGGTATTCAAATTCCTTCAGCATCTCTTCTGTCGTTCGCAGATATAAAGGCGCCTGCTGATCCGCATCTGAAAATCCCTGACCCGCCATAAGAATCCGGCGGTAAACCTCGTCCTCAGGGTTGAGAAAATGAACGTCGCAGGTTGCGCATACGGGTTTTCCCAGCTCTTCCCCCATTTGAACGATTCTCCTGTTCAAATCCATCAGATCTTCCATGGTTTTTACGGTGCTTTTTTCATCCCGCAGCATAAAGGCATTGTTGCCCAGGGGCTGAATTTCCAGAAAGTCATAAAAGGATGCCACCTTCATCAGCTCCGCTCTGGGCAATCCCCGCAGAAGGGCCTGGTAAAGTTCCCCAGCCTCACAGGCAGAACCAATGATGAGCCCTTCTCTGTACTGGTTCAGGAGACTTTTGGGAATCCTGGGACGTTTTGCAAAATAGTCAATATGGGACCAGGATACCAGCCGGTAGAGATTGATTCGTCCTACCTCGTTTTTGGCCAGAATAATTACATGGTGAGTCGGCAGTTTTTTGATGGTGTCCGGACTGAGCTCGCTCATTTCATTCAGCTGGTCCAGATTTTCCACGCCTCTGGCCCGAAGCATTTCTACAAATTTTACAAAAATTTCTGCAGTAGCTCCGGCATCATCTACGGCCCGGTGATGATTTTCCAGAGAAATATTTAAGGCCTTGGCTACCGTATCCAGCTTAAAACGGTTTAAGCTGGGAAGAAGCTGTCTGGCTATGGCGACTGTATCAAGGACAGTGGGTTCAAATTCCAATCCCTGCTTTGCGGCCTGCCAGGAGATAAAGCTGACATCAAAGGAAGCATTGTGGGCAACCAGGGCACAGTCTTTGCAGAATTCCAAAAACTGAGGAAGAATCACTTCAATCCCCGGCGAGGAAAGCACCATATTGTCGTTGATTCCGGTCAGCTGCTCGATTTCAAAGGGAATCGGCACATCTGGATTGACAAAGGTACTGAATTTGTCTGTAATCTGTCCGTTGACAACCTTGACAGCGCCGATTTCAATAATCTTGTTTTTTTCCGGGCTGAAGCCGGTAGTCTCAATATCAAAGACCACATAGGAGTCTGAAAAGCTCTGCCCTCTGGAGTGCTCAACCAGCTCCTTCATATCATCCACAAGATATCCCTCTACGCCATAAAGAATCTTAAAGGAATCTCCCTTGTCCAAAGCATGGCTGGCATCCGGGAATGCCTGGACACAGCCATGATCTGTGACGGCAATGGCTGGCATTCCCCAGGATTTGGCTCGTTTCACAATATCCTTGACCTCAGAAACACCGTCCATATCGCTCATTTTTGTATGACAGTGAAGCTCTACCCGTTTGACTGGGCTGTTGTCTGTCCGCTTGCTGGTAAAATCCTCATATTTTTTAATGCCCCGAATGGAACCAATGGTCAGTTCTCCGTCAAACCGGTCAATGGTTGTCATGCCCTGGAGGCGGATAAAGTTTTTTTCTTTAATTGCATTATTTAAATCCTCCAGGGTATCTTCATTTGCAAATACCTTGACTGTAATGGTATCAGTAAAGTCTGTAATGTGGAAAATAATAATGGTTTTTCCGCTTCTGAGCAGCCGGCTGTCCTTATCAAGGATTTTGCCACGGATGGTAACTTCTCCGATTTCTCCCTCAATTCGTTCCAGCTCAATAAAATCGTCTTCAAAATCACGTCCATAAAGGACATCGGGATTCTCCGATTTTTTCCGGTATCCTCCATGACTCCAGTCGTTTTTCTTCTGAAATTCCTTTTTCCCGTTTCGCAGAGCGCCAGGGCGTGACTCACCTCTGGTAATACTGCCGCCATTTTCACTGCCTTTTCCTGCCGCTTTTGTTTTTCCCTTTTCTGCAGAAGCAGATGCACCGCTTTTTGCTTCCTGGGAATTTTCTTCTTCTGTGCTGTGGTGCTCCAGATAGCGGGCAGCCAGCTCCTCTGCCTGGTGTTTTGCCTGCAGTTCTCTTTCCAGTGTTCCTCTGGCGCGTACAGGCTCTACATATTCGTATTCTATCTCCACAGGAAGGCCGCACCGTTCATGGAAAACTTTTTCCAGGACACGCTTCAGTTCCCCGGCTTTTTCCCGGTTGACCATGGTGTTTTCTACAGTCATATGCAGCAGGTCCGGCCGTGGAAATGTACATTCTGCTTTCCGAAAAATGGAATATTCGATAATGCTGTAATTTTTCAGTTCCATCAGCAGGCTGTCCCGGTAAACCTTCAGAAGCTTTTCCGGTGTATACTGCTCAGACAGACAGAACCGTTCAAAGATTCGGATCTGGATCTGTTTTCCAGGAAAAAGCTGCTCTCGAATTCCCCGTTCCAGATCCCAGATGTTCTTTTTATGAATTAATCGCGGACTGTTCAGGTAAATGCGAAGAGAGCTTCTGTCTCTGGGCATGGAGACACGCTCCACGCCTACCAGAGATAAAAGCTCCTGCATTTGTTCTGTCATATGCAATCCGGGAAATACGTCTAAAAAATCCTTCATTCACCTTTCTCCTGAGCTGCCGCCAGGGCTTTCAGCTCTGCACGCAGAGCAGGAAGCAGCTCTGCCTCTGGCAGCTTTTTCACAATTTCCCCTTTTTTGATGAGAAGGCCTTCGCCAATGCCTCCAGCAATTCCCAAATCAGCCTCTTTTGCTTCGCCAGGGCCATTTACTACACAGCCCATAACAGCCACCTTTACATTCAGCTGGTCAAACTCTGTCACCATGTTTTCCACCTGATTGGCCAGGCCGATCAGATCGATGCGGGTACGGCCGCAGGTAGGACAGGAAACTACCTCAATTCCACCTTTGCGCAGTCCCAGAGTCCTTAAAATCAGCTTGGCAGATTTGATTTCTTCCACCGGATCTCCAGTAAGAGATACCCGGATGGTATCACCGATGCCCTGATGGAGGATCAGTCCCAGTCCGACTGCGGATTTGATATTACCGGAGGTTAAAGTTCCGGCCTCTGTAATTCCGACATGAAGGGGAAAGGAGGTCTGGCTGTGAATCAGCTCATGGGCCTTGACGCACATCATAACGTCGGAGGATTTGATGCTGATCACCAGGTTATCGTAGCCCATCTGCTCAATCAGAGCAGTTTTTTCCAGAGCGCTTTCTACCAGCCCCTCTGCAGTGACGCCGCCGTATTTTTCGATCAGACCTTTTTCCAGAGAGCCGCTGTTTACACCTACTCGAATGGGAATGTGAAGCTCCTTGGCCCTATCTACCACAGCTTTTACTCGTTCCTTGCTGCCGATATTGCCGGGGTTGATGCGGATCTTGTCAGCGCCATTTTCCATGGCTGCAATAGCCAGACGATAATCAAAGTGAATGTCTGCCACCAGCGGAATATGAATCTGTTTTTTGATTTCCTTTAGGGCAGCTGCAGCCTCCAGTGTGGGAACAGCTACACGGATAATATCACAGCCCGCCTGCTCCAGCTTCAGAATCTGGGCAACCGTTGCTGTTACATCCTCTGTTTTTGTATTGCACATGGACTGGATCAGTATGGGATTTCCGCCGCCAATGACCCGGTCACCAATTTGAATTACCTTCGTTTTCATTCGTATCCACCTGTCCTTTCTCTGTCTTACAAAAGCTTCTGTACGTCATGAAAGAGAACAAAGAGCATCAGTGCCATCAAAACCATCATGCCGGCCAGATGAACCATTCCTTCTTTTTCCGGATCCATGGGCTTTCCACGAAGCAGTTCGAGAAAAAGGAAGAACAGACGTCCTCCGTCCAGAGCCGGAATGGGAAACAGATTCATGATTCCAAGGCTGGAGCTTAAAAGAAGAACCCAGTTTGCCAGAATCACTATGAGAACCATAGCTCCGGCCTCCCGTCCCTGCTCTACCGTTTCTCCAACCATACTGACAATGCCCACCGGGCCGGTTACTGCATCTTCTACTGGAAGCTGTTTGGTGAAAAGCATGCGCAGGCTGTCAAAGGTAGAAACGATACAGTATTTTACTTCATAAGCACTGCAGCGAATCAGCTCTGCAAAGCTGTCTGTTTTTTCATATCCGGCAAAAAGAACACCAAGCATGTAGGCCTGATATTCTTCATTAAATGCGGGAGTTAAGACAGCAGTTCGTTTTTCTGCCGCACCTTTATTTTCCCAGCTTCCACCGGCCGGACGTTCATAGGAAATGGTCAGCTCCTGGCCTGGATGGGAAAGTGTATACAGCTGAATGTCCCGGTATGCGCTGATTTTTCGATTGTTGATCCGGGTAATCTTATCTCCCGGCATCAGACCGGCCTCCTGAGCAGGAGAACCGTCCTCTACACCAATAAGCACCGGATTGTCATGTCCTACCTGGGATACAATCAGGATTCCGGCAAAAAAGGCCAGAATAAAATTAAATACAGGACCCGCGGCAATCACAGCAATTCTTGCAAATACAGATTTGTTGTTAAATGCTTTGGGATTGGGATCCGCACTGTCCTCTCCCACCATCATACAGGAGCCGCCGAAAGGAAGCGCCTTCAGGGAATACCTGGTTTCTCCGTGTACAAAGCTGGCCAGCCGCGGCCCCATGCCAATGGAAAATTCCACTACGCCAATGCCGTTTAGCTTTGCCAGCAGAAAATGACCGAATTCGTGAACAAGCACAATCAGCCCGAATAAAAGAATTGCTGCCAGAATATTCAGCAATTTACCACCTGCTTTCTATATAATCATAAGTTTCCTGCTCTGCAGCCAGAATCTGACTTACATCAGGATTTTCGACCACCTTGTGATGCGCCATGGCGCCTTCAATCATATCAATGATGGTCAGATAAGGAATTTCTTTCTTTAAAAATCTGCCGACAGCATATTCGTTGGCAGCATTATAAACCGTAGGAAGAGAACCGCCTCTCCTGCCTGCCTGGTAAGCCAGCGAAAGACCGCGGAAGACCTCCATATCCGGAGCCTCAAAGGTGATCTTTCTCAGTTTTGCAAAATCAAGACGCTCTCCCGGAAGATATCTTCTCTCCGGGTAGTAAAGGGCATACTGAATCGGAAGCTTCATGTCTGGAGTGCCAAGCTGAGCCATAATGGCTCCGTCTTTAAATTCTACCATGGAGTGAATGACACTCTGTGGCTGAACTACGACCTGAACCTGATCCATTTCCACGCCGAACAGCCAGCGGGCCTCCATAACCTCCAGTCCCTTGTTCACCATAGTTGAAGAATCAATGGTAATTTTCTGTCCCATAGCCCAGTTAGGATGCTTTAAGGCATCTTCTACCCGAACGCCTTCCAGCTGTTTTCGGGTCCATCCGCGGAAGGGACCGCCAGAAGCAGTCAGGAGAATTTTGTGAATTTCTTTTTTATTTTCACCGTTTAAGCTCTGGAAAATGGCACTGTGTTCACTGTCCACTGGAAGAATCCGCACATGCATTTTTTCCGCGAGAGGCATAATCAGATGTCCTGCAGTTACCAGAGTTTCCTTGTTGGCAAGAGCAATATCCTTTCCGGCCTCCATAGCTGCAATGGTAGGACGAATTCCAATCATGCCCACAACAGCAGTGACTACAATTTCTGCCTGGGGTTCTGTGGCTGCCTCTAACAGTCCATCCATACCGGAGACAACCCGCACATCCAGATCCCGGATCTTATCCCGAAGATCTGCAGCCTTTTTCTCGTCCCACACGCAGGCCAGCTTCGGATGGAATTTCCGGATCTGCTGCTCTAAAAGGACAATATTGCTCCCTGCAGCCAGGGCTGTTACCTGAATATCTCCATTATTCTCTACAACCTCCAAAGTCTGTGTGCCGATAGAACCGGTAGACCCGAGAATTGCTATTTTTTTCATTGGTATCCTCCTTGTCAGCATTTATCAAAAAAGAATGTGCGCATCTTCACAGAGCGCTTTTGTATCCTAGGAAGTTTTTTAGGATACAAGAAATGTTACTGCAAAATAAATCGCCGGCGCAGTAAACAGCATACTGTCAAACCGGTCTAAAATACCGCCGTGACCGGGAATCAGATTGCCATAGTCCTTGATGTTGTGATTCCGCTTAATGGCAGAGGCAGCAAGATCTCCAATCTGGGAGATTGCTGCGGCAATGGCGCAGGCAATAGCGCAGGCAGCCTGGGGATTGGCTACAGAGGAGAACTTCGCACCGAAGATCCCTGCAAACAGAATGCCTAAAAGTGCGGAGCCTGCGATTCCGCCTATGGCTCCCTCAATGGATTTTTTCGGACTCAGCACAGGCGCCATTTTGTGTTTTCCAAAAAGCATACCCACACAATAGGCACTGGTGTCACAGCCCCAGGAGCTTAAAAAGATCAGCCACACCAGATATTTGCCATCAGCCATGGCCCTTACCTGGTAGAGATAGGAAAGCATGCCTGCCACATAGAATACCCCAAAAAAGGCGCAGGCAACCTCCTCTGTTTTATATTTGGGAAACTGAAACACATAAAGGCTCATCATCACCATCAGAGTACCGATGGCAAGAAGGGTTACATGACTGGTTCCCTCAAACCATACAAGCCCGTAATAGGCTACGGCAGTCAGATAGCCGACAGCTGCCAGCGGACTTTTTTCCATATTCAGGACACGATACAGCTCATACATGCCAATCAGAGAAATGGCTGTCATGGTGCCGTATAGAAGCAATCCGCCCTGCCCTACTATTATGATAGCAAGAATAACCAGAATAATACCACTTATCAACCGTTTTGCAAACATCAACGGTCCTCCTTTTTCTTTTTAGCTGCTGTTTCTGTTTATTTGACTCCGCCGAATCTCCGATCACGCCGGTTATAGGAAAGAATGGCTTTTTCCAGCTCTTCCTGGTTGAAATCAGGCCAGAGACAATCTGTCACATAAAGCTCTGTATAGGCAAGCTGCCACAGAAGATAATTGGACAGCCGCAGCTCTCCGCTGGTTCGTATCAGAAGATCCGGATCCGGAATATCTGCAGTATCCAGATAGGAATTCACCACCTGTTCTGTTATGGCTGAAGGCTCCAGCTTTCCTGCGCAGCAGTCAGCAGCCAGCTTTCTGACTGCGCGGGTAAGCTCGTCCCGGCCGCCGTAATTTACGGCAATTACAAAGGTAAGTCCGGTATTGTCCTTTGTCTCCCGTTCCAGCCGGTTGATGCCGTCAATAATGTCCTGATCAAAACGGGTGCGGTCACCAATCATTTTTACCCGCACATTATTGGCGGAAGCAATTTTTAACAGGCGGACCATGTAAAAACGGAAAAGCTGCATCAGAGCGCCCACCTCGTCGGAAGAACGCTTCCAGTTTTCTGTGGAAAAACCATATACGGTCAGATACTCAATTCCCATGCGGGCAGCAACTTCTACGGTTTTCTCCACCGTAACACAGCCCTCCTTGTGTCCCATGGTGCGGGGAAGTCCCCGTTTTTTGGCCCAGCGTCCGTTGCCGTCCAGAATAAGCGCCACATGTCTGGGGATTACCATGCCATCCAGATTCTGATTCATAAAATTCCTCCCTGCTCAAATATAAATGCACGACACAGCAGCGGGACAGGGATCCTTCCCTGCCCCGCCATACTGCTCATATACAAATTAGATTGTAATTGTTCAGGACGGGGCACCTTCTTGTCCGGCAAAGCCGAACAAGAAGTATCGGAGAAATCTCCGATGTGAGAGCTGGCAGGAAAATTCCTTTACAAGCGAGCTTTACAAGAATTTTTCCGCCAACCTTCCCGTCGTCCTGAATAGTTACATGGGATTATACAGTCATAATCTCTTTGGTTTTTGTTTCTACTGCTTTGTCGATCTTGTCGATCATCTTGTCAGTCAGCTTCTGAATTTTATCATTGCCGTCTTTTAAATCATCCTCGGAAATGTCGCCGTTTTTCTCCATTTTTTTCAGAGATTCATTTGCATCGCGGCGTATATTACGGACAGCAACCTTGGCGGCCTCACCTTTTTTCTTAACGTCCTTGGCCAGATCCTTACGGCGTTCCTCTGTAAGCTCCGGGAAAACCAGACGGATCACGCTGCCGTCATTGGTTGGATTGATACCCAGATCAGAAGTCAGAATAGCTTTCTCAATGGATTTCAACAGAGATTTTTCCCAGGGCTGAATCACGATCATCCGTGCCTCAGGTACGTTAATATTGCCGACTTGCTGAATAGGAGTAGGGGTACCGTAATAATCTACCTTGATTCTGTCCAACACATGCGGATTGGCACGGCCTGCGCGAATGGAACCAAACTCGTCCAGAAGCACGTCCAGTGTTTTTTCCATCTTACCTTCATAAACCTTTAATTCGTCCTGCATAAAAACCTCCTGTTATTCAACGGTCACAATGGTGCCGTTTATTTTTCCCTGCATTGCATTGGCAATGCCGTCTTTCTCATTTAAATCAAATACTGCCATGGGCATCTTGTGCTCCAGACACATAATAGACGCAGTAAGATCCACTACAGCCAGTTTTTTATCAATCACTTCCTGAATGCTGATGGTATCGTATTTTTTTGCATTCGGATTCTTTGCCGGATCGCTGTCGTATACACCGTCAATCGATTTTGCCAGCAGAATACAGTCTGCATCCATCTCAACCGCCCGCAGGGTAATTCCTGTGTCTGTGGAGAAGTAAGGATGTCCGGTGCCGCCTGCAAAAAATACTACTTCCTGGTTTTCGAAGCACGCATTGGCCCGATCCTTAGAGAACAGCTCCGTCATGGTGCCGCAGGCAAATGGTGTGAAAATATGGGTCTTCATTCCGGCATTGCGGAAAATCTCAGACACATAAATACAGTTCATAATCGTAGCCAGCATTCCAATCTGATCGGCTTTTGTCCGCTCAATCGCATCGCTGGTACGTCCGCGCCAGAAATTTCCGCCGCCAATTACAATACCTACCTGTACGCCTGCATCTACAGACAGCTTAACCTGTCTGGCAACTTCCTTTACCGTATCCTCATCAAATCCGGTTTTTTTCGGTCCGGCCAGAGCCTCGCCGCTTAATTTCAGAAATACACGTTTCATATCCATGGAATCTTTCTCCTTTGCTCTGCAACTCTGTACAAAAACACAGGATCCTGTTTCTGTACTCATTGCTTACGTGGTTATCTTACCACATCTTGTAGGTTTTGAAAAGAGAAAAAAACATTGGAAAGGCCATCATCAGCCCCGTCCCGGCAGACAGCAGCCTGATATCCGGAAAATTCGTATTCCCGGAAGGAAAAAGAAGAAAACTTCTTTCCTGCTTCTGTGTGCCATACCAGGTTCACAGGAGCCTCAGAAGGGAATTCTGCAAGCTGCAGTTCAAAGCTGTCTAAAGGAAGACGCATCCCCTCTCCAGTGGCCTTTAATACACTTTCCTTCAGAGTCCAATAACGGGAAAACAGACGATCGGTTTCTTGTTCCGGGCGTTCCTGTTCCAGAAACAGCTGCTCATTTTTGGTAAAATACCGGTGTACAAGAACCATTTTTGTTTTTCGTATTTTTTCAATATCACAGCCGATTTCCCGATCCGAAAATACTGCCATTACCATAGTGCCGGAATGGGACAGGTTAAAATAAAGCTCCGGATAATGCTTTAGATAAGGTTTTCCGTTGTGCCGGTATTCCAGCTCTAAGTCTCTCTCTCGAAGACCATACCTTTGCAGTCCCCTGTCCAGAAGCAGTCCTGCGCCCAGAGATAAAATCCTGTCTTCCGGAAAGCGAAGCTTTGCCGCCTTTTCCTGTCGGCTCCGGGAAAGCTCTCCTGCTGCCCGTAAAAGCGCCTCCTCTTCCGGAACAGAGGAGGCATCCAGAAAATAGATTGCCGTTTTCATAGTTTTATTCCTTTATTCCTTGTAACTATTCGTTTTGTTTTCGTTTTCCAACCCTTAAATGAATGAAAAGTATCAGATAAAACAGATAAAAACCACTGGAAAGAGTCAATACGGGATACAGATTGTGAATCTCTGTAATCTGACAAATCCTCCATGATAATAGTATAGCATACCAAATGCAAAAGCGCTTTTTGTTTTTTTGAATTTTATCTTAAAATTCTCTGCCGCCGCATGGCGATCCTCGCGGAGCGTTTTTATTTCATAGGACGCACTTTCCTATGACGATTAGGGTGTCAAAAGGTCATTTAAAAAAGGAATGACGCATGAGAAAAATACGAATCTCAAAAAACTGTGCTTATTAGAACAGTAAGTGGGAGAAATACAGCAAAAAATATCTATTTTCACCCTACATGCCCATGCACTTTATTGAGGTAAAACGTGTTTTTGTTAAAATTACCCTTTTGACACCCTAATCCTATGACATAAAAACTGCCGCTCCACAGAGGATTTCTCTTCCATGGAGCGGCGGTCCTTTGATTCGTTGCTTTTTTCTGCCTTATCTTGTCGGAGTCAGCACTCCTCTTAAATCATAAATAGCGTGGCGCGGACATTTAACAGCGCACATTCCGCAGCTCAGACAATATTTTTCTTCAATCACTGCACAGTTGTCGATTACGTGAATGGCAGAGGCGGTACATGTTTTTTCACAGATGCCGCAACCAATACAGCTGACGTCGCATTGTTTCCTGGATGCAGCGCCTTTGTCATGGTTGAAGCATTTTACAGCAATAAAATTGGCATCCTCATGGATATGGATGATCTGCTGGGGACATGCTTCTGCACATCGTCCACAGCCGGTACATTTTTTCTCGTCTACCTCGGCAACGCCGTATTCATTCATGGAAATGGCACCGTAGGGACAGGTGTTGACGCACAGACCGCAGGCTATACAGCCATAGGAACAGGAGGAATCACCATTTCCTTCATGACATCCGCCGTTGCAGGCAACAAATGCAGAGTGATAGGGAAATTTTTTCTTTGCTGCCATAGTTACCACTTCCTTTCATAAGGTGTATTTTTCAGTGGGAGCTCATACCGTCTCTCATGATCGTAACGGAAATAAGCATCGGCAATGGCCGGTGCAGTTGGGATAGAGGTAATCTCACCGATACCGATAGCACCGCCTGCAACCTTCAGTCCCGGCTTATCAATGACAATGGCCTTGATTTCCGGAAGCTCGTGGGCTCTAAACAGACCCAGAGAGCCATATTTATCAATCGGCTTACAGTTATCGTCAATCGGATAGCGCTCAGTCAGAGCGTAACCCATAGACATAACTACTCCGCCTTCTATCTGACCTTCGCAGGACAGTGGATTGACTGCCTTTCCAACATCATGGGCTGCAACCATTTTTTCAATCTTTCCTGTTTCCGGATCAATGATACACATCTGAGTTGCATATCCATAGGCAACATGGGATACAGGGTTGGGAACATCTGCTCCAAGAGGATCTGTTTTTGCAAGATATTCTCCGTAAAATACCTGTCCTTTTACATCAGCCAGGGTCTTTCCTGCATTCAGCTCTTTCATCAGCTCACGGCAGGCTCTCATGCAGGCCTCACCGGTGATAAGAGTCTGGCGGGAGCCGGAGGTAGTTCCAGAGTCAAGGGCAATCCAGGTATTGCTTCGTTCATACACAATGCTGTCTGCCGGAAGATCCGTCTCCTCCACTACAATCTGGACAAGTACAGTTCCCAGTCCCTGTCCGATACAGGAAGCGCCTGCATAGATGTGAAGCTTGTTATCTTCCTCTACGATCAGCTTTACGCGTCCGGTATCCGGAATTCCAACGCCAACACCAGCATTCTTCATGGCGCATCCAATACCAACCGGCTTGCCGGCTGCCATGGCAGCGTCATAATCCTCTTTAATGGCCTCCAGAGTTTCTACCAGACCGGTGGATTCATCTACGATCTGTCCGTTGGGAAGAACCTGGCCGGGACGGATGGCGTTGCGATAGCGGATTTCCCACGGAGTAATTCCCACCTCGTCAGCCATCATATTTAACAGAGTTTCTGTTACAAAGCAGGTCTGGGTTACGCCGAATCCGCGGAAGGCTCCTGCCGGCGGATTGTTGGTGTAATAAGCCGTTCCTTCAATATCGAAATTCTGATAATTGTAGGGACCTGCCGCATGGGTACAGGCGCGCTCCAGAACAGGACCGCCCAGAGACATGAATGCGCCAGTATCAGAGTAAACCTTCGCCTGTACACCCATAATTTTACCATTTTCATCACAGCCCATGGTAAAGTCCATTTCGAAATGATGGCGTTTGGGATGAACCAGAAGAGATTCTTCCCGGGACAGCTTTAATTTTGCAGGACGTCTGGTAAGATAGGTAACCATAGCTGCAAGATGCTGAACTGTCATATCCTCTTTGCCGCCAAATCCACCGCCAACCAGGGCGTTCTGAACCTTTACCTTGTCAGTTCCAAGAATCATCTGGCATTCGTGAAGGGTCTGATGGGCAGATTGATCCGTAGAATAAACAAAAACGTCATCATCCTCGTCGATATAGGCCACTGCACACTCCGGCTCCAGAAAAGCATGCTCGGTCCACGGAGTTTCAAAATGGTGAGAAATTACATGTTTAGAATTTTTAATGGCTTCCTCTGCATTTCCCCGGCTGATATGCTTGTAGGAGCAGATATTATTTTCCTCTTCATCAAATACCTTGGGCGCATCCGGGGCAGCAGCTTCCTGAATATTTCTTACAGGTGTAAGAACCTCGTATTCGACTTTGACCAGTTTTTTTGCCTTCTCTGCTATTTCTGCTGTCTCAGCAGCAATCAGGGCAATGCCGTCGCCAAGATAATGAGTCAGCCCGCCTACAGGAATCAGAGAATACTGATCATGCTTTAAATGTCCTACTTTATTTTCACCGGGAACGTCCTCCGCTGTAAAAACGGCAGCAACGCCATCCAGGGATTTTGCAGCAGAGGTGTCAATGGAAAGCACCCTGGCACGAGGGTATTTGCTTCGCAGAACCGCTACATGAAGCATTCCTTCCAGATCGTAGTCATCCGGATATTTTCCATATCCCAGAACCTTCTCCTCTACGTCAATCCGGTGAACACTGGAACCCATTTTCCAGTTGTCTGTGCCATTTTTCGGAATCGTTCCCTCTCTCATGATTTTTGCAGCCAGCTTAACTGCTGCAACGATTTTTACATATCCGGTACAGCGGCAGTAATTGTTGCGCAGAGCGTAACGGATTTCTTCTTCTGTCGGATCAAGATTTTTGTCCAGAAGGGCCTTGGTACACATAATCATTCCCGGAATACAGAAACCGCACTGTACTGCGCCCGCTTCTCCGTAGGAATAGGTAAACACCTTGCTCTCCCACGCAGTCAGACCCTCAACAGTAATGATATTTTTTCCTTCCAGAGCGTCTGTGTCAGGAACACATGCCTTTACCGTTTCTCCGTCAATAATTACGGTACAGGTACCGCATGCGCCCTCACTGCATCCGTCTTTTACTGAATACAGATGAAGCTCATCTCTTAAAAAGCGAAGCAGCTTCTGATTCTTAGACGGTGTTACAACAGCTCCATTTACTTTAAATGTTGCCACAGCGTAACCCCCTTTCTTTTTGCAATTCTGAGTAACTATTCAGGACGGCGGGAGAACAGGAAGAAAAATCCACAAAAAGATGCCCCGTCCTGAACAGTTACAATTTTGATAGGAAAGGAACGGTATGCTTTAGAAAAGCTTTGTATAAGGCTCCCGTTTTACATACTGTCCCAGATGTTCCTTTACAATTTTTCCGTTTTCAGCAGCAAGCTGTCCATTCACATAAACCTGCTCTGCAATTCCCTTTACCGGATAGCCTTCGTAGGCCTGATAATCCACATTGGCTGTCTGATTTTCAGCAGACAAAACCCACTCTGTCTCCGGATTCCATACCACAAGATCCGCATCGCTTCCTGGTGCAATTACCCCTTTTTGCGGATACATTCCATACAGCTTTGCGGGATTTTCTGAAAGCAGGCGGCACATTTGCTCCATGGTAATCCGTCCAGCTTCCACTCCATAGGTATACATCAGGACGGGCCGTGTTTCCACACCTGCCATTCCTCCCGGAATTTTTGTGAAATCCTCTTTTCCAGCAGACTTTTGTTTCCGTGTAAAGCTGCAGTGATCGGTTGAGAGGGTCTGGATAGAATCGTCAGCCAGAGCCTCCCAGAGAGCCTCCTGATCCTCTTTCTTTCTGAGCGGCGGCGCTATGATATATTTTCCGCCTTCAAAATCAGGCAGATCATAAACGCTGTCATCCAGAAGCAGATACTGAGGACAGGTTTCCAGATAGACCTCCTGCCCCTGCTTCCGGGCGCTTTGAACCTCCTTAAGACCGGCTTTGGTGCTTAAATGCACAACAATAACCGGAGAATCAGCCAAAGCAGCAATCTTCAGCAGCCGGTCAATGGCTTCTGCTTCTACCAGAGGCGGACGACTGGCAGGATGAGCGCTGGTGGTAAGATTTCCCAGCTCCTTCTGTTCCTGAACCATGGCTTTTACCAGGTCGCTGTTTTCACAGTGAACGCCGGCAATGCCCCCAAGCTCGGTCAGACGTTTCAAAACCTTGTAGATGCTGCCGTCATCCAGCATATTGTCATCGTAAATCATGTACAGCTTAAAAGAAGTGACCCCATCACGAATAATTTCTTCCAGCTCACTGCTAATGGATTCCGAAAATTCTGAGATTGCCAGATGAAATCCATAGTTACAGGAGCTTTTTTGATCTGCCTTTCTGTGCCAGTTATCCAGAGCCTCTTTTAAGGTTTCGCCCCGATACTGGGTGGCAAAATCCACAATGGTTGTGGTTCCTCCGCTGACAGCCGCCCTGGTTCCTGTCTCAAAGTCATCTGCAGTTACAGTTCCGGCTACAGCCAGATCAAAGTGCGTATGGGCATCAATAAAACCGGGGAATATAAAACGTCCGGTCACATCTATAATTCTGGCATCGCTGTCACTAATATCAGCCTCTACTTTGGAAATTTTATCATCCTCCAACAGAATATCAGCTTCTATCCATCCTCTGCCGGATACGACCCGTCCGCCTTTCAGCAATGTTTTCATGGTTCATCGCCTTCCTTTTCTTTTATATGAATGAAACCTTATATGAAAATAATCACAAACCAGATGACAAATACATGCGCCAGGAAAACAGCTTCCCCCCCTTTGCTGGCAGGCAGCTGTTTTCCGACGCAAAAGCTGGTTTTACTGAATCAGATACTCATAGTCTCTGCATACAGTTTCCATAACCTTGCAGAGAGCTTCCGGAATCTCTGTCTTTTCGCCAGACTTCCATTCTATGATATTGCCCAGATAACGGACGCGGCAGGAAACCTCAGCCTTATTTAATACCGTAAAGCCCTCATTCTTACTGTTGTCCATATCTTCCACATTGGCAAACAAGGTGAATTTATCCAGATAAGGAGCACTGTCATAAGGGCAGAAGCTCCGGCAGTTTCCGCACTCATTACACATATAATCCACATGGATAATCTGATGTTTTGCCATACCCGGAACCCGGATTGCCAGGTTTGCACGGTTCGGACATACCTCTGCACAGTTTTCACAGATGGAGGAGCAGCTTAAGCAGCGTCCGCTTTCTACACGGCCTTCCTGGGTTTCCAGAAGGGAACCACGTCTGGGATAAACATCCTCAGAAGTAACCTTTTCATCAAAGTCCTGTACCAGCTTTCTTCCTGCAATTGCTTCAGAGGCTGTCAGGGCATCACGGATTGCTTCTACAACTGTAGCCGGACCGCCCAGACCGTCACCGATTACATATACATTCTTTACGCTGGATTCCTTGGTATCCGGATTGACCAGAACCTTACCGCGATCGTTGAGATTCAGGCTGCACGCTTCATAAAAATGAGTGGGAACCTTCTCTCCGACTGCAGCGATGATGGTGTCGGCCGGAACAGAAACAGTTTCTCCGGTTGCAACAACGCCGCGTCTTCCGGAGGCATCCATCTCCCCAAGCTTCATAACATCACACAGAAGCATTCCATTTTCCTGGGCCTTCGGAGCCAGCAGCTCTTTGAATTCCACGCCGTCCTCTACTGCCATAACAAGCTCTTCCTCATCTGCCGGCATATACCGTTTGGTTCTGCGGTATACCAGATATACATGCTCTACGCCTTTGGTGCGTTTTGCTGCTCTTGCAGTATCCATAGCAGTATTTCCGCCGCCGATTACTACAACATTTTTGCCCAGATCCAGATTGCCGTCATGTTTCTTAAAGTCTGCTAAAAATTCCAGGGCATTTACTGGCTCGCCCTTTTCCAGCTTCAGGACTCCTGGCTCGGAAGCACCTGCAGCAAGCACCACATAATCATAGGCATCCTTCAGGCTGTCCAGATTCTCGATTTTTGTATTCAGCTGCAGTTTGGCGCCGTAGGCAGTTACAAGAGCCACATCATGGGCAATCGCCTCATCAGAAATACGGAATCCAGGAATCACATGTTTTACCACACCGCCCAGGGAATCCTCTTTTTCATACAGGGTTACGGCAAAACCTGCTCTGCTGAGGAAGAAGGCTGCCGCCATACCGGCCGGACCGCCGCCTACGATTGCTGCAGTCTTTCCAGTCTCCGGATCACGGGCCTTTAAGTTTTTCATTAAATCTGCAAAACCGCCTTCAGCAGCAGTCAGCTTTGCATTGCGTATATGTACCGGATGCTCATAGAAGTTTCTGGTACATTTGCTCATGCAGTTGTGTGCGCAGATGGTACCGGTAATAAACGGAAGCGGATTCTTTTCTGTGATAACTTCCATGGCTTCTTTCATTTTTCCTTCGCCTACAAGCTGCAGGTATGCCGTAATATCCTGATGAATCGGACATCCCTCTTTACAGGGAGCAACAAAGCAGTCAGTCAGCGGAACCTGACGGTTCAGTTTTCTGGACGGAAGGGGTTTTACTGCTTTCACATGATGTTTGTCAGTAACAGCCTCATCGGCAAGCTTCTGAACAGCTTCATAGGAAACGCCGTTGAAGGAAACGCCTGCCTCCTGAGTAGCCAGAGCAAGCTGCTCCAGTCTCTGATATCCGCCGGGCTTTAAAAGGGTGGTTGCTACAGTAACCGGCCAGATTCCTACTTTTACGATCTTGTCAATATTAAAGGCATCTGCGCCGCCGGAATAGGAAATACGAAGCTTTCCGTCAAATTCTTTGCTGAGCTTTGCTGCAAGAGCAATAGACAGCGGATACAGGGACTTTCCGGACATATACATCTCTTCGCTGGGGAGCTCGTTCTGCTTAACATCTACCGGGAAGGTGTTAGTAATCTTAACACCAAATTCCAGTCCCTTTTCTGCACTCAGAGCAATCAGCCGTTTCAGCATGGGAACAGCATCCTCATACTGCAGATCGTCCTTGAAGTGGAAATCACCAAAGGCCACATAATCATAGCCCATTTTATCCATGGTTTCTCTGGCAAATTCATAGCCCAGAAGAGTCGGGTTGCATTTAATAAAGGTATTCAGTCCTTTTTCTGTAATCAGGTAGGTTGCAATCCGCTCAATTTCCTGAGGAGGGCAGCCGTGCAGAGTAGATAAAGTTACAGAATTGCAGATGCAGGGGGAAATTGCCTCAACATCCTTTTTTGTAAGCTTCTGGAACAGAGACAGGTTATCTAACAGATACTGTCTGCACTCCTGGAAAGCTGCCATATCTGCTGCATTCATCATAGAATCGATGAAGCGATTTACCTTTTCAGATTTGATTCCCTCCAGATCGTAGCCCACACTCATGTTGAACTGGAAACCATCCATAGCGCCCAGGTCAAATTCCTTTGCCATTACGCTTAATAAAAACCATGCTTTGATGTACTCGTCCTGAGCCTGGGGAACATAAAGCTCCGTAGACCACTCGCAGTTGTAGCATTCGTCATCCGCCTTAATACAGGGCTTGTTGACAGGCAAATCCTCACCATCGAGAATCTGTACGGTTTTCAGCTCAAAGAAACGGCTGCCTCCGTAGTAGGAAGCTGCAATATTCTGAGCCAGCTGTGTGTGGGGGCCTGCAGCCGGTCCCACAGGAGTTTCCAGCTTCCGTCCAAAAATCTGACGGCTGTACTGGTCTGCAGCGCGGTAGGGATGATAAACACCAAATACGGTTCCCTGTTCTTCCTTTTCTTTTAAAATCCATCTGATCATCTGACTAAATGGCATTGGGGTCATTCTGTCGCTCATGACGTATTCCTCCTTGTATTGTTTATCACTGAATATCATTGGGGGACGCTAAGTGCCCCGGAATTTATCCATTAATAGATTTTGCCAATGCGGCAGCTGCCTGACGGCAGTCAGCCATTACTTTTTCTTCATCAATCGTTGTCAGAACCCGATCCTTCATGAGAACCTTACCATTGGCAATGGTTGTCACTACACTGCGCCCGGTCATACCAAAAAGAATGTGACCGTTTACATTTCCTGCATGCATGGGAGTGAGCGGATTGTAATCGGTAACAATAACATCAGCTGCTGCGCCTTCCTTCAGAACGCCTAAAGGTTTTTTAAAATATCTATTAGCAATCTTTGCATTATTTTCAAACAGCATCACAGGAACCTCTCCCCATGCTGCGTTGGCATCACACAGATGATGCTTATGAAGAATATTGGCTACCTTATAAGATTCTGTCATATCATGGGTATATCCGTCTGTTCCCAGTCCAGTCAGCACTCCGGTATGGAAGATTTCCATAGTAGGCGGACATCCGCAGGCATTGCCCATGTTGGATTCCGGATTATGTACTACCATAGTGTTGGTATCTCTCAGAAGCTCCATCTCATGCTTGTTCACATAAATACAGTGAGCTGTCAGGGTTTTCTCACCAAGAATATTCCAGTCCATTAAACGATCAATAATCCGTTTGCCGTGATCCTTTAAGCAGGCGTGAAGATCCTCAATGCCCTCTGCCACATGGATATGGTAGCCGACGCCCTCCGGCTTCATGGCAGCACACCGTTCCATAGTTTCATCTGAGATGGTAAAGGATGCGTGCATACCCATCATACCGGTAATCATATCGCTGTCGTCAGCCAGAGCATGCTTGATAAAGTCTACATTTTCCTGAATGGCTTCTCTTGATTTGTCCATTCCGTCCCGGTCAGAAATCTCATAGCAGAGACAGGAGCGAATACCGGTTTCTTTTGCGGCTTTTTCAATCTCAAACAGAGAACCTGTAATTGCGCCAAAGCTGGCGTGATGGTCAAAAACAGTGGTTACGCCATTTTTAATGCTGTCAATATAAGTAGCCATAGCGCTGAGATAGGTCTGCTCCAGAGTCAGATGGCGGTCAATGGTCCACCACTGTCCACCGAGAATATCTAAAAATCCCTTTGGATTATAGCCGTTGATATTTAAACCGCGGGCAAAAGCGCTGTAAATGTGCTCATGTACATTAATGAAGGCAGGCATAATCACTCCGCCCTTTGCATCAATAAATTCTGCATTCGGGAATTCTGCCTGAATTGTTTTTAGCTCTCCTGCTTTTACAATAGAGTTCCCCTCTATGGCAACAGCGCCGGATTCATAAAACGGAGCATCCGGGTTTCTGGTGACTAATCTTCCATTTCCTACAATAATCATGAAAGAACCTCCTTTTATTTTGTTGTAATTCACAAACAGCCATGCTTTGATATCTACATACTACCATTCAATTTCCATAATTGCAATAGTAAAATAAAAAATATTTGAGACCATCTAAATTTTTTTAAGAAAACTATTGCATTTTGTTTTTTTTATGGTATGATGGACTTATCAAAAAAATTTTCAGGCAGTCTTGGCCAAGGAACACTGCCCGAAAATGCTTTCGCGAAAGGATGAACTTCATATGAGACAGACCCTAGATTTTTTAACCCAGATAGCTCACGGAGTTGCCACACATTTTGGAACATCCTGTGAGATTGTGATTCACGACCTGACAAGGGCGGACATGGAGTCTTCTATTGTATATATAGAAAACGGTCATGTCAGCAACCGCCACAAGGGTGACGGCCCTTCGGGCATTGTGCTGGAGACAAAAAACAAGCATTCCAAAGCTCTTTCCGATAAGCTTGCTTATCTGACCAGAACAGAGGACGGCAGGATTTTAAAATCCAGCACCATGTACATCCGTGGAGAAGATGATGAGATTCAGTATATCTTTTCGATTAATTATGATATTACAGGACTTATCAGCATCGACAACGCACTGCGCTCTCTGATTGAAACCAGTCCTACAGAAAACAAGGAGCCGAGAAAAATCACCCACAATGTCAATGATCTTCTGGATGAACTGATTGAGCAGTCCGTAGCCATTGTCGGCAAGCCTGTGGCTCTGATGACAAAGGATGAAAAGATTTCCGCCATTCAGTTTTTAAATGACTCAGGAGCATTTCTGGTAACAAAATCCGGCGATAAGGTCTCTTCTTATTTCGGCATCTCCAAGTTTACGCTTTACAGCTATATTGATGCCGCAAAAAAGAATTCAGAAGCACCCTAAGCAAACAGTAACATGGATTTTTATATAATGCAGGAGGTTTTCAACATGAAAGCAATTGAGTGGGCTTACAATACAATGCCCAAAACCGATGATAAACAACTGCCGGTAATGGCGCTGGAGGAAGTGAAAAAGGCCCGCGCCTTTCACGAGAGTTTCCCTCAGTATACTACCACTCCCCTGGCAAAGCTTGATCAGATGGCTTCCTATCTTGGACTGGGTCAGGTTTATGTAAAGGATGAATCCTACCGGTTCGGATTAAACGCATTTAAAGTACTGGGCGGTTCTTTTGCTATGGCTCGTTATATTGCGAAGGAAACCGGCAGAGACGTATCTGAGCTTCCTTACAGCGTATTGACTTCAGACGCTCTTCGGGAAGAATTCGGTCAGGCTACCTTCTTTACTGCAACCGATGGAAACCACGGGCGCGGAGTTGCATGGGCAGCAAATAAGCTTCGCCAGAAAGCTGTTGTACATATGCCGAAGGGAACAACCCAGACCCGTCTTCTGAATATCCAGAAGGAAGGCGCTCAGGTAGATATTACAGATATGAACTATGATGACTGTGTTCGCCTTGCAGCAAAGGAAGCAGCTGAAACTCCAAGAGGCGTTGTTGTTCAGGATACTGCATGGGATGGTTACGAAGAGATTCCCGCATGGATTATGCAGGGATACGGAACCATGGCAATGGAGGCAGACGAACAGCTTGCTGCATATGGCTGTGACCGCCCCACTCATGTGTTTATTCAGGCTGGTGTCGGTTCCCTTGCAGGTGCTGTTCAGGGTTATTTTGCCAACCGTTTCCCGGAGAATCCTCCGAAGGTTGTTGTTGTGGAGGCTGATCTGGCAGCATGTCTGTACAAGGGCGCAAAGGTTGGCGACGGCAGCATTCAGATTGTTGACGGGGATATGCAGACTATTATGGCAGGCCTTGCATGCGGCGAGCCCAATACCATTTCCTGGGATATCCTGAAAAACCATGTAGATACCTTTGTATCTGCTCCTGACTGGGTTGCAGCAAAGGGTATGCGTATGCTGTCCGCTCCGATAAAGGGTGATCCTCAGGTGGTTTCCGGTGAATCCGGAGCAGCTCCCTTCGGTGTGCTGGCCTGCATCATGACCATGGACGAATATAAAGAATTAAGAGAGCATCTGAGACTGGATGAGAATTCCAAAGTACTGCTCTTCTCGACAGAGGGCGATACGGATCCGGAGCGTTATAAAAATATTGTATGGGAAGGCAAGGAGCGCTAATCTCCTTTTAAAGATACCAGACAAAATATGCTTATCAAAAACGGAGGAAATTAAAATGAGCCTTGATTACGGAAAAATCAAAGAAGCTGCACAGAATTATGGAAGAGATATGACCAAGTTTTTACGGGAAATCGTAAAATACCCCGGCGAAAGCTGCGATGAAAAGGCGCACATTGACCGCATTGCAGAAGAAATGAGAAAGCTGGAGTTCGATAAGGTTGAGATCGATCCCATGGGAAATGTTCTTGGATATATGGGAACCGGTAAAACTCTGATTGGCTTTGATGCTCACATTGATACGGTTGGTATCGGAAATATCGAAAACTGGAAATTTGATCCTTATGAGGGCTATGAGACAGATACAGAAATCGGCGGTCGCGGTGTATCCGACCAGTGCGGCGGTATCGTATCTGCTGTATACGGTGCAAAGATTATGAAGGATCTGGGTCTGTTGAGCGACAAATATACCGTTCTGGTTGTCGGAACCGTTCAGGAGGAAGACTGCGACGGTCTTTGCTGGCAGTACATCATCAACGAAGACAAGGTTCGTCCGGAATTTGTTGTTTCCACCGAGCCTACTGACGGCGGTATCTACAGAGGACAGCGTGGACGTATGGAAATCCGTGTTGATGTAAAGGGTGTTTCCTGCCACGGCTCTGCTCCGGAGCGCGGTGACAACGCAATCTACAAAATGGCTGACATTCTTCAGGACGTTCGCGCTCTGAACGAGAACGATGCTGCTGATGATACAGAGATCAAGGGTCTTGTAAAAATGCTGGATCAGAAATACAATCCGGAGTGGGAGGAAGCAAACTTCCTGGGCCGCGGTACCGTTACTACTTCCCAGATTTTCTACACCTCTCCCAGCCGCTGTGCAGTTGCAGACTCCTGTGCAGTTTCTCTGGATCGCCGCATGACTGCCGGTGAGACCTGGGAAAGCTGTCTGGAAGAGATTCGCAACCTGCCAAGCGTAAAGAAATACGGCGATGATGTTGTTGTTTCTATGTATAACTACGAGCGCCCGTCCTATACCGGACTGGTTTATCCGATTGAGTGCTACTTCCCCACCTGGGTTATTCCGAAAGATCACGACGTAACAAAGGCTCTCGAGGAAGCTTATATTAATCTGTATGGCGAAGAGCGTATCGGCGCTGAGGAAACTCTGGAAATGAGAACTGCACGGCCGCTGACAGACAAGTGGACCTTCTCTACCAACGGCGTTTCCATTATGGGACGTAACGGCATTCCGTGCATCGGCTTTGGACCGGGTGCCGAGGCTCAGGCACATGCTCCCAACGAAAAGACCTGGAAACAGGATCTGGTAACCTGCGCTGCTGTTTATGCTGCTCTTCCGACCGTTTACTGCAAATAATACCGGCACAGCTTTTACAAATTAAGCAATACAAGATAAATTCCCGAAAAATAAAAATGATAAATAATATGGAGGTTCCATCATGGATAAAACTTTACAGGGCTATATTGACAAACTGAACAAATTAAACTTTAAGGAAATGTACGAGGGCGATTTCTTCCTGACCTGGGAGAAAACCGATGACGAGCTGGAAGCAGTATGGACCGTTGCAGACGCTCTGCGCTACATGAGAGAAAACAATATCTCTACAAAGGTATTTGAAAGCGGACTGGGTATTTCCTTATTCCGTGACAATTCCACCAGAACCCGATTCTCCTTCGCTTCTGCCTGCAACCTGCTGGGTCTGGAGGTTCAGGATCTGGATGAAGGAAAATCTCAGATTGCGCACGGCGAGACTGTTCGTGAAACTGCAAACATGATTTCCTTTATGGCTGACGTAATCGGTATCCGTGACGATATGTACATCGGCAAGGGCAATGCTTATATGCATGAGGTTGTTGATTCTGTAACCCAGGGCCACAAGGACGGCGTTCTGGAGCAGAAGCCAACTCTGGTAAACTTACAGTGTGATATCGATCATCCGACTCAGTGTATGGCAGATATGCTGCACATTATCCACGAGTTCGGCGGTGTTGAAAATCTGAAGGGCAAAAAGCTGGCTATGACCTGGGCTTACTCTCCTTCCTACGGAAAGCCGCTGTCTGTTCCTCAGGGTGTAATCGGTCTGATGACCCGTATGGGAATGGAAGTTGTTCTGGCTCATCCGGAAGGCTACGAGGTAATGCCTGAGGTTGAGGAGGTTGCAAGAAAGAACGCTGAGAAGTCCGGCGGTTCCTTCCGCGTATCTCACGACATGGCAGACGCATTTAAGGATGCTGATATTGTATATCCGAAGAGCTGGGCTCCGTTTGCAGCAATGGAAAAGAGAACCAATCTGTATGCAGAGGGTGATTCCGAGGGCATTAAGGCTCTGGAGAAGGAGCTGCTGGCCCAGAACGCAGAGCATAAAGACTGGTGCTGTACCGAAGAGCTGATGAAGACAACCAAGGACGGCAAGGCTCTGTATCTCCACTGCCTGCCGGCTGACATCAACGATGTAAGCTGCAAGGACGGTGAGGTTGAGGCTTCTGTATTTGACCGGTATCGTACTCCTCTGTACAAAGAGGCAAGCTACAAGCCGTATGTGATTGCAGCAATGATTTTCCTGGCTAAATTCCAGGATCCGGCAGCTGTTCTGAAAAAACTGGAAGAGCGCGGAATCTCCCGTAAATTTGATTAATTGACCAATTTTGATAAATCCTCTTGCGTTCGGGCCGCCTGGTTTTAATGACCGGCGGCCCGGAACAACCTATGAGAAATTTTAAGGAGAATATTATGGACAAGAAGAAACGAATTGTGATAGCGCTGGGGGGAAATGCGCTGGGCAATACTCTTCCAGAGCAGATGGCGGCTGTAAAAATTACGGCAAAGGCGATTGTGGATCTGATTGAAGAGGGCTGCGAGGTTGTGGTTGCCCATGGAAACGGTCCCCAGGTCGGTATGATTAATAATGCAATGGCGGCTCTTTCCCGGGAAAACCCCAATCAGCCCAATACCCCACTCTCCGTCTGTGTGGCTATGAGTCAGGCTTATATCGGGTATGATTTACAGAATGCACTTCGTGAAGAACTGTTAAACCGCGGAATTAAAGATATACCTGTAGCAACTATGGTAACTCAGATTCGTGTGGATGAAGCAGATCCTGCTTTCCAGAATCCTTCCAAGCCTATCGGTCATTTTATGACAAAGGAACAGGCGCTTCATGCAGAGGAGGCCTACGGTTATGTAATGAAGGAGGATGCAGGACGTGGTTACCGCCGTGTTGTTGCTTCTCCCAAGCCGGCAGAAATCATTGAGATCGGCGCCATCCGCTCTCTGGTAAACGACGGTCAGCTGGTCATTGCCTGCGGCGGCGGCGGAATTCCCGTGACCCTGCAGGGCAATCATTTAAAGGGCGCAAGCGCAGTTATTGATAAGGATTTCGCAAGCTGTCTTCTTGCAAAGGAGCTGGACGCAGATTTCCTGATTATTTTGACTGCAGTAGAAAAAGTAGCGATTAACTTCGGTAAGCCGGAAGAGAAATGGCTGGATGAGCTGAACACAGCTCAGGCAAAACAGTATATTTCTGAGGGTCATTTTGCTCCCGGTTCCATGCTTCCAAAAGTAGAGGCAGCTGTAGAATTTGCAGAGTCCAAACCGGGCCGTACTGCTCTCATCACCCTGCTGGAGAAAGCAAAGGATGGTATTCTGGGTAAGACCGGAACACGAATTCATCAGTAAAATCTCCAAGGAGGATAAATAAATGAGCGAAAAAGCAACGAAAAAACGCGCGTCACTTTTTGAACTGGATGGTGTGCCGTCATTTGGGCAGGCATTCCCTCTGTCTTTGCAGCACGTGGTAGCTATGATTGTGGGCTGTGTAACCCCCGCTATTATTATTGCCGGTGTATCCGGGCTTTCTGATTCTGACAGTGTCATTCTGATTCAGTCCGCTCTGGTTATTGCAGGTCTCTCTACCTTTTTACAGTTGTTTCCTATCGGGAAAAAGGGAGGCTTTCATTTAGGCTCAGGACTTCCTGTGATTATGGGTGTCAGCTTTGCCTATCTTCCCAGTATGCAGGCGATAGCCGGTGATTTTGGACTTCCTGCTATCTTCGGTGCGCAGATTGTTGGCGGTATTGTAGCGGTATTTGTAGGTATCTTTATTAAAAAGATCCGCAAATTCTTCCCTCCGCTGATTGCCGGTACAGTTGTATTTACCATCGGATTGTCTCTGTATCCTACTGCCATTAACTATATGGCCGGCGGAACCTCCAGCCCGAATTATGGCTCCTGGCAGAACTGGCTGATTGCAATCTTTACCCTGGCTGTAGTTACGATTTTAAACCATTTTGGAAAAGGAATTTTGAAGCTGGCATCAATTCTGATTGGTATTATTGCAGGTTATTTGTTCAGTCTCCCCTTTGGTATGGTAGATTTAAGCAGCGTAGGTACTGCAGGGATGTTCCAGCTCCCTTCTGTGATGCACTTTGGTGTGAAGTTTGAAATTTCATCCTGCGTTGCTATCGGCATTTTATTTGCCATTAACTCCATTCAGGCCATTGGTGATTTCTCAGCCACAACCTCCGGCGGTATGGATCGCCAGCCTACGGATGATGAGCTCCAGGGCGGTATTGTTGGTTATGGAATCATGAACCTTCTGGGAGCTATGATTGGCGGACTTCCGACAGCTACCTTCAGCCAGAATGTAGGTATTGTAACAACAACCCGTGTTGTAAACCGTTTTGTACTGGGCGGCGCAGGCGCTATGATTTTGATTGCAGGCCTGGTTCCCAAGTTTTCTGCATTGCTGACTACCATTCCTCAGTGCGTACTGGGCGGAGCGACGGTTTCTGTATTTGCATCCATTGCCATGACTGGTATGAAGCTGGTAATGACTGCTCACATGAACTACCGTAATACTTCCATCGTAGGATTGGCAGCAGCGCTCGGTATGGGTGTTTCTCAGGCATCTGCATCTCTGTCTGCATTTCCAACATGGGTAACGACCATTTTCGGCCGTTCTCCGGTTGTAATCGCAACACTGATTGCTGTTATTATGAATATTGTACTGCCTGATCCAGACAAGAAAAACGAATAATTTTCTACCCGAAAGAAAAAGGACTTGTGAAGATTCACAGGCCCTTTTTTTGTACAGGAAGATTCCTGTATGGTATTTCTGTATCATTGACGAACAGTGAAGAATTTCTTATTTCACTGAAACGTAATATTGTTTAGAATTTAAACTGATTGTGAACGGTGTGATATACTTCCAGACCGAACGCACCAACTGTCAGAATTACTGCAACTGCTGCCATGGATTTTGCGCCTCCCTTGTTTTGATAATCCTATTATAGCATAGATAAAAAAAGAGACAATTCGCAAAGAATACAATCATTTTTATGGAACTAAAAATTTTTTATGCAATATAAATATATTTTAGAATACATGAATATTTTTTAGTTTCTGATACTGCCCTGGATCGTTAATATTAACAAATGCGTCTTCCAAATCAGGAACATCTAAGGTTCGATATCCAGCTGCTTTCATAAATCCCATAACAGAACGATCCTTGCTTAAAATCTGCTCTCTTGCAAGAGCTGCCAGTTCAGTGGGATAAATAGCAGCCAGAGGTTCTTCTTTTCCTCCATGAGAGAGAATCATAATATCCGGTCGTTTTCCAGCAGAGCATTCCTCTTTTATGTATCTGCGAAAGCCAGAAATCAGAGATGCCAGAAGCGATACGGTTACAGTCGGCATATCCACAGGAAGAACAAGGGCATAGGGTCTGGCAGAAGCCTGGAAACAGGCTTCAAGGCCACCCAAGGGACCGGCATTTGGAATCCGATCCGGGATCAGGATTTCCTCTTGAAATGATTTTACAAGGGCGCCGCGATATCCGGATATCAAACGCTCTTCGATTCCAAGAAGCTGCCCCTTTTTTAACTGATAATTTAAAAACGAGGTTTCTGCATAATTCAGCTCAGCCTTCTCCTGTCCCATCCGCCGGCTGAGGCCGCCGGCTAAAACTACCATAGAAAGACTCCTTCTTGCGAAACAAAAATCAAGAATTTTATCTGCAATTTTTTCCAGATCATTGAGCGAAAGGACTGGAACTGCTGACGGATTTTTTTCAGAGTCAAAATACGCGAAAGAGAAATCCGTCAGGATACCTAAAAGTCCCTCCTGGCAGCACGACAGTTCTTGAGAAATTCCCTGGCGGACGATTTCAAGCTTGGGACAGGGAGTGCTTTTGAGTCCCTCTGCAAGAATCAAATCCGCCTCTGGAAACAGCTCTCCTATCTGCTCGTAGGACATTTTCTTTTTCCGGATAACCATATATTTTGAGTCAGAAAAAATTGCCGTACCCACAGCTCCAGCTTTCCAGAAGGAGTGGGAGTCTGTTCCGGGCACATCCGGCTCAAAATCGTGACCGTCATGCTTGACTGCTGCGACCTTCAGTCCCTGATTTTGAAGAAGCGGAATCAGCTTCTGGATCAGGGTGGTCTTTCCGGAATTCTTCACTCCGCAGACAGCCAGAATCAAAGGTTTCTTTTTCATGGATATACTCCCTAATCCTCTGGCTTTGGAGCAATGGTTTCCGGTACCGACGGCTGATTGGTTTCAGAGGTTTCGGCCATTTCCGGCGCAGAGGTCTTCTCCTCTGCCGTCGTCTCTCTGGATGATTCTTCTTCCTGAGAGGCCTCCGCTTTGGCGGCTGAGCTGCTTTCTGAAAGTGAGCTGTTTTCCTTTTTGCTCTCTGCGTCACCTTTGCTTTCCTCTGGAACAAGCTCCATGCCGGAGCCGGGAATGTAATCATCCGGCATACCGTCTATTGCCGCTGCGCTTGTTGTCTCCGCCATTTGGGTTTCCTCCGGCTTTAATACCGCTCCGCTGGTATTTCTTCGAATCACAGGAGCATGTCCCTTGTAGGTTTTGGAGTGATCCTCCGTCCGCTCGATTTCTTTTCCATTCTGATAGACCACTTTATAAGTAACCCACCGGCTTCCCTTTGTTCCGGCGCTTTTTACAATCTCCTGTCCCGGCTCCAGCGTTGGATCCTCCTCATATACGGGTGGCAAAAGCTCCATCTCTTCTACTTTTTTCGAATCCAGATCCCAGGTAATTCCCTCTTCCAAAACAGGAAGTCCGTAAATCGAAACAGATGCCTTTTGATTGGAATAGCTGGCACGGATTCCAATCGGTCCTTTGGAAGTATTGACAAAGCGAAAATCCGGTTCCACCCAGCTGATCGTTGCGTCCTGCCCTGGAGTCACATAGTTCGGCTCAAAGGTATGGGAACGGCGAAAGGTGATTTTCATACCGGACTGGAAAACCACTTTATAAAGAGTACTGGAAATCTGGCATACCCCGCCGCCCACCTCCTGAACCACTGCACCGCTGTTATAAGCGGCGGCAGCCTGATAGCCCTTTTCCTCTGTACGCTGCCCAATTACCTGATTAAAGGAAAACTCTTCTCCTGGCTGAAGAATCGTACCATTAAGCGCCTGAGCAGCCAGACGGACATTGGTGTTGCGCTTTGCATTGCTGGTGGTTTCTGTTGTAAAGGAAGCCAGTGTTTTGTACTTTTCTTTTGCTTCTGCTTTCGTTACTTCAGCAGGAACCTGGGAGGTTTCAGCCGGAATGACAGCATCATAATCACGATTTTTCACAGCTTCCAGAATGTCTTCTGACAGCTTTTCCTGGTTGACTGCTGTTCCCGGAAGGCTTTCTCCAAATACAAAGCTTCCTGTTTGAATATCAAAGCTTTCAGGCCCGCTGTTTTTCGGTGCAGTATCCCACAGGTCTGCGCAGGCTGAGGCCTCTTTTGCCGCCAGTTCTTCCAGATTTTCCATATCAACCGTATATTCTCCCGGCTCTTCCTGGGTACAAATGGTATCCAGCAGCTTTTCAGCCTGAATCTGATAAAGATTGGAAACGGGATAGGTTTTCTCTCCCAGTGTTACTGACATACTCCAGGGGGTATGATTCAGAATGGTTTCCAGTGCCTTCTGACGATTCATACCCTTTACGGAAATACCATCTACTACGGTTTTTTCTTCAATGACAATATTTTCTGCGGCGATCTCTGTTTCTATGGACTGCTTTTTCCCCTGACTGCGCATATGCACGATGGCTGCTGTTCCGGTGCCCAAAAGCAGCAGAGCGGCTGCGCCCCAGCAAAGGAGAATCCGTTTTCTTCGTTTCCGTTCCCGTTCAAGCCGTTTCAGCCGGGCATAGGGATCTCTGGACGAATACGGACGTTCTGAATGCTTCATATCCTGTTTCCTCTCTTTCCATGCTGATTTTTTGCAGAAAAGGGACATGTCCGCAACACAGACATGTCCTATTATGAAAGTCAGCAATCATTCATATATGTATGATACGAATTATATAAAAGGAACCTTTTTCTGTCAATATAGAATCCCAAAAGTAAACCATCTAAAGCCAGTGAAATTGCTGCAGTCCGATTTCAGAGGCTAGAGTAAATGACGTATCGGAATAATAATTACCCGCAGTACGCTGTAAATCAGCTTTTTCTGCCACTCCTGAGGAGGAATCTGGTACTGAGAGCCGTCCTGCAGAGCACCGTCCGGGTGCATATGGCGGCAGCTTTCCTTCATCTGTCCAATTTGCTTACGAAGCTGGGCATTGATTTCGGGACTGTCAATCACCAGCATCAGTTCCGTATCCAGATAAACGCTTCTCATATCGAAATTGCAGGAACCTACAATACTGATTCTATCATCTGCCAGGACAGTTTTTGTATGCTGGGCCTGTTTCCCCAGATACTCATAAATATGAACGCCTGTATCACGAATTTTCTTTTTCTGGTTCAGATAATCGGTACATCCAAAGGGATTGGTTCCATTTTCCACAGCATTAATCAGGATTTCTGTGGAGACTCCTGAATCAGTTACAGCTTTCAGATCCTGATACATTTTTTTACTGGAGATAATATAGGGAGTTTGTACCTGGACATCTGATGCCTGCTTCATCTCCTCAATCATTCTGTCCCAAATCCAGGGCTCCTTGTTTTTGGGCTCTATGGAATTGGTACACAGCTCAATTCTGTTTGTCTCTGTGGTTTCCAGCTCCCAGTCTGTAGGTGTGAAGGCTTCCGGATACCTCTGCTTTAACTGCTGGTAGTGAGCCTCCAGATTGCCTCCTTTTCCCTTCTTCCTGAAAATCCTGCTGTCTGGAAGGTTCCATATGCGCTCAAAATAATTCTGCAGCTGGCATAAGGACTCTCCTTTTCCGGGAACTGTTTCATAAACAAGAATATCCCGGTCCTCGTTGTAAAATTCCTCGTAGCATCCAAGAAAACGGTTGTCTGTATTTCTTCCGCCCAATATGTAGCCCCAGTTATCAGCAATCAGATATTTGTCGTGCATCCGATAATTGATTTTCCATGGAGTCAAAAAATTGATGGGATTATAAAAACGTGCCTCTACATTTTCATGAGAGGCCAACTGACGGAAATTGTCGCTGCCGGATAAAAACAGACCGGCATTGATGCCATCTACCAGAATCTGCACCTTCACGCCCCGGTTGGCTGCATTCCAGAGAGCAGCCATCATATCCTGGCCTCCGCTTTCATCCCGGAAATCAAAGGTAGTCAGCACAAGGCTTTCCTGGGCCTCTTCTACCAGGCGCAGCCGCCATAAAAGGGCATCCAGGTTCGTATCTACACTGCGTGCTCTTTCCTTTGCAAAGCCTTCCTCATCGGTTTTGACTGTATGAAAGGCTTCTCTTGCCGCCGCATCCGTTGTTTTGTGAAACAGCGGAGGAACCAGCAGACATACAGCCAGATAAATCAGGTAGAAAAAAACAGCCAGTCCCACATACTTGATGATCCGTTTTACCATTTACATGCCATCTCCGTTTCCTTTGTATTCGATTTCCGGAATCTGATTTCCGGCATTTAAATTACTTCTATTGTAACATAGAAACCTTCTGTTTATTAGATCTGGAAATGATAATATTCTAAATGAAAAATGAAATTTTTCTAATCATACATCTCAAACGTACAATTCCAGGCGCATAGAAAAACAGACCTGCCGGAAAGCAGGCCTGTTCGCTGAAATGTTTTTATTATTTAATTACAATTGCCTGAGACAGATGACGGGGAGTATCTGCATTCAGTCCCTTCTTTTCTGCCAGATAATATCCCATGGTCTGACCGATGAAGCCGATCATAGCTGCATTCTGCAGACTGTCGTAGCCGTAAGGCATATCCAGAGTATAGTCAACATCCTTGAAGTTCTCAGAAGCGTTATTGCCGATAGCCAGAATGGTTGCGCCGTATTCCTTCATCTGGGTCATCAGCTTTACATCTCCATCAACGGTTTCTTCGTTGCTGAGAAGAATGATCATGGTATTTTCGTCTACCAGGCTCATCGGTCCGTGACGATACTCCAGGCTGTAATATGCTTCAGAATTGCTCAGGCTCATTTCTTTCATCTTGTTCATGCACTCGTTGGCAATTCCGTAGTTGATGCCCTGTCCCAGAGTAATAAAGAGATTCAGCTCCGGATGCTCTGCAACAATTTTCTTTGCCATCTCATCGCTGAGCTTTAAGAACTCCTCAGACTGAGCAGCGTAGTCTGCCATAGCCTCGATTTTTTCTTTCTTTCCGCCTGCATAGAAGGCCAGAACTACAGACAGATAAATCATGCTGGTGAAGGAACGGGTCATAATTACGCTGTCTTCTGCAGTTTCCGGAGAAAGAATCATATAATCGTTGTACTTGGAGCTGTCAGCATCGCAGGTGATTGCCAGAGATTTTACGCCTGGGAAGCTGCGTACCTTATCAATAGCCATACGTACTTCGGTTGTATAGCTCTTACGGGTAATCGGAAGAACCAGGACCTTTTTGCCGTTTCCTACATAAGTCTCCGGAAAGTAGTACAGCTCAGAGCAGCACATTCCCTTAGCCGGGATCTTGGTGCAGGATGCAAATGCGTGAGCAGCAGCCTGTGCCAGATACAGGGAGGTTCCGCAGCCGGTAAAGATCAGCTCGTCATACTCCTCTGCAAATACCTGATCCAGAACCTTGTAAATATCTCCCAGGGTATTGTTGATTGCCTGGAAGGACTGGGGCTGTCCGTAAATTTCTTTGTAGGTAAGTTCGCTGTTTTTCATAGTCTTTCATTTCCTTTCTTTTTGTTTTGTATTCTGAATGATAATGTTGAAATTGTAACGGTTCAGGACGGGCATCTTCTTGTCTGGATTTTCCAACCAGTTCTCCCGCCGTCCTGAGTTGTTACCCGAAATTATTTTACACGTCCCTCAGAGCCGGCCAGACGGATGATCTTTCTTACATCCTCCTGCAGCTTCTCATTGGCAAACTGAGACAGCTTCCAGGAATGACCCTGATGATTCATGGTCTTTAAGCCCTCTTCGTAATGCTCTACATATTTGTAGCGGATTTCTGTACCGAAGTTGATCTTGGCAACGCCCAGCTTAATGGCATCCTTAATGATCTCTTCTTTCATTCCGGTGCAGCCGTGAAGAACCAGCGGAATATCTGTGAATTTACGCACAGCCTCCAGAACCTCCAGATGAATATCCGGCTCGCCCTTGTAGTAGCCATGTGCATTTCCAATTCCAATTGCAAGAGAATCCGGCTGACAGAGGCTTAAGAACCGGCGAACCTCCTCCGGATCCACAATATTTTTATTTTCCATTACGGTTCCCATGTTATCCAGACGAAGCAGCTCTCCGATCTCTGCCTCAACCGGTACGTCGAAACATTTTGCAACCTTTAAAACCTCATTTGTCATTGCAGCATTTTCTTCAACCGGCTTCGTGGAACCGTCAATCATTAAGGAAGTGAAGCCCAGCTTTAATGCTTCCATGCAGATATCAAAGCCGTCGCCGTGATCCAGGTGAATTGCCACAGGAACGGATACCTTAGATGCGCACCACTTGCAGACATTTACAAACCAGTCATGTCCGGAATATGCGCCTGTGCTCACATAATGAGCCAGCATAATCGGGGATCCCAGATCCTCAGCCGCCTTGCAGACTGCCCAGATAATGTCATAGTTTCCGCCCTGGGTGTTGATGGCGGGTACTGCATAGCCATTTGCCGCTGCCTGCTGAAGCATTTCCTTACTTGTTGTAAGCATAATCATTTCCTCCATACATTATAATATAGTTTTTTGTGAAACCTTTATTTTTACACAGATATATCTGTGCAAAGAATCATTATCTCATGTACACTCGTATGTACATAGACCAAAAGGGAATGAGCAATGGTTTGCTCATAAGGTACTTTCCCTTTCAATCAATACTGTATCAAAATCAACATTCTCCGGCTGCTGTCCGTTCATCATCTGGGACAGCATATCAATCGCCGTTTTTGCAATCTCCCTCTGCTGAAATCCCAGGGTAGAAAGCTTGGGCGAACAAAGCCGGCTAATGCTGGAATCATCAAAACCGATGATGCGGATATCCTCCGGAACCCGAAGTCCTACCTGCTGAGCTGTAGTCATGGCAATGCAGGCCAGGGTATCATTCCGTCCGAAAATGCCATCTGCTGCCTTTCCCTTTCGAAAACGCTCCCTCAGCTCCTCTTCCAGCTCTTCCTGACTTCGGCAGCCGCAGACAATATTGTCCGGTCCTACCGAAAAGCCACTTTCCTTCATCTCGTCTACAAAGCCGCTGAACCGCATATCGTCTGCCGGACTTACATGGCCTCTGGCGCTGATTCTGTCTACATAAACAATATTTCTGCAGCCCTTTTCCATAAGATGGCGTACTGCCTTTCTGGCTCCTGTATACAGCCCTGTTTCCATAAGAGCTGCATGCTCCATGGGTTTTAAATGCAGCCGTCTGCGGAATACCACTACAGGAATTCCAGCCTGGGAAAGCTGGCTTACATACTCCTCCGGAAAGCTGGCAGAGCTGACAATAATGCCGTCATACTGCCTGCTGATCACCTGGGAGACAAACTCCGGTGTATTCCTGTTGGCACACAGAGAAATCAGATATCCAGCTTCATAGGCATACTGATCCATAGCGCTGACAATGCTGCTGAAGTACTCATTGGTAATGTGGTCGGCAATAAACAGAATCTGATTGCTCTTCTTTCCCTTCAGCGCCCGGGCCATATTGTTGGGCCGGTAGTTGAGAGCACGGATAGCCTCCTCAACTCTTTGCCGCTTTTCCTTCGCCACGTATCGGTTGTTATTGACAACATAGGATACGATGGTTTCGCTGACACCGGCTGCTTTGGCCACATCAGCTCTTGTCACCCGCTCTCTGGAAGTTTCCATAAGCTTCATCCTCTTTCTCGATGTACACTCGTGTGTACTTGTTAAAGAATACAATAGAAATGAATGGTTGTCAAGGGTATTTCGTGAAAAACTAAAAAGATTTTTCCTGAATTTCTCTTTCTCCAGATCTGTCCTCCGGATGGACATGAATCATAATATCTTTCATGGACGGAAAGTCTTTTATCACCTGATTATGAACGTTTTCCGCAATGGCATGAGCCTCTCTCAGAGATTTGTCTCCGTCCACCCGGATTTCCAGATCTGCATAAACCCGGTTTCCGAACATTCTGGTGTGAAGCATATCAATTCCAAGAACCTCCTGCTGCATAAGAATAAAATCCGAGAGTTTTTTCTCATAAAAATCTCCGCAGGAGGTATCCAGCATTTTTTTAACGGAATCCTTTAAAACATCAAAGGCAACCTTTAAAATAAACAGGCAGATCACCACGCTGGCCACAGCATCCAGAACAGGAAATCCCAGCATGGCGCCTCCAATTCCCAAAAGAGAGCCTACAGAAGAAAGGGCATCGGACCGGTGATGCCATGCATCTGCAAGAAAAGCCGCAGAGTTTAACAATCTTGCATAGTAGCGGGTGTACCAGAACATAGCCTCCTTTGAAAAAATAGAAATCACTGCTGCCCAGAGGGCAATCGGTCCCGGAATTATGGCAGCTTCCGATGTTGCCATCATGATATGTTTGAGTCCTTCTGTTCCAATTCCAAGTCCGGTCAGCATCAGAACCATGCCAAGAATCAGAGCAGCCATACACTCCATCCGCTCGTGGCCGTAGGGGTGCTCCTTATCAGCATTTTTTTTGGCAAGCCGCACACCGAAACAGGCAACAACTGTGGTAAATACGTCTGAGGCTGAATGAATCGCATCGGAAACCATGGCTCCGGAGTGGCCACAGATTCCAGCCGCCAATTTAAAACTGCTTAAAATAATATTTCCAATAATTCCTACCAGAGAAAGTTTTCGAATTACATAGGCTTCCTCTGACATATGAGACAGGTTTTTTCTCACGGACAGAACCTCCGCTATTCCAAAGATACTGCTTTACTTTCAGAATATTCCTGAAAGAAGAAATGTTGCTGATACAGAGAATAAAAAAGAAGCTCGCAAGCGAGCTTCTCCTGCGGCGGGTCGTTTCATCAGCCCAATTCTCTTGCAACCCATGGCGATCCTCGCGGAGCGTTTTTATGTCATAGGATGCACTTTCCTATGACGATTAGGGTGTCAAAAGGATAATTTTAATAAAAATATGCTTTCCCTCAATAAAGTGCATGGGCATGTAGGGTGAAAATAGATATTTTTTTGCTGTATTTCTCCCACTTGCTGTTTTAATAAGCACAGTTTTTTGGGATTCATACTTTTCTCATGTGTCATTCCTTTTTAAAATGACCTTTTGACACCCTAATCCTATGACATAAAAAACAGACTCTCAAAATCTTAGATTTCCAAAGCCTGTTCATCCTGCGCAGGAAAAATCTTAGCCCTATTTCATTATAGCCCAAATTTTCTGAAATTAACAGAAAATAGGAATGCATATATTCACATTCTGATGCAAAACATATCAATATCGAGAACCTTCTGCTGAATTTAGAATAAAATCCTAAAGCCTGTCCAGAATTTCTTTTCTCTTGGAATCATATTCCTTTTGAGTAATTAAGCCTTGGTGATATAGGGATTCTAATTTTATAAGCTTGTCTTCGATATTTTCCTGGGATGGCTCTGCAGATGTTTCACTATCTTCTTCAACCACAATTTCATGTGTTGCCATCCCTTTTTCTGTAAATGCATTTTTATAGTGAAAAAACACACCGAAGCCAGCCATAACAGTCCATAAAATCCCAAAAAGTCCAAACATCGGAATCACAATTGTAATTCCTAATATTACAAACAAAATTCCAACAACAAATCCTAACAGGGACTGTGTCTTTCCAGGTTTTACTTTTATATTTCTGTTTTTCATAAAAGAACCTCCTCGTATAATTTTTTAAGTCTATCCCATCTCAAAATTTACTATTTGAATAAGTCCATAATCCACCTTACGCGTCCTCCCATATGGAATAAACGAAAACCGAAGAGCCGTATTGGTGCGACCTTTTTTGGGAACAAAATTTCTTTTATTTTTTTAGTCCTTTCGATTCTCATCTTATACCTCCAATTCAAATTGAGTAAACAGCCAGTCGATGATAATATGGTAATAATATTTTACCATAAAACGCGAAAAAACGCCAGAAACCTATCGGTTTCCAGCGTTTTTTCTCTATGTGTATCTTCCTGCATCGCGGGCAGAAAGCATCCCTCATATTCGCTTGGTCAGTTCAGAATTACTTACCCATCTGAGCAGCAACCTCAGCTGCGAAGTCCTCGTTCTTCTTCTCCATACCTTCACCGGTCTCGAAACGAACGAATTTCTTAACAGCAACCTTAGCGCCGTTTGCTTTAGCAACCTCAGCAACATACTGAGCAACGGACTGCTTGCCGTCCTCTGCCTTTACATAAACCTGATCCAGCAGGCAGATTTCCTTCATCTCTTTGTTGATACGACCCTGAATCATGCCCTGAATAACCTTCTCCGGCTTGGAAGCTTCCTTCGGATCGTTCTGGATCTGAGCCAGCAGGATGCTCTTCTCATGCTCGATGAAATCAGCGCTTACTTCATCACGGCTGGTGTACATGGGCTTTAATGCTGCAGCCTGCATAGCTACATTCTTAGCCATATCTTTGATTGCATCGTTTACAACGTCAGTCTCAACGTCTACCAGAACGCCGATCTTGCCGCCTGCATGAATGTAGGAAGCAACGAAACCGTTCTGCTCCTCAACCTGCTCAAAACGACGGATGTTCATGTTCTCACCAATAATGGAAATCTGAGAAGACAGAGCCTCTTTTACAGTCAGAGTCTCGTCCTTTGCCCATTTCTCAGCGAAGAACTCGTCCATATCTTTTGCAGAAGTGGTCAGAGCCTGTGCTGCTACATCTGCAACGTAAGCCTGGAATTTTGCATTCTTAGCTACGAAGTCAGTCTCTGCGTTTACTTCAACGACAACAGCCTTCTTACCGTCTTCGGTAATAGCGGTATCAACAATACCCTCAGCAGCGATACGTCCAGCCTTCTTTGCTGCGCCAGCCAGTCCCTTTTCTCTCAGGAACTCTACGGCCTTGTCCATATCACCATCGGTAGCTGCAAGAGCCTTTTTACAATCCATCATGCCGGCTCCGGTCATTTCTCTTAATTCTTTTACCATTGCTGCAGTAACTGCCATTGTTTTTTCCTCCATGATTGTTATTCAGCCTGCGCAATGATACGCAGGCTGAAATATTTTTCTAATTAAGCCTCTTCGGTTTCCTCTTCAGCACCAAACTCTTCAGCGAAGTCAGCGCCAGCCTCACCCTGATTTGCCTCAATAACAGCGTCTGCCATCTTAGCAACGATCAGCTTAACGGCTCTGATAGCATCATCGTTACCCGGAATTACATAATCCAGTTCTTCCGGATCACAGTTGGTATCTGCGATACCGATTAACGGAATACCCAGGGTATGAGCTTCCTGTACACAGATTCTTTCCTTCTTCGGATCTACAATGAAAATAGCATCCGGAAGCTTCTTCATCTCTTTGATTCCGCCCAGGTTCTTCTCCAGCTTCTCCCACTCTTTCTTCAGTGCGATAACTTCCTTCTTCGGCAGTACGTCAAAGGTTCCGTCCTCGGACATAGCCTCGATCTCTTTCAGTCTGTTGATACGGCTCTGAATGGTCTTGAAGTTGGTCAGCATACCGCCCAGCCATCTCTCGTTTACATAGTACATACCGCAACGCTCTGCCTCAGTCTTAATAGCATCCTGAGCCTGCTTCTTGGTACCTACAAACAGGATGGTGCCGCCGTTGGCAGCGATCTCGGATACTGCATTGTAAGCCTCATCTACCTTGCCAACAGATTTCTGCAGGTCAATGATGTAGATGCCGTTTCTCTCGGTGTAGATGTACGGAGCCATCTTGGGGTTCCATCTTCTGGTCTGGTGTCCGAAATGAACACCTGCTTCTAACAGCTGCTTCATAGAAATAACGCTCATGTTTCTTACCTCCAATTGGTTTTTACTTCCGCCTGCCTCTTGTGCTTCCTTCGGGACCTGGATTCAGGCACCGCCGTCAGAATCAGCAGACGTGATTTTTATCAGCCTTTTTATCCTACCATATCTTCCATGGTTTGACAAGAGGGGATTTTGAATTTTTCTAGATTTCCGCGTCCTTTCAGCTATGTAAAGATTCAGACAGGAAAGAGCGTTGAGATCTTATAAAAACTGCGCCCGAAATCAGAAAGCGAATGGAGACATTCTGATCCCGGGCGCAGAGTTTAAGCATTATTTATCTGCCTTGATATTTTTCAGTTCATCGAATACTACATCATTTAGTACCTTAATATAGGTTCCCTTCATGCCGGAGGAACGTGATTCAATCACGCCGGCACTTTCAAATTTTCTAAGGGCGTTTACAATAACAGAACGGGTAATTCCCACCCGGTCTGCAATCTTAGAAGCGACAAGAATGCCCTCATTGCCGTCTAACTCCTCAAAAATATGAGTAATAGCTTCCAGCTCAGAGAAAGACAGGGTGCTGATTGCGGACTTGACAATCTGAACCTTTCGAATCTCTTCGGCATTTTCTTCATTGACGGAACGCATCATTTCCAGTCCAACAACAGTAGTTCCGTACTCACTCAAAATAATATCATCAATATCATACTGCTCGTCACACTTATAAATAAACAGGGTGCCAAGCCGCTCTCCTGCAATATCAATCGGAGTGATAATTGCCTGATATTTTTTCACATATTCCTCTGCAAAGCCCAGAGTCGCCAGGTTGACGTTTTCCTTTGTAGAAAGAATGCTTAAAAGACGTTCGTTAAACATTGGATCTACAAATCCGCCGACCTGATCCTCTACCAGCTCTTCAATCTCATCCACTCCGGGACACAGGCCTACGCCAAGAACCTTTCCTTTTCGGCTGATTACCAGAATATTCGAACAGAGAATATCGCTCAGCACTTTACAAATGTCATTGAATACAACTTTGTGTGAATTATTATTGTGTAATAATTTGTTTATTTTTCTAGTTTTGTCCAAAAGCTGTACACTCATATCGAAAAACCTCCTCAATTATTTGACTGCCTTCGTTCAATCGTACTACACTAAGTAAATATTAACACGATTCGCCAATAATAACAATAGTTTTTCGATTTATTTTGACTATTTTAATTATTAGATTATTTATCTTTTAAATTCATGCTATATCCGCACTGCTCATCGGAACAGAGAAGGCGATTTCCCTTTTCTACCATATAGCTTCCACACTTAGGACATTTTTCAGATGACGGCTTCTGCCAGGACATAAAATCACAGTCAGGGTTGTTTTCGCAGCCATAATACCGGCGGCCCTTTTTTGTCTTTTTAATTACGATATCTTTTCCGCATTTGGGACAGGATACACCAATTTTCTCCAGATAAGGCTTTGTGTTCTTGCAGTCCGGGAATCCAGGGCAGGCCAGGAATTTTCCATGGGGGCCATATTTTACAACCATATTCCGTCCACAGACATCACAGATAACATCTGTTACCTCATCGGCAATTTTAATGGATTCCAGCGTCTTTTCCGCAGTTTTTACCGCCTCATCCAGATCCGGATAGAAATTGCGGACAATGGTCTTCCATTTTACCGTTCCATCAGCTACCTTATCCAGCAAAAGCTCCATATTAGCCGTAAAGCTGATATCTACAATACTCGGGAAGCAATGCTTCATGATGCCGTTGACTGCCTCTCCCAGTTCTGTTACATAAATATTTTTATTTTCCTTTGTTACATAACGTCTTGCCAGAATGGTTGTAATTGTCGGCGCATAGGTACTGGGTCGACCGATTCCCTGCTCCTCCAGAGCCTTTACAAGAGATGCTTCTGTATAATGGGCTGGCGGCTGGGTGAAATGCTGGCTGGGTTCCAGTTCCTGAAGCTCCAGGACATCTCCCTGCTCCAGCTTGCCAAGCAGCATATTGCTCTCCTCTTTTTCATCATCCTGAACGTAAACGGACATAAAGCCGTCAAAGGACAGCCGTGAAGCAGAAAGAGTAAACAGATAATCTCCTGCTCCTACCTTTACAGAGGTGGTATCATAAACAGCAGGCTGCATTCTGCTGGCTGTAAACCGTTTCCAGATCAGCTGGTAAAGACGGAACTGATCCCTCTGCAGAGATTCTTTTACCAGGGTTGGTGTCAGAGAAATATCAGTCGGACGGATTGCCTCATGAGCATCCTGGATCTTGCCGCTGTTTTTTCTGGACTGCTCTGTCTGCAGTACATACTGCTGACCATACTGTTCTTCAATATACTGTCTGGCTGCCAGATCCGCTTCTTCTGCAATTCTGGTAGAGTCTGTACGCAGATACGTAATCAGACCAATGGTTCCATGACCCTTGACATCTACACCTTCATAAAGCTGCTGAGCCAGACGCATGGTTTTCTGAGTAGAAAAATTCAAAACCTTTGATGCTTCCTGCTGTAGGGTACTGGTAGTAAAGGGAATCGGCGGCTTCTTTGTTCTCTGGCCGTTTTTCACATCTTCTACCAGATACTGACAGCTTTCCAGGCCCTTTAAAATCTCGTCCAGCTCCTGTCTGCTGTGAATCGCTGCTTTTTCTGTTCTGGTTCCGTAGAACTTTGCGTGAAGTGCTTTTTTTCCGCCCTTCTGGAGAAGCTGTGCTTCCAGATTCCAGTATTCCTCCGGGATAAAAGCACTGATTTCATCCTCACGATCGCAAATCATGCGCAGAGCCACAGACTGAACACGGCCGGCGCTTAACCCTCTCTTTACTTTAGCCCACAAAAGCGGGCTAATGCTGTATCCTACCATCCGGTCCAAAATTCTACGTGTCTGCTGAGCATCAACCAAATTCATATCCAGCTCTCTTGGATTCTTCAAAGATGCTTTCACTGCATTTTTTGTAATCTCATTAAAGCTGATTCGGTAAACCTTTTTATCCTTGGCCTCATCCAGCTTCAGAGCTTTTGTCAAATGCCAGGAAATTGCCTCTCCTTCCCGGTCAGGGTCCGTTGCCAGATAGATTTTATCAGCCTTCTTTACTTCTTTGCGAAGCTTTGCAAGAATATCTCCTTTGCCACGGATTGTTATATATTTGGGTTCGTAATCATTTTCCGCATCAATGCCCATGGTGCTTTTGGGAAGATCCCGAACATGACCATTTGAAGCATCTACCACATAAGTAGACCCAAGAAACTTACGAATTGTCTTTACTTTTGCAGGTGATTCCACAATAACTAAATTGTTTGCCATAGCCACTCCTAAATGTGAAACATTAGTAACAGTTCAGCCTTGTATCTTCTTGCCCGCTTACAGCGAACAAAAAGCTTTAGGCGTCCGCCTTATGTGGATTCAAGCATCAAAACTCTTATGAAAGCATACTTTCAACGAGTTTTCCTGACTGAATCCCCGCAAGGCTGAACTGTTACAAACATTATAATTGTTTTCCATAATAGTGATTTGCAGACCGATAGGCATAACCGCCCAGTTCAAGCTCCATTAAAGCAGCCATACATTCGCTGAGAGGAAGTCCTGCTTCAGACAGGATCTCATCTATGTGCTTCGGTTTGAAATCCAAGCAACTATACACCATTTTTTCTTTCTTGGCAAGTCCATTTACATCTTTTTCATACATAATTAATGTTTTTTTGTATTTTAATCCTAAATACTCCAAAATATCATTGGGCAATATTGCCATATGAGCCCCTTGCTGAATCAGCTGATTGCATCCTTTACTCAGCGGATCCGTCACCCGCCCTGGAACAGCAAATATCTCCCTTCCCTGGTTCAGTCCCAGCTCTGCAGTAATAAGAGAACCGCTTTTTTCCCTGGCCTCCACTACTAATACCGCATCAGCCAGACCGCTGATCAGCCTGTTTCTCATGGGAAAATTTCTGGGACGCGGCGGCTCCCCTATAGGAAACTCAGAAAGGACTCCTCCCTGTTCTTTCATTCTTTCAAAAAGTCTGTAGTGCTCTGGCGGATAGCACTGATTGATTCCGCATCCCAGTACTCCAAAGGTCGGCTGCCCTGCCTTCAGAGCGCCTTTGTGAGCTGCTCCGTCAATTCCTGCAGCCAGACCGCTGATAATCTGAACACCTTCTGCAGCCAGGGCTTTGGAAAAGGCTTCCGCAATCTGCTCTCCATAAGAAGAACAGCCTCTGGCCCCTACAACAGCCACAGAAGGCTTATCATCTGACGGCAGTGCTCCATACAGAAAAAGCCCCATCGGATAATCGCTGATTTCCAAAAGCCGCTGAGGGTATTCCAAATCCAGGGGAGTCACAAACCGGATTCGTTTACCTCCCATCCGATCATATGCACTGCTGCATCTGGAAAACTCTTTTTTCCACTGCAAAATCCCCTTTTTCTGGGCAGGAGTCAGAATCTGCATCTTCTCCAACGCTGTTTCTTCTATATTAATAAGTTCCTGATAACTGCCAAAATAACTTCCCAGCTTTCGAATCGAGACAGCGCCCAGACAGGGACAGCAGCACAGCCAATATAAAGCCCGTTTTTCTTCCGCGTTTCTTTCTTTCATCACGATTCTTCCCGCCCCCAATACCGTTCTTCCAGATCCCGATATCCGACTGCCTCAATAAGATGATGTTTCTGAATCTGTTCCTGACCATCCAGATCCGCAATAGTACGGGCTACCCGAAGCAGCTTCTGGCAGCCTCTGGCACTCAGGCCAAGTCGTTGAAAGACCATCTGCAAAAATGCTTCTTCCTGATCTCCCAGACGGCAGAAGTGACGGATTTCCCGATTCCCCATCTCGCTGTTAAAAATAATTCCCATTCCTGCAAACCGTTTTTCCTGAATCCCTCTTGCGTTTTCCACCCTCTCTCGGATAGCGGCCGAGGATTCGTTGATTTCCTGCTGGCGGATTTCCTGATAGGAAACTGGCGCCGCCTCTACACACAGATCAATCCTGTCTAAAAGAGGCCGTGATATTTTTCCAAGATATTTTCTCACCTGAAGCTCTGAGCAGGTACACCTCTGCCGATCCGGATAATAGCCGCAAGGGCATGGATTCAGCGCAGCTGCCAGCATAAAATGCGCCGGAAATTCATAGGTTCCCTGTACTCTGGCTACCGTAACCTTCCTGTCCTCCATAGGCTGGCGAAGAATTTCCAGTGTCCTTTTTTCAAATTCTGGAAGCTCATCAAGAAACAAGACGCCTCGGGAAGCCAGGGAAATCTCACCTGGACGTGGAATCATCCCGCCGCCTGTCAGAGCCTGTGCGCTGATCGTATGGTGGGGAGCACGAAACGGCCGCTCCCGCATCAGCGCTCTTCCCTGAGGAAGCAGCCCGCAGATACTATATACCTGAGATACCTCCAGCTGCTCTGCCTGTGTAAGTTCTGGCATAATCGTCGGAATTCTTCGGGCAATCATGCTTTTTCCGCTTCCTGGAGGACCAATATACAAAATATTGTGAAATCCAGCCACTGCCACCTCCGTTGCCCGTCTCACCAGCTTCTGCCCATTGACCTCTGAAAAATCCACAGCATAGACACTCTCCTCAATCGCTTCTGTTCCGCGGATGGATGTTTTTATCTGCTCCGGGCAATTCAGAAGCTCCACCAGGCTGCCGATACTGCTTACTTTTATAATTTCTATCTGTTCTACTGCCAATCCTTCTGAAATATTTTCCTCTGCCAGAAAGCATCTGCGCATACCAGCCTGACGCATAGCCAAAACCATAGACAGCACGCCTCTCACTGGCTTGATTCTTCCATCAAGGCCCAGTTCACCCAGGAATGCCGAGTCTTTCAAAAGCGTTGGCTCCACCACTCCATAAGAGGCCAGAACTGCAACTGCAACCGGCAAATCGCAGCCAGTTCCATCCTTTCGCACATTGGCTGGTGAAAGATTCACAGTTACTCGCATAGAGGGAAGACGAAATCCGGAATTGCGAATCCCGGTTCTGACCCTCTCTTCTGCCTCCTTTACCTCAGAAGCCAGATATCCTACCATGTGAAAAGAAGGCAGCCCTGGACTGACATCTGCCTCCACCTGCACGACATAGCCCTCCATTCCGGACAGACCGCCGCTGTATACTCTGCTGAACAATAAAACCCTCCTTACCTACATTCTGCTGTGCAGCTTTGCAGCACTTGTTACTTATTATGGAATCATAGGAATATTTTTACTGGAAAAAACACGAAGTGTACGAAAATCTCAGATTCATGAAGATACTATTACTATAGCCTGAGCAGGAAAAATATGCAAGGGAAATCGTTCGACAAAAAACGCCTTTTGTAAGTGTTCCTTCTGTCTTGAAAATGCATCAGCCGCAAACAAATGGAGCTGTACACGCTTTTTGCGTATACAGCCCCTGCTGCGTAATATTTGTTTTGTTATTGCTTCCTAGTTCATTATTTCAGGAAAGCGCCAAACAGAATACTTGCAATAATCAGTACGATACCTCCGCCTAAACGGGAAGACAGCTGTGCATATGCAATCAGACCCATACGATCACAGGCACCAAGTACTGCCAGGTCTCCGGAACCGCCGCGGTTTGCCATACACAAACCAGCAGTAATTGCAGAGTCGATGGGGAAGAAGCCAACCAGGTATCCCACAAGAGCGGAACCGATAATTGCTCCAATTACAATCGCAAGTGCAATCACGACGTTACCCGGGGTAATTGCCTTAGCCAGCTCAATGATGTTGGTGTCAACGCCTACGCCTACCATAATAATCAGAATCAGGTTTGCAGTAAAGAAGGACTGAAGTTTTTTTGCTGCTGCACGGATGTTCTCGGGTACAATGCCTAATGCAGCTACCAGTGCAACAAAAATGATCATATATGCAAACTGGTGGATTGCAACGCCAAAAATAGTAGGAAGCAGAGCCTTGGCAAAAAGGCGTCCCAGAGCATAAAAACCGATAGCCAGGAAGAATGCGCCGCCCAGGTCTTTCATGCTTACCTTTACTTTTTTATCTTCCGTAGCAAAATCTCCGCCCTTGCGGATCAGCTGTGTTCCGTCACCAGTCCAGCTTGTTTTCTTCTCACCAATCTTTTTCAGGATTGCTGCAGTCAGAATTGCAAAAATATTGGCAATGGTTAAAATGGTAATTGCAAAGGAATAGTAGTTAGCGGCTGCATCCCCGGTAACTGTCTCATAAATCTGGCTTAAGGGAACTGCGCCTGCGCCGTTTCCGCCGCCCATAATCGGACATACATATTTCAGCAGAATGTCAACCGGACTGATACCAAACAGCAGACCTGCTGCAATACCCAGAATACCTGCGCCTAAGAGTCCTCCGAAAATAGCCGGAATATAACCTGCAAAGGAACGAACCAGAAGCTTTCTGTCCAGAGCCAGAATGGAACCGGTGATCAGGAAGATGATAAAGAAAGAAAGGAAATCTGCATCATCCATAATCATAATCATTCCATCTGCGTATTTCTGCGGAATCAGTTTATAGGTAAACAGAAAAGCAGATACCAGGAAGGTCAGAACAAGACCGCCTCCAATGTAGCTGTTCCAGAACGGAATTCGCTCACCAATTTCGTTACAAATGAGACCAATGGCAAGCATCAGTGCAAAACAGCCTGCCAAATCTGCGGAAAGTGCTCCTGTTGCTGCTGCTGCAATAACAATTACTGCAATTGCTCCAGCCAGCCACCAGGGCATTCCAAATGTTTTCAGACTAAATCCTTTGTTTTCAGCCATAAATATAATACCTCCATATATTGGTTTGTCTTCGCTCTGCAAGCAGAGTCTGCTGTATAATCACCCGGCGGTCCCCATCCACCGGGATAATTATTTTACCGTAATTGATTCAGGAAGGCGGGAAAGCTGGCAAAAAAGCCGTGTCAAGCTTGCCCCATCCTGAACTGTTACATTTCGCCTGTGAATTTAAAGCTTAATCTTCAAATTCATATTCCTTAATTTCCCGTACAACATCAATAATGCTTCCGTCACGGGCTTCAATAACACCAACAACTCTGTCGCCAAACTGAACCGGATCCGGCTCTCCCACAATCGAATACGCAATATCCCGCAGCTCTTCAATGGTCTTTAAGGGCAGGTTGGTATCCTTCAGACAGTCAATTAAATCCTGTCTTCTTGGGTTAATGGCTACACCGTAATCAGTAACTACCACATCAACGGTCTCACCTGGTGTGGTTACCGTTGTTACATTGGTACAGATAGCCGGAATTCTTCCCTGCAGAAGCGGTGCAATGACAATGGTGCATTTTGCACCTGCTGCCGTATCCGGATGTCCTCCCTGCGCGCCGGTAATCATACCGTCTGAACCTACTACTACGTTGCAGTTAAAGTTTACATCTACCTCAAGAGAGGCCAGAATTACAAAATCCAGCTGATTTACATATGCGCCCTTATTAAAGGGGTTGGCATATTCAGAACCGGAAATCTCAATATGGTTCGGATTCTTTTTAATAGATTCAATCGCTCCAAGGTCAAAATCCTGGGTATCAACTACCTTGCGGATCAATCCCTTTTCCAGCAGATTGCAGATAGGAGTTGTAATTCCGCCAAGCGCCAGGCCCATAGTAATGCCCCGCTCCTCCATAATTTTTCCAAGAGAAATGGTAGATGCGATCGAAGCTCCGCCAACACCGGTCTGATAGGAAAAACCATCCTTAAAATACGGAGTATTCACTACAACCTGTGTGCAGTAATCTGCCATTTTCAGCTTCCGTAAGTCTGTAGTGGGCTTTGCTGCTCCAGAAGCAATCTTGGCCGGATTTCCAATTTCATCTACAACAACCACATAATCCACATCAATCATGGAAATGCTGGCCGGAATATTCGGGAAGGGAACCAGACAGTCTGTAATTGCTACAACCTTATCTGCATACTGGGCATCTACCATTGCATAGGAAAGAACGCCGCAGTCGCTTTTACCTCCGTTGGCTCTCATATTGCCGCATTTGTCACAGGTGGGCGCTCCAATGAAGGAAATATCAAGATGTACCTCGCCTGATTCAATAGCGCGGACGCGGCCGCCGTGTGAACGCATAATAGCAATATCGCGGAGCTTTCCAGTAGAAATTGCTTCACCGATTTTGCCGCGAACACCGGAAGACTGAATTCCTACAATAGTACCGTCCTCAATCATGGGCAGCAGAGCATCGTGGGCCTTTCCCAGAGAGCTGGCACAGATGGTCAGTCCTTTAATTCCCATTTTGTGAATTTCTTCCATTACCATAGTAACCACATAGTCACCCTCGCGGAAGTGATGGTGGAAGCCCAGGGTCATGCCGTCCCGGATTCCGCACAGCTTCAAGACCTCGGCAATAGAAGCAACCTGCTTGTCCCTGGTGGGATCTCCGTTAGCTCTTACCTTCGGGGCGCCCTTCTGATACTCAACACCTGCATTGACGTATGCGCCTTTAAAAATATCCTTTCCGGTGGCCTTTAAGACCTCTTCCGGGATTTCTCTACCTACTGCATTTATCATTTTACAGATCCCCCTCATATACGCCTGATGCTTTTGCCAAAGCAATGGTTCTCTTTGCTCCGTCATAGAAAGCAATGTCAATCATCTTGCCGTCTACGGTAAATACGCCGATACCCTGGGCTTTCTTTTCTTCGATTTCCTTTACTACCTTTTCCGCAAAAATGATTTCCTTCTGAGTTGGAGTAAATACCTTATGTACAATATCAATCTGACGGGGATTTACCAGAGATTTTCCGTCAAAGCCCATCATTTTAATCATTTTTACTTCTTCCTCAAAGACGTCCATTGCATCCAGGTTGGTAAATACAGTATCCCAGCACTGTACTCCGGCTGCTCTTGCTGCCATAATCATATGCTGTCTTGCTCCCTGCAGCTCTACTCCTGTTCCAGTAATCACAGTCTGCAGATCCTTGGTGTAATCTCCTCCGGAAAGAGCAATGCCAATCAGACGATCGGAGGACTCACATACCTCCAGGGCATTCAGAACTCCGCGGCAGGATTCCAGAGCTGCCATCAGCAGGGTAGAACCTTCCGGTCTGCCGAATTCCTTCTCTGCAGCCAGCACATGCTCTTCTACTGTACGCACATCCTGACCAGACTCTGTCTTTGCAATACGAATAACATCGGCTCCTCCTGCTACGCAGACACGAATATCTTCTTTCCAGTGAGGCGTGTCCAAACCATTGATACGGACAACACGTTCTACTCCTCTGTAATCAATTTCCTGCAAAGCGTGATACAGAGAATAGCGGGCAGCGTCCTTCTGATTTTCTGCTACTGCATCCTCCAGATCCAGCATAATGGAATCTGGACGATAGATATACGGGTCTTTAATCAGACCTGGCTTCTGACAGTTTAAAAACATCATGGAACGTCTTAATCTTTTTTTATTGGGATGACTCATCTGATTACACCTCCCCACGGAAGATTTTCAGTAATATCATTGGAACGGTATACCGCGCATTCCACACGCGCTTTTAAGGTACAGTCAAGAGCACCCTTATCTACCACAGTTACTTTTGCATTTTTTACATCCAGACGATCCAGCGTCTCCAGAATTGTTGCTTTAATCTGCTTTCCGAACTGGTGAATCACACTGCTTTCGATGGAAAGCTCAATGCCATTACCCGGTTCTACGGTTACCTGAGCATCACTGGACTCCAGCGTGCCTGCCATAGCAGCTTTCTTAACTTCCATTTTCTTCCTCCTTTTGTCCAAAGACAAGTTATGCCTGAATCAGCGGAGAAGAATGATCTCCGTCATTTCAACTGAATTCAGTGTATCATTTCAAATACAATTGTGCAAATACATATATTATTATGCTGATTATAATTATTTTATTATGTCTTTCTGATTTTTTTGTTATTTTCCACTTATTTCTTCACTTTCTTCAAACCGATAAGGCTTTATTTTCCTCACTACATCAAGAATCGTTTTCCTATCTGAATCTTCATAGGACAGATATTTACATCTTCTTGTCCACTGTAAGCGGGCAAGAAGATGTACGGCCTAACTGTTACTAGCAAACAAACGATTCCCTGTTTTTCGCATTGAATTCATACTATTTTTATGGTATCATACGTTTATTCACATAGCTAATACGATTCTGTTTATGCCATCTATAATTTTTTATTATGTGAGGGATTTTCAATGAATATTAAACATGCGCAATATATGCTCACGGTTCTGAAGGAAGGGAGCATTACCGCTGCTGCAAAAAAGCTTTATATTTCCCAGCCATCCTTAAGTCAGATGATCAAGCTGGTGGAAAACACTCTTGGAACACCTATTTTTAACCGCACAACAGATCCCATTACCCTGACCTATGCCGGAGAAAAATACATAGAAGCAGCCAAAAAAATTCTCACCATCAATGCCAATCTGATCAAAGAAATCGACGAGATCAACCACGAAGAACATGGCACCATCAAGCTGGGAATTCCGGTACAGCGGGCTATGCAGGTCATGCCTTATGTACTGCCCCGTTTTCATGCCAGATATCCTCATGTAAAGCTGGATGTGCGGGAAAGCGGATCTGCCACTACAGAGGCAGCCGTCCTGGACGGCACTGTGGATCTGGCCTGCTTGACCACCTATCCCAAGCATGAGGAACTGAACTATATTCTGATTGAAGAGGAAGAGCTGGTTCTTCTGACCAGCCGCAACTCTCAGCTTGCGAAACGGATTCCATCCGGAACTTCCATCTCCATTACAGAAGCAAAAAACGAAAAATTCATCAGCAGCAAGGTTGGACACAGTGTCCGGGATACTCAGGATCGACTTTTTGTCACCTATGATATTCAACCGGAAATTTTGATGGAAACATCCAGCATTGAGGTTGGAAAACGCACAGCCATTGCCTGTGATGCCGTTATGATTTGTCCCATCAACTATATAGAAATGACGCCGGAGCTGTATCCTGGCTGCTGTGTTTACCCCATTAAGGGAATCGAACAGCGGCGCAGCTTCTATGTCTGCCACAGGAAAGAGCTGTATCTGACGAAATATATGAGAGATTTTATCGAAATCCTTTCCGGTCTGAAAAAACCATTTCTTCACTGATAAAAAACGCTCAGATAGCTTCCCCGCCTGCGACGGATCACGCTTCTTCCACAGGCATGATATCAAAAGCAAAGGAGCTGTGCTCCGGCAGAGGTTTTCTTTCATCCTCTGCCAGAGCGCAGCTCCTTTTTGTTACTATTTAAAAATTATTTATTCGTTACTCAGTTTAAAACGCGCCGGATTGTCTTTGGACTCCGGTAATTCCAGGTAGAAATCTTGATTCCGCTCTTTCTGCTGGCTGCATGAACAATCTGACCGTTTCCAATATACATGGCAACGTGATTGACTGTGCCGCCGCTGTTGGCATAGAAAATCAGATCTCCTGGCAGCATCTCGCTGGATTTGATAGACCTTCCTACTTTTGCCTGTTCTCTGGAGGTACGGGGCAGACTTACACCGGCTGCATTGCGCATCACGTACTGTACAAAGCCAGAACAGTCGGCGCCTGTATTGGGATTGGTTCCACCCCATACATATCTTCCGCCTACAAACTTCAAGCCATAGTTTACCACCTTGCTCCGCAGAGATGCCTGCTGATTGGCCCGTTCCTCTAAAGGAGAGAATTTGATTGCTTCCGGAAGAGCATACCGTACCTCGACATTGTTGTCCCGGGTGGATATATAAGCCTTGTCCACCTCTTCTCCCTCGCCGTCTCCTGCATCCAGTTCAATCTGCACCCAGCCATCCAGCTGATCCAGTACATGATACCGCTCTTCCTTGGAAATCTGCGTCCAGATGCTGGACTCCGTACTGGGCTCCGTGCGGACATTGAGCATATCCGTATTCACAATCGCTGTCAGCTGTGCCGTGCGCAAAGCCAGATCCCTTGCCTCAGGGCCTGTTGCCACATGATCCGCGCTGACATAACCGGTGATAGGACCGGATTTGATCTTATACCAGCCATCCAGGGTTTCCAGAATTTCTCCTGCCGCGTCACTGGGCAGCTTTCCGATTACATTTTCATCATAGGCATCAACCTTTGGCTCACTTCGAATATTCAGGTAGTTGTCTACCCGGGAAATCAGGAGATTGTCGTATTGATTTAAGGCCATTGTCTTTAAATCCAGCTTTTCTCCTTCGGAAAGTCCCATTTCTATGGTGACAAACTCACTGGAAATATATCCTTCCCGAATCTGCACCCAGCCGTCCTGCTCTCCTAAAACCGGATAGCGGGATCCGTTTGCAGCCTGTCCTACTACATTATCCAGAGAGGAAGCATCCGGAGTCTGTCGAATCCGGAGTGTCTCATTTTCCTCCCCCATGGTCACCACGGCCATCTTTGCTGCATATTCCAATGCCTTCTGACGGGCTTCCTCTCCAGTCAGCACATACTGGCTGCTGATGTAGCCGTCTACACCGCCAGTCTGAATATGATACCAGCCATTCTCCTCTTCTCCCAGCACCTCGCAGGCGCCCTTATCCGGTATCTTGCCAATAATATTTGCCATGCTTTCATCTGTCGGAGTTTCTCTGATGTTTAAATAACCTCCGTCCTGAAGCTGTACCATTCCAAGATTCGTATAGGAGTCTACAACTGCCTGTTTTTCCTGGGCTTCCTTTTGAGCTTCCAGCTCCTCTGAGGAAATTACAGCTTCACTTTCCTGCGTATTTCCATCTGCTCCTTCTGCTCGGACAGCCGCCGGCTTCTCTCCGCTTCCTGCAGGATCTCCTCTGAAATGTCCGACAACAACGGCAATTCCCGCTGCCGCAACCACAGCGGCCACGCCAAACATCACATATTTTTTATATTGATCCCGTTTTCTTCTTCGTCTTGCTTTGTTTAAGATATCAATATAGTTCTTTTCCTCTGCCATATTGGGGGCTCCTTCTTTAAATTCATAATAGTTCAGCCATGCATCTTCCTGTCCGAATCTTTGCATGGCTGTACTTTACCTAAATTCCGTTACAGTATACCATAAATCACCGGGCTTGACGAGGCAGGTATGTGAAAAAAATATGAAAAATTATGAATTTTCTATTACAAAATGAAAGCATGTCTCTCAAAAATTTAAAATCATACACCAGCATGGCACAGTCAGCATAGAAAGCAGAGTGGAAAGAACCACACATCTCACAGCAAAAACCTCATCCTTGTGATACTTTGAAGCCATAACAGCAGTAACACTGGCAGCCGGCATTCCGGAAAGAACTACCGATACCCCTGTCACAAGTCCGTCAATTCCCCAGATCCGGCAGCCGCAAAATACAAGAAACGGTACAAACACAAGACGCACAAAAGAATAATACAGTGTTGCTCCATCTGCCAGCGAGGAAAGAGGCACCTCTGCCAGAATGGTTCCCACCAGCATCATAGCCAGAAAGGTATTGGCTCCTGCCACCTGCTTGATCGTCAGATTCACAAATCCGGGAAGCGGAATCTGAAAAATCATCAAAAGAAATCCAATAACCACTGCTACAATACAGGGATGGGTTGCTACTTTTTTTATCAGAGTCTTCTTATCCGGCGCCTCTGTAAAATAAGTAAGACCGACAGACCACATGAAAATTCGCTGCGGGATCACATAAATAGAAGCATATAAAAGTCCCAGACCACCGAAAATCCCTTCAGCAATCGGATTGCCAAGAACGCCTGCATTGGAGCAAATTGTTGCATACTGAAGAACCCGTTTTCGTTCATCGCCAAATCCAGGATAGAGAACCATCCCCAGCATATAGCTTCCCACCTGAATAATCAGAGCTGCCGCTCCAATCACCATGCAGCTTTTCAGAATCTCTCCGTTAAATTCAATCTGGAAGGATTTCAGTATACTGGCAGGAAGCGTTACATCAATAACCAGATCTGTCAGAAGTTTTTTTCCCTCTGCTCCCACAATTTTCTTTTTCCGGAGAAAAAGCCCCAGTATCATAATAGAAAAAAGCATTCCCTGCATTTCAAACAAACCTTTAAAATCCATAACCTCTTACTTCCCCTCTCCTCTGCTGTTCTGCCGAAATATGTATATTGTAATACCATTCAGCGGCTCCGTCAAATGTCAGTTTTCTATTCTGTTCCGAAATTTTAGAAAAATTTTTGTTTTTTACGAAAAAATAGTTCAAAAATTTAATAAAAAATCAATGGTATTTTCCAAAGCTTTGTAGTACACTTCTGTTATTAATCAAAATCATCCAAAGAAGCTCCTTTTCCAGGAACAAGCTGCTTTGGAGACAAAAAGAGGAGTGATTCAATTATGAAGAAAACATTATTACTGGTTACTATTGCAGCCCTTTCCATCAGTGCGGCAGCCTGTTCCAAAAAGGAGGAAACAGCGCCTACTACCGCTGAGATTTCATCTGAGGCAGTAACAGAAGCCACCACAGAAGCTGAAACAGAAACAGAGGAAGAAGTGGAGGAAGATTATGTCAGCGGACTGATCACAAAAATTGACGGCAATACCATTACTGTAAAAAATGACAGTGATGAAACAGAAAAGAATTATGATATTTCCAATGCTGAGGTCAATAAGGAGTTCCCTCTTTCTGAAGGCGACTGGGTTGATATTACCTTCCCGGCTGGAAGCACGGAGGATCCGGTTCCGGTTATGATCTTTGATGTTATGGAGTCTGTCATCGGGCAGAATACCGATCCTTCTGCGGAAGGCAAGGTTGTCGATGCATCGGAAGGCACCCTGACTCTGGAAGTAGACGGCGAGCAGTACACCCTGGAAACTGCCAATGCCTATGTGGTTGGTAAAAACGGCATTGAAGTCAACAAGAATGCGACTGTTACCTATCTTGGCGCTTTAGATGATGCCCCCATGGCTCTCAAGGTTGTTATGGAAGACTCTTATGATACTCCAGAGTCTGAGATCAACGCCTTTATCGGAACGGTTGCACAGGTTAACGAAGACGGCGCCGGAATTGTTCTGGAATCAGCAGACGGTGATTTCTTTACCTTTGTCTCTGACAGTATTGACTTTACCGAATATGAGGAGGATCAGACACTCAAGATTACTTACACCGGTACCATCAGTGCAAAAGAGATTCCTGCTGTTGAAGTTACAGCACAGTAAGAAAGACATACAAAGAGCCTGGGACTTTTACCTCCCAGGCTTCTTTTGTTCCCCGATTCATTCGCGGACCGGTTATCCTTTTGTCTGTCCGGTTTATCTACAGGCCAGTCAGGCTCTTCTCTTTTTATTTTTTCATCAAATCATAAACAATCACAGAAAAGGTTTCAATCGCATCTACAAGCACTTTCTCATCAAAATCAAAGGCAGTTGTATGCTGGGCAGATGCCATATCTGTCATAGAACGCATATAAGTTGCCTTTCCTCCATGTGCCTGTACCCGGTTCATCATCAGAGAAATATCCTCACTTCCCCAATTCTGAGCATTTTCACAGCTGCTGACCTTCAGTCTGGGAAGATGCTCTCTGACCATATTGCCAATGTCATAAAGGAAATCCTCGTCACTGTGCTGAGATTCAGAGGAGCCCTGAGATACCATGCGGCAGGTACAACCGAGCATGTCTGCAGAAGCCTGACAGATACGTCTTGCCTGCTCGTCCATGTATTCGTTAATCTCTGTCGTTTCCCCACGAACCTCGATCTGAATCATGGCAGAGTCAGGAATCACATTTCTGCCGGTTCCGCCCTGAATCATCCCTACGTTTACTCTTGTGATTCCGCCGGAATGGCGGGGAATTGCTGTCAGATTCAATACAGCATTGGCTGCTGCTACAATGGCGCTGTGTCCGTTTTCCGGAAATCCTCCTGCATGAGCAGCCTGTCCCTCAAAATACACATCATATTTGCTTGTAGCCAGAGAGCCCCAGGTACCGGGTGTTACATCTCCGTCATCCGGTCCGCCTGTAGGAGCAATATGAGTTCCTGCAAAATAATCAACATCATCCAGGTGTCCATGAGCCACAATCGCACAGGCTCCTTTTGCTCCCTCCTCTCCTGGCTGAAAAATCAGCTTTACCGTTCCGTGAAGCCCGTCCTTAATTTTCATCAGAACCTCTGCTACACCCAGGCCGATCGCCGCATGTCCATCATGACCGCAGCCGTGCATCATTCCCGGATTCCTGGAAGCAAATCCCTCTGCAAAGGGTCTGTGATTTACATTTTCATCCTCTGTCAGACCAAGAGCATCAATGTCAAAACGGAGAGCTGTCACAGGCCCTTCTCCGCACCGGAGAATTCCAATCACACCGGTAAAGCCCGCTCTCATCTCCTCTGTCAGATATTCTGCCGGAGCCCCCTGCAAAAGAGCTCTTTCTGCATGCTCCTTCAATTCCTCTGAAGAAGGAACTCCCAATCGGCTGGACTCCAGGCATACATCCTTTCCTGTGAGAACCTCATACCCCAGCTCCGTTAAAACCTTTGCAATTACTGCCGATGTTCGCATCTCAAGCCAGGCCGTCTCCGGATACCTGTGAAAATCTCTCCGACGCTCTCTGCTGATTTTATCCAGGGCTTCTGCATATTCGATTATCTTCTGGTACATCGTATTTCCTCCCATGTTCTGTCAGTTTCCATAAAGTCAATGATAACGGTTCAGGACGGATCATCTTCTTATCCGGTTTTCCTGCCGCTCTGAACAGTTACAGTCAATTTTACCATATTCCTTGGGAAAACACAAAAAGAAATTGAACAAGCCAAGAAAAGATCGTATAATGATAAAATAATATTAAATAAGGAGATTATTATCTGCTATGAAACCAGCTTTAATTATTGGCTCCACCTGTCTGGATGTCATCCTTCATATTGATCATCTTCCAAAAACCGAGGAAAATATCCGCCCCACCTCTCAGACTATGGCTCTCGGCGGCTGTGCCTACAATGTTTCCCATATGATGCGGCTGCTTCACGCTCCCCACACCTTTATCAGCCCAGTAGGCGGAGGAACCTACGGCGATTATGTGGCAAAGCAGATGAGACTTCAGGGAATTCCTGTCTCTGTCCATATTCCAGAAGAGGAAAACGGATGCTGCTACTGCCTGGTAGAGGCTTCCGGAGAACGTACCTTCATGTCCTACCACGGAGTAGAATATACCTTCCAGAAATCCTGGATGGAGCCCTATCAGGCTGACTCCTATGGACTGACCTATGTATGCGGCCTGGAAATTGAAGAATCAACCGGAATCAATCTGATTGAATATCTGGAGAGTCATCCCCAGCTTTCTGTGTGCTATGCTCCTGGCCCCCGCGGCGTACTGATTGAACCGGACAAAACAAACCGCATGATGGCGCTTCATCCCATGCTCCATGTGAATGAAGGCGAAGCGGCTGCCCTAAGCGGCTGCAGCGATTACCAGGAAGCTGCCGCTGCTCTTCAGGCTGTGACAAATAATACGGTTATTCTGACCCTTGGAAGCAAAGGCGCCTACTGTCTGGAGCCTGGAAAAGAGGGATATCTGGTACCATCTGTACCGGTCACTGAGGTAAAGGATACCATTGGCGCAGGAGATGCCCATATTGGAACCATTCTTGCCTGCCTGACAAACGATATGCCTCTGGCTGACGCTGTGGCCTACGCAAACCGTGTTTCTGCTGCTGTTGTAGGAATCACAGGCTCTTCTCTTCCCCCCGAGCTGCTTCCTCCTCTTCTCAAAAAGGAAACTCAGGAATAAGCTCTGATACAACTTTTATACACAAAAAGCCGCTGCTCTCAAATGAAATCGAAAGCAGCGGCCTTTCTTTTCTATGACCACGTCACAGGAACTCCTTTTCAAGCCTATACAACACTCTTCAGTCCAAGCGTTTTCTCAATAACCAGCATAACCCCCAGAGTAATTACCATCAAAAGACTTGCCAGAGCGGCAATCGTCGGATCAAAATGGTACTCTACATAAGCCATCATCTCAATCGGCAGTACTGTAACTCCAGCGCTTGTCAGGAAGGCTGACAGAGATACGTTGTTGAAAGAGTTAATGATCGCCATGATGCATGCGGATACAATACCGGACTTGATATTCGGCAGTAAAATATGGAAAAAGGTATAAACATTTCCCGCTCCCAGAATTCTTGCAGCCTCCTCCATGGAAAAATCAAAGTTAGCCAGACTGGAGGTTACCACCCGCATAACATAGGGAATGGACAGAATCGTATGTCCAATCAGCAGGCTGGGCAGAGCCGGAAGCTTAAACCGGTTGGTTACATAGCGGAGCATAACAAAACCAAGTACAATCACCGGAATCAGCACCGGAGAAAGGAAAAGTCCTTTGATAAACTCTTTTCCCCTAAAGCGGTAGCGGTTCAAAGCATAGGCCGCAGGAAGTCCCAGAATCAGAGCAAGGAAGGTAGCGGCAAATGCAATAATGATACTGTATTTTGCTGCGCTTCCGAAGGTTTTTACCTTCAGAATCTGCGCATACCACTTGAGGGTAAAGCCCTCGCCCGGGAATTTCAGGTATGTGGTATCACTGAAGGAGGCCGCCATAATGACAAGAAGAGGCCCAATCAGGAAAATATATACCAGCACAGTAACAAGAAACAGTGATTTACTCTTTTTCATGAATGACTCCTTTTATTGGTTCAGATTCGGAATGCCGGATTACTGTACAGAGAACAGCTCATTCCATCTGGCGGTCCAGTCAGCCTTGTTGGCATTGATAACAGACCAGTCAGGAAGCAGCAGACCGTCGATCATTTCTTTTCCATAGGTAAAGTTTGCAGCCTGCTCTTCTGTCAGCTCTACATCCATGCGGACAGGAGAATCAACGCCGTCTAATGCTTCAGCCAGCTGAACTTCCTTGGAAATGTAGAAATCGATAAATGCCATAGCCAGATCCTTATTCTCACAGCCCTTAACAATATTCAGAGTATTGTATCCGCTGTAGTTTCCTTCAGAAGGATCTACCCAGACATAATCCTCAGAAGCAGCCTTTGCTGCAGTGTAGGAGAAGTCCAGAAGAACAGCAACGGAAATCTCGCCCTGATTCAGCATCGTGATGGTATCATTTGCGCTGGTGTAGGTCTTCATAACATTCGGCTTTAACTCTTCCATCTTTGCAAAGATTGCGTCATCGTCTGTTCCGGGAGTAAGTCCCTCCATCTTTGCTACAGCGTAGTAAAACAGCGGGCCAGAGGTAGTAGTAATATCCGGGATTGCAATAGAATCCTCCAGTTCCGGATTCCACAGATCTGCCCAGGAGGTAATCTCAATGGGGCAGGTAGCCTTGTCATACACAATACCAAGACGGTTAAAGGTGTAAGCAGGACCGTACTCCTCGCCAAAAGGTGCTTTTGCATTGTCATACAGAGCATCTCTGTTGGTTAAGGTGCTGTAATCAGCCTTTTCCAGAAGATCCGCATCAATCAGGTCTGCCACGAAAGCATCACCGATAATCACAACATCATAGTTTTCCGGAGTTTCTTTGATCTTGGTTACACGCTCTGCATTCTTTCCGCCTTCTACAATCAGCTTGCAGCCGGTTGCTTCCATAAAGGGATCGTAAACATTCTTCTGAAGCAGCTCTGCATTAAAGGAAAAGGTAGAAACACTCAGCTCCTGTCCTTCAAAATTGCCAAGAGCGGCAGCCTCACCCTCTGCAGCCTCACCCTCTGCAGCCTCGCTCTCAGCGCCTTCTGCAGCAGCCGTAGTCTCAGTCTTAGCAGCTGTGGTTTCTGGAGCCTTTGTCTCTTCCGGAGCTCCTCCGCAGCCTGCCAGTGCAGCTGCCATAGACGCAGCCAGTACAACACTCAATACTTTCTTTTTCATAATATCTCTCCTTTGCCATTACAGTAAAATAATTTTATTGGGAGTCAGAGACAGGGTAACCTGATCTCCAACGCCGTAAACGCATTCCTGATCTGTGCTGACCTCCAGCTCGCCGATAGCCGTCCGTACATTGTACTGATGGCGTTTGCCGAGGAAGGTGCTTACTACAATTTCACCGGACAGGGGATTCACCGCGCTCTCTCCTTCCGGGACAATCTGAATGTCCTCCGGACGGATACATGCCTTAAACTGCTCTCCATCCTTTTTCTCCGTAACCTGAATCCGGGTTCCGTCCTCAGCCAGATAATTTTCTCCGTCTTTTTTCAGGTTCAGGAAATTTTCAAAGCCTACGAAACGGGCAATAAATTCTGTCTTTGGATGATTGTAAATAGCAGATGGGGTATCCATCTGTTCAATCACGCCGTGGTTCATAATTGCAACCTTGTCAGAAATAGCAAAGCATTCTTCCTGATCATGGGTTACATAGATTGCCGTAAATCCGAATTTCTGCTGCAGGCGGCGGATCTCGACTCTCATTTTTACACGGAGCTTGGCATCCAGATTAGACAGGGGCTCGTCAAGAAGAAGCAGATCCGGCTTAATCACCAGAGCTCTCGCCAGAGCCACTCGCTGTCTCTGTCCGCCTGACATTTCCTTGGGAAACCTGTTTTCAAAGCCTTTCAGATCCACAGTCTCCAGCATCTCCAGCACTTCCTTACGAATCTGCTTCTGCGGAAGATTGCGCATCTTCAATCCAAATGCCACATTATCAAAAACAGTCATGTGGGGGAACAGGGCATAACTCTGAAATACAAAGCCAAAATTCCGCTTGTTCAGAGGAACCTGGGTATAATCCTTGTCGTCAAAGATAAATTTTCCCTCCATGGGAGTGGAAAAACCTGCAATCAGACGCAGAGTAGTGGTTTTTCCGCATCCGCTGGAACCAAGTAAAGAAACCAGCTCTCCTTTTTCTACCTGAAAGTTTAAATCCTTCAGAATCACGTTTTTGTCATAACCTGCAGTAATATTCTGCAATTCCAACAGTGCCATACTTTTCTCCTTTATCCTCTCTACAACGGTCAGACCGTCGGGTTCAGTTTTTTACTGATTGCTGTGATGCCGCTGGAAACCAGCATGGTCACCACAATCATAACTACAGCCACTACGGAAGCCTGAGTCCAGTCACCCAGAGACATGGCCTGCTGATAAATCATGGTAGCAAGCACACGAGTGTCGGTTCCACCCAGAAGCTGCGGGGTGGTGTAGGCTGTCAGACAGCCGGTAAATACCAGAACGCTTCCCGTTACCAGACCGGGAATACTTAACGGAAGAATTACATGGCGGAATGTACTGGCTCTGGATGCCCCAAGACTTCCGGCTGCCAGATTCAGATCCTCGGAAATATTGTCCATAATTCCAATCAGTGAGAGAATCATCAGAGGCAGGAACAGCTGAATAAAGCCTACCACCATAGAAAATTCGTTGTACAGAAGACTAATTGGCTTGTCTACAATTCCGCTGCTGACCAGAAGATTATTGACAAAGCCCTTCTTTCCAAGGATAACCATCCAGCTGAAGGAACGGATAACCGGACTGGTAAACATGGGGAATACGGCCAGAGCCATCAGCATTCCCTTGTTCTTGGAATATTTGGAAATATAATACGCTGTAGGGAATCCCAGAAGCGCACATGCCACTGTACTGATAAGACTCAGACGGATACTTCTCCAGAAAACCTGTTTAAAGTAGGTGCTTTCCAGAAGACTGAAATATCCTCTCAGGCTAAACCCGCCCGCTTCATCAAAAAATGTCGTCAAAATCAACGAAAACAGCGGAATCAGCATAAATACAGCCAGAAACAGGCAGCCGGGAAGAATAAACAGCCAGTAAATCTTTGTTTTTTTCTCAAGCACGGTTCTACCAACCTTTCTTTCTCAATCTTTTGCTGTTGCAAGAGGCGATATTACGGCAAAAACACTCCTTTCTGCAACATAAAAACTGTGACAGAAAAAAGGGACTTGCATTTATAAGTCGAATACCCACTCATTAATCAGTCCCTCTAATAAATAGCCGAGTCTTTATCAATTCCTCTAATAACGATATTAACATAACATTGAAAAGAACAAATGTCAACCCGATTCGTCAAATTATGTGCATATTTTTATCGCAATTCTGCATAGCTTTGACAAAAATCGTACCTTTGTCTGTTTTTTGTCAAAGACTGAAAAACAATCAAAGCACATCCGGATATTTTTCTGCCCGGCTGGCAAATTCGCCCATAGCATCTGACAGCTTCTTTCTCTCAGCTGCCAGATCCGCGCAAAGAAGTCTGTGATTTTTCACCAGGCGTTTTCCATCCACCCATACACTGTCTACATTTGACGCATTTGCAGAGTATACAATAGCAGAGTATACATTGTATATGGGGAACATGTTAACAGACTCTGTTTCCAAAAGAACCAGATCCGCCTTCTTTCCCGGCTCAATAGAGCCAATTTCCTGCTCTGCCCCCAGAACCCTGGCGCCGCCCATCGTTCCCATCTCCACAATATCCACTGCCGGAAAAACGCCGCGGCTGTGGTATTTTGTTTTTTGAGCAGAAGCAATCATCTTAAACTGGGTAAACAGATCCAGCGTATTACCAGAAGACGGCCCATCTGTTCCCACGCCCACACAAACGCCCTGGTTTCTCATATCCAGAACAGGGCAGACACCCTTTCCTCCTTTTGTATTGGCGCCTACACAGTGAGCCACCTTTGTTCCCGTTTCTGCAAACAGAGCAATGTCATGATCGGTTGCGTGGATACAGTGGGCAGCTATGGTTCTGGGGCCAAGGACGCCCAAATCCGCCAGGAATTCAATCGGTGTCTTCTGATACTGCTCCCGGAAAAGCTCCATTTCATAATCCATTTCACTTACATGGAGAGTATAGGGAGCCTCATAGCGGCATGCCAGATCATAGGCTGCCTTCAGCATTTCCGGAGAATTGGTATTGGTAGCATGGGGAGCAGCCATCGGGTGAATCCTGTCGTGGCCGGACCATTTTTTCAAAAGCTCCTCACAGAGGGCAAGTCCTCCGTAGGGCTCTTTGCTGTCACAGGTTTCCATATTAATAACGGTCTCTCCCACCCACGCGCGGATTCCCATTTTTTCACATGCCTGGGCAACCTGATCTTCAAAATAATACATGTCCAATACCGTAGTCACACCAGACAGCAAAAGCTCGCAGACTGCATACCGGGCGCTTAAATAAATAAGCTCCGGAGTCATGGCCTCCAGCTCCAGAGGAAACAGAAACCGCCTCAGACGATCAGGACAGTCATCTCCCATGGAGCGAAACGGAATCATGGAAATATGGCTGTGTACATTGACCATACCAGGCATCAGGATTCCGCCTTTGCCATCTACAACACAGTCCGCATCCTTCGGCCCCTCTCCTTCTCCCGTTTCCAGGATCGTATTCCCTTCCATTACCACATATCCGTCTTTATAAATGTGTTTCTCCGAATCCATGGTAAGAATAGTTGCATGATTGATTACGGTTCGCATACAAGTCCTCCGTTTATTATGTTTTTAATGAGATTTTCTGTTAATATATTCTGCCCTTGTTTTGGAATAAATAAATTTCTGGCTGCTGTAAAGCCCATAGTATCCAGAAAGCGTAAAACACACTCCCACTGCCAAGGCATAATAAGGCATGGCTTCAAATCCAAACATTTCAAAAGCCAGAAACATGGTGCTTACAGGGCAGTTTGTTACACTGACAAACAGACAGGCCATGCCCATTGCCGTGCACAGACCAGCCGGGGCATGAAGAATGGTTCCGGCTGTACAGCCGAATACCGCGCCTACGCAAAGGGTCGGAACAATTTCCCCGCCCTTAAATCCGGCCCCCAGCGCTACTGCTGTAAACAAAATTTTCAGAAGAAATGCATACATGGGAACAGCTTCCCCCTCAAAGCAGCGCTCAATCAGAGCCATACCGCTTCCATTATATGTCCTATCTGAAAATATCAATGTCAGAAGAATAAAAATTCCGCTTCCAGCCAGAATCCGCAGAAACGGATTTGGAAGATATTTCCGGTACAGATGGCCGCTTTTATGAAGGCTGATACAAAGAACAATTCCTACGCAGGCACAGAGAATACCGAAAAATATGGACAGGGCTGCTCCATACAAACCGAATTCCGGAATCTGTCCCACAGAAAAGGCCTCTGCCTTCAGTCCGAAGCGAGAAGACAGAGCCGCTCCGAGAAAAGCGGAAAATACACAGGGAACCAGGGCCGCATAGTACATGACACCAATGCTGATTACCTCCATGGCAAAGACAGCAGCTGCCAGCGGTGTCCCAAAAAGAGCTGCAAAGCCTGCGCTCATTCCACACATAACCGCTACCTTTTTATCCTTTTCATCCAGCTTCATCACTTTGCCGATCAGGTTTCCCAGACTTCCTCCCAGCTGAAGGGCTGCCCCTTCCCGCCCCAGAGAAGCACTGACACAGTGACTCAGTATCGTAGAAATAAAAATCAGCGGCGCAGTAGCAAAGGTTACCTCTTCATTGGCAGAAACAGCTTCAATCACCATGTCCGTTCCACGATTTTTTTCTTCCCGGCAAGCACGATACAGCCAGACAATCAGAAGACCTGCTGCCGGCATGAGAAAAACCGTCCAATGGTAACGATTCCACACCCGGGTTGCCCAGGCTACGCCGTGTCCAAATACCGTTCCTATTGCGCCTACAGTAAGGCCAATCACAACGGAAATCAGGGTCCATTTGATAAAATAATGTATATTCAACGCCAACGGCGCAGTCCTAGCATCCTCGCTCATCCCAGATACCCCCATTTTTCCTTACAGCAGAATCAGTCACTGTACACGCCCTTGGATTTTACAAGCTTGGGGCGGTATCCCGCATCATTTAAGGCCTGAACAATTCTGTTTTTATGTTCCGTACCCTCTGCCTCCAGAGTAATCCGAAGCTCCACAGCTGCATTTCTGTTAATGCTGATAAACTGATTGTGTTCCAGCTTAATCACATTTCCTTTCTCCTCCGCCAGAAGTGAGGAAACCTTTGCCAGCTCACCGGGCTTATCCGGAAGCAGTACGGATACGGTAAAGATACGATCTCTCTGGATGAGTCCATGCTGAACAACCGAGGACATGGTAATCACATCCATATTGCCGCCGCTTAAAATAGATACAATTTTTTTCTTTTTCACATCCAGGTGCTTCAGTGCTGCCACTGTGAGAAGTCCGGAATTCTCTACGATCATTTTATGGTTCTCAACCATATCCAGGAATGCAACAATCAGCTCGGAATCCTCTACCGTAATGATTTCGTCCACATTCTGCTGAATATAAGGGAACAGCTTTTCACCGGGGCGTTTCACCGCCGTACCATCTGCAATGGTATTTACGTCAGAAAGCGCTACTACATGACCGGCTTTTAAGGATTCCTGCATGCAGTTGGCTTCTGCCGGCTCTACGCCGATAACCCGGATCTTCGGATTCAGGAGCTTGGCAAGGGTGGAAACACCTGTGCAAAGTCCGCCTCCTCCAATAGGAACCAGAATGTAGTCTACTGTGGGAAGCTCCTTAATGATTTCCATGGCAATGGTTCCCTGACCTGTTGCCACATCCAGATCATCAAAGGGATGCACAAAGGTATATCCATTTTCACTTGCCAGCTGATAAGCATAGGCACAGGCCTCGTCAAAAACATTGCCGTGCAGAATTACCTCTGCCCCATAGTTTCTGGTGCGGTTTACTTTAATTAAAGGCGTGGTTGTGGGCATTACGATAACAGCGCGGATTCCGGCCAGCTTGGCGGCATAGGCCACACCCTGGGCATGATTTCCCGCAGAGGCAGTGATCAGTCCCCGTTTCTTTTCCTCCTCTGAAAGCGTACTGATTTTGTAATAAGCGCCCCGCACCTTATATGCGCCGGTATACTGCATATTTTCCGGTTTGAAATAAACCTTATTTCCTGTAATCGATGAATAATATTCACTGAAAACCAGCTTCGTCTCCTGAGTAACCTTTTTTACCTCTTCTGTGGCATCCTCAAATTTCTCCAGAGTCATTTTTTCTTCATCCTGTCCGTTCTCTAAAAGCTCCATATTCTCTGTATTTTCCATAACTTTTGTCCTCTCTCCCTCTGTCCTTTATTTCTATCAGTCCTGCTTTACATCAAACAGGGCATTAACAAAATCTGTAGAATTGAATTTCTGCAGATCGTCAATCTTTTCTCCCACACCGACATATTTAACCGGAAGCCCCAGCTCTGCCTGAATCGCAACTGCAATTCCGCCCTTCGCCGTTCCATCCAGCTTTGTCAGAATAATGCCTGTAATATCAGCAACCTCCATAAACTGCTTCGCCTGAACCAGAGCATTCTGTCCTGTTGTTCCATCCAGCACCACCAGGGTTTCCCGGTAGGCATCCGGATATTCCTTTTCAATAATCCGGTTGATCTTGCGCAGCTCCTCCATCAGGTTTTTCTTATTATGAAGCCGTCCGGCTGTATCGCAGATCAAAACATCTGCTTTCCGGGATTTGGCTGCTGCCACAGCATCATAGATAACGGCCGCCGGATCAGAGCCCTCCTGCTGTGCAATAATCTCCACACCAGCCCGGTTTGCCCACTCGGTCAGCTGTTCAATCGCTGCTGCACGGAAGGTATCGGCTGCTGCAAGAACCACCTTTTTGCCTTCGTCCTTCAGCTGTCCGGCCAACTTTCCTACAGAAGTAGTTTTTCCCACTCCATTTACGCCGATTACCAGAACAACAGACTGACGGTTTTCAAATTCATAGGCATTTTCTCCTAAATCCATCTGGCTTCGGATGGAATCAATCAGAAGCTGCTTGCACTGGGACGGATCCTTAATATGCTGCTCCTTTACCTTTTTTCTCAGATCCTCCATAATCGTCATCGTTGTCTGGATTCCGATATCTCCCATAATCAGAGTTTCTTCCAATTCCTCAAAAAAATCATCGTCAATGGCTGAAAAACCGCTGAAAATAGAGTCAATCCCTGATACAATATTTTCTCTTGTCTTATTCAGTCCCTCTACCAGCCGGCTGAAAAACCCCTTCTTCTTCTCTTCCATGTCGTTCTCCTTCCTATTCCCCTCCGGCATGCTGACCGGCGTATTTTCTGCGTTGTCCGCAGTTTGATTCATCCAGCTTTTTCTGTTTTACTTACCTATTCTCACTCGTCCAGCTGATCCTCAATTAAATTAACAGATACCAGGGTGGATACTCCTTTTTCCTGCATGGTAATTCCGTACAGCCGATCAGAAGCCACCATAGTGCCTCTTCGGTGCGTGATAACGATAAACTGTGTATTTTTTGTCAGCTTGTGAAGATATCCAGCATACCGATCTACATTGGAATCATCCAGAGCCGCTTCAATCTCGTCCAACAGACAAAAGGGTGACGGCTTCAGATTCTGAATCGCAAACAGCAGAGAAATTGCTGTCAGAGCCTTTTCTCCACCGGAAAGCTGCATCATATTCTGCAGCTTTTTGCCCGGCGGCTGGGCAATAATCTGAATCCCTGCTTCCAGAATATCTTCATCCTCCTGCAAATCCAGAGTTCCGTGTCCGCCCCCAAACAATTCCCGAAATACCCGGTCAAATTCCTGTCGGATTTCCCGGAATTTTTCCTGAAACTGTCGGCGCATTCCTGTATCCAGCTCCTCAATAATCTGCAGCAGCGCAGCCTCCGCCTGAACCAGATCTTCGTGCTGGTTTTTCATAAACTCATACCGCTCAGAAATCTCACGATAATCCTCAATGGCATTTACGTTCACATTGCCCAATGCACGAATGGAAGCTTTTAACTGCTCAATACCCTTTCTGACATCCGTCAGAACTGTAAGCTCCGGGTTTTTCAGAGGAAGGGCTGTACTGTAAGTCAGCTCATACTCATTCCACATATAATTGATCTGACTTTCCTGTTTTTCCTCCAGCTTTTCCTTCTGTCCCTGAATCCGGTACAGCTCCTTATCCAGCTGGCCTGTCCGCTCAGACAGCTCCTCTCTCCGGCTGAAAAATGCCTTCTGACGGCTGGCCTTTTCTTCCTTTAATGAACTGCGGCTTTTTACGCTGTTCTCCAGCTGTTCTTTTTCTTCCTCTGCATGAACGATTTCTTCCTTTAAGCGTTCGATCTCCTTCTGTCTTGCAGATACCGCCTCTCCGGAGGCAGAGCTTCCAGCTTCCAGCTCTTCTTTCTCCTCCTTGAGCTTCTTAAGTTCCGTTTCAACGCGGCGGATATTCTCCTTTACAAAATCAACCTTTTGTTTCAGGGCGGCAGCTTCCAGGCGGATTTCCTCCAATCCCCTTGCGGCCTCTTCCCTGTTTTTCCGATCCTCGTCCATCCAGACAGCCATCTGTTCAATCTGGCTGTTGGTTTCCTCATTCTGGGCAGTCAGCTGCGTAGCAGCCTGCTCCAGCTTCTTTTTTGTTTCCTCAATTTCCCGCAGCTGAGCTTCCAGCTGCCTGTTTTCCAGATTCAGATCCTGATAGGATTCCCGAATCTCCTCCTTTTTATCCTCCAGCTGGCTGACGCTCATCTGATGGGTATTCTGTACCAGAGAAACCTGATGGCGCCGGTTCTTCAATTCCTCCAGCTCCTCATGCTTCTCTGTCATCAGCCCCTCATTAAGCTTTTGTTCTTTTTCAATACTGTCAGCTGCAGACAGTGCCTTCTTGCAGACTGCCTCCAGTTCTTCAATCTCCCTCTTTCTTCCCAGGAGATTGCTGGAATTTTTAAATGCGCCGCCGGTCATGGATCCGCCTGCACTTAAAAGCTCTCCCTCCAGCGTAACAATCCGCAGCGTATATTTATACTTTTTTGCCAGGGAAATGGCGTGATCAATGGTATCTGCCACGACCACCCTGCCTAACAGATATTTTGCCAGAACCTGATATTCCGGTTTTACATGAACCAGCTCACTGGCCAGTCCGATTACTCCCGGCTCCTTTAATGCCTCCGGCCTGGAAAAACCACTTCCGCCTCCGATGCTGGTCAGCGGGAGAAAGGTTACCCGGCCATAACGATTTTTTTTCAGATATTCAATCAGCTGTTTGGCCGTCTGCTCAGAATCGGTTACCACATTCTGAATACTTCCGCCCAAAGCAGTTTCGATGGCTGTTTCGTATTCCTTCTCTGTAGTCACCAGATCTGCCACAACACCACGAATTCCGTGAATCCGATCCCGGACCTCCATCACTCGTCGAATACTGTTTCCATAGCCTTCATACCTCTCTGCCAGATTGCGCAGAGACTCCAGCCTTGTGGAAGCTGTGTGGTATTCATGCTGCTGGTCATTTAGATTTTTTGTCAGGCGCCGCTGCTCCTGTTCATAGAAAGCCAGCTGCTCCTCACATTCTGTCTGGGCAGATGCCAGCGCCTCCTGCTCCTCCTGAGCCTTTGCCAGCTTCTTTAATGCCTCCTGAAGCTGTTCATCCTGAACAGACTCATCACTTTTGAACTTGAGAATTTTCTGAGCTACCTCAGAGCGCCTTACCTGAACCTGCTCCAGCATAGTTTCATACCGCTGCTGCTTTGCAGTGAGAGACGCTTTTTCATTCAGCCCGGCAATAATACTGCTTTTTGCCTCCTCCAGCTTCTGATCCAAAAGCATCAGCTGCTCATCCCTGTGCATCAGTCCGGCCTCAGCTTCCTCCTGACGCTTCCGGCTTATCTCCTCCTCAGAAGCGATTCCTGCGTGTTCCTCCCGGTACAGGGCAATCTGGCTACTTTTTTCCTCCGCATCCTGGGCAATCGCCTGAATCCGGGAACGAATATGCTCTGCATGCATCCGTTCACTGTTAATCTGCTCACGGATCACATTAATCTGTCCCTCAAGACTTCCTTTGCGCATTTCCGCCTGGCTTAATTTTCCCCGCTCCTCAAGAATCTCTGTATCCAATCCGGCAATTTCCTGCTCTAGCTGCTGGTACTCACTCTTTAGTGCCTCTGACTGTTCCATCGTTTCTTTCAGATCTCCGGACACAATTGCCTCTTTTTTCTCCAGTTCTCCCAGCTGACTGCGAAGAACCTCCGCTTCCATCAGAAACAGGTTTACATCATAAGTCTTCAGTTCCTCCTTCAGACTTAAATATTTTCTTGCCGTTTCTGACTGGCGGGCAAGAGGGCCTACCTGCTTTTCCAGCTCTGTAAGAATATCTGTCACCCGGACCAGATTCTGCTTCTCGTCCTCCAGCTTTTTCTGGGCGATGGCCTTGCGCCGTTTGAATTTCACAATCCCGGCGGCCTCGTCAAACAGCTCCCGCCGTTCCTCTGGCTTACCGCTTAGAATCTTATCAATCTGACCCTGCCCGATAATAGAATAACCTTCTTTTCCGATTCCGGTATCATAAAACAGCTCGTTAATATCCTTCAGCCTGCATGCACTGCCGTTAATCCGATATTCACTTTCTCCGGAACGATAAAGGCGCCTGGAAACCGTAACCTCATCATAATCAATAGAAAGCTGATGATCCGAGTTATCCAGAGTAATTGCTACATAGGCAAAGCCCTGAGGCTTTCTCATTTCTGTACCGGCAAAAATAACATCCTGCATAGAGCCGCCCCGCAGCTGTTTTACGCGCTGCTCTCCCAGCACCCACCGGACGGCATCTGCAACATTGCTTTTTCCGCTTCCGTTTGGCCCTACAATTCCTGTAATTCCATTGTGAAACTCAAAAAGGATCTTGTTGGCAAAGGACTTAAATCCCTGTATTTCAATACTTTTTAAATACATACCTCTTCCCTCAGCTTCAGAATTCCGCGATAAGCCGCAACAGCTTCTGCAGACTTTTTCGTCCGGCCGCTGCCCCGTCCGATTTCCTTTGTGCCGAGAAGCGCACGAACCTCAAAGGTTTTATTGTGATCCGGCCCCTCCTCCTTTAAAATCTCATACTCCAGAGGTTCCTCGTAGGAAGCCTGCACGATTTCCTGCAGGATAGTCTTGCTATCATAAAAGAGCTGTTTGTGCTCAATATCATTTAATATAAAACGGTGAATGAACTCTTTTGCACTAGCAAAACCACCATCCAGATAGATTGCGCCGATCAGCGCCTCCATGGCATCAGAAACAACAGAATTCCGCTCTCTTCCTCCCGTCGCTTCTTCTCCTTTTCCCAAAAGCAAATAAGAGCCCAGATGAATGTCCGCAGCACAATATGCCAGTGTTGGTTCGCACACAATACTTGCACGGATTTTCGTCAGTTCTCCCTCCGGCTTGTCCGGATACTTGTGATATAAAAAATCGCTGGATACCAGTTCCAGCACAGCGTCTCCCAAAAACTCCAGTCTTTCATTGCACTGTTTTTTTGCCATTCTGTGTTCGTTTGCATAAGAGCTGTGAGTCAGCGCACGGCAAAACAGTTCTTTGTCCCGGAACTCATAGCCGGTAATTTCCTGCAGTTCGTTTAAATCACGATTCATAATTTCCTGCATGCTCCTTCCTATTACAAACAGTGTGCCGGTGCTTTTCCGGAACTCTGTCTTGTGTTCTCTCAGGTATTCAGAAAAGGGGCGCGCAGATATTCTGCGTCAGCCCCTTCGCTTTTAGCAACCTTAGTTCATTGCGTTCTTAATCTGCTCTACAGCATCTCCTACCGTAGCGATCTGCTCGGAAGCCTCAGACGGAATCTCAATGTCAAACGCTTCCTCAATTCCCATGACAATCTGGGCAATATCCAGAGAATCTGCACCCAGATCCTCCACAAAGGAAGTATCCAGAGTAATATCATCCGTCTCCACGTTCATAACCTCTGCAATGATTTCCTGTAACTTTTCAAATTCCATAAATCCCTCTCCTGTCCTTATTATTTTTCTGCCTGTTCTTTGGCATCCAGGCTTTCCTTGATTTTTTCACTAATCCCCTGTTCTTTAAAGGTCACACACTGAATAATGGAATTGCAGACCTCGCCAGCCTTTGCATTTCCATGGGTTTTCACCACAAGGCCTTTCAGTCCCAAAAGGGGCGCTCCGCCATACTGGGAAGCATCAAAACGCTTCAGGGTTTCCTTCAAAGCAGGCTTAACAAGCAAAGCACCCAGCTTGCTCCTAAAGGAGCTCATCATTCCCTTTTTTACCATGCTGATCAGCGTAGCCCCGGTTCCTTCATACAGCTTTAAAATTACATTTCCGGTAAACGCCTCACACACAATTACATCTGCTCCGCCATGAGGGATCTCTCTGGCCTCAATGCTTCCTGTAAAATTCAGATCCTCACATGCCTTTAACAGAGGGAAGGTTTCCTTCACCAGTGCATTGCCCTTTTCCTCTTCCGCGCCGACATTCACAATTCCCACTCTGGGTCTGGTAATACCTATTACATGTTCCATGTAAATAGAACCCATCCGTGCAAACTGAACCAGATGGGACGGTCTGGCGTCCACATTGGCACCGCTGTCAAGAAGAAGGGATACCCCCTTTTCTGTGGGAATCAGCGCACCAAAGGGAGCTCGCTCCACACCCTTGATCCTGCCGACAATCATCTGTCCGCCAACTAAAACCGCTCCGGAATTTCCGGCAGAAACAAAGGCATCTGCCTCACCCTTTTTCACCAGGTTCATTCCTACAACAATAGAAGAATCCTTCTTGCGGCGGATGGCGTTCACCGGAGGCTCATCCGTAGCTATGATCTCTGAGGCAGGGACTATCGTAATCCGGTCCTGGGAGACGCTGTACTTCTCCAGCTCCTTTCTCACCACTTCCTCCTGTCCTGTTAAAAGCACCTGAATATCGCTTCTTTTGGACACTGCATCCACTGCACCCTTTACAATTTCGCCTGGGGCATTGTCGCCTCCCATGGCGTCCACAGCTATCCTAATCATTTACGTATCTCCTTTCCGGTGTCTGCCGGTAACTCTGTTCCTTAACTAATATACTAAATTATGGTATATAAATCAATATATATTTTTACAGCTCCACACGGAACTCATAAAACAGAAAAGCTTATATCAGGACAGATTCTCGAAGAATATTTAATTTCACGAAACAAACTTTTCTGTGAAATTAAACAACCCCGCTCCCACAATCAGGGAGCAGGGCTGTTCGGTCTTTTATTTCATTTTCTTGTAACGTTCTGCCATCTCATCCAGGCTTACCTGCTCAACCAGAGGAGCCTTTCCGAAGGAGCCAAACTGAACAATCAAAGTACCAACAACTTCCCGAACTCCGCGTTCCACGCAATCTACAATTGCTGCAACATCATCATCCGGAATGTTTCCATACATTACGGTATCCATAATCGGAGGAAGGAACACACGAGGATCAAACTGATTCTTCTTGCTTTCCAGCAATTCATAAATAGCACCGATGGAGCTGCTGCTCCGTTTCTCCGGATATTTGGCAAAAAGTTCCTTCATATTGCGGGTAACTGCCAAACGAATATCGGTATCTACGTTGATTTTGCTGATGCCGCAGGGAATAGCACTCTTGAGCTCTTCAATAGAAATACCATAAGTATTCGTCAGTTCGCCGCCCAGACCATTAATCTCGTCTACAATATATTTCGGAACGGTAGAAGAGCCATGGGAAACAAGGGCACCGAATATTCCAAGATGATTCATGCATTCCCGGATTGCAATTGCAATCTCTTTTCTCAGTTTAACATCTTTTCCTTTTGATGCACCATGCATGGTTCCATAAGAAATTGCAAGAGCATCTACACCTGTTTTCTGGAAAAATTCTACTGCATCCAGGGGATTGGTGTAAGTGGAAGACGCAGAAAAAACATGATCCTCTACTCCTGCCAGAACGCCCAGTTCTCCTTCTACACTAACGCCTCTGGCATGCGCATACTTAACAACTTCCCGGGTCAGCTCAATATTTTCCTTAAACGGAAGGGAAGAACCATCAATCATAACAGAGGTATATCCTCCCTCAATCGCCGCCACACAGGAATCAAAGTCTCTTCCATGATCCAGGTGGAGTACAATTGGAATCTCTGAATCAGCACCGTACTTTTTCACTGCATTCGCAATATTTCTAGCACCGATTTTTTTATCTTCCAGTGTTGCATTCATAAAATCTGTTCTTCCGCCCATGAATCCGTTAGCCAGATCCGCGCCCTGAAGAATCGCTGCGGAACGGAACATCTCATGAACCTCGATCGCTGCCTTAGCCTGAGCAACAGCATTTACATTAAATGCGCCCTGACCAAAACCGTATTTCACTGTTGCCTCCAGAAGAGGCCGTAATGGAATTAATGGCATGTTGCTTCTCCTTTCACGACTGCATGCATCAAAAATACGCATAAGCAATTCCCTGTGTCTTAGCCCTGATATACATCATCCTTCATCATCAGATGAACTGCGCCCAGCTTAAAGGTCTGAGGCAGAGCCAGAATGTTGGGGTTCGGTCCTACAAATTTCTTCTTTGCATCCTCCAGAGCCTCTTCAATCGTCGCTCTTGTCTTAAGACCCATTCCTCTTGCGTAGCCCGGCTCCTGAGCGCCGCACAGATAGATAGCAGAGGTGTTCATTTCTGCAATGTGAGCACAGCTAATCATAGAAAAGCCGTGGAACGGATGGAAGGCATTGCAGAAGCGGTATTTGCGGATATATTCCTCATTGGTTGCAAAATACTCACCATACCGGTTCATATCCGGAAGAGTATTCATGTAGTCCTTCTGGAACATATCATACATTTCTCTTAAATACGGCCACAGCTCATCGTGGAAATAGCCGTTGCACAGAGAAGCACAGATAATGACACAATTATCGCTCATAATTCTCTTATGACGGATTACCTGAGCGGAAATCGCCTGCATCAGCATGATGGGGTTCGTTCCCATACCTTCGCCGTAATGGAAGAACTGAGGCATACCAAAAATCATAACATCATACTTTTTCTCTGCCCACGGAACATAGGTACGCTTATCTGCCATAATCCAGGAATGAGGCTGCATTACCTTAGCATAGCCGCTGTTAATCTCAATCTGGCGTGATCTTGTATCCAGAACTGCATCGCAGCAGAAGAATTTCTTGCCCATGCATTTTTCCATGTGCTGTCCAATCTCATCAAATTTAGTACGCATCAGAGACTTGCCGCTTACCGGTGTAAAGTCCTTGCGATGCATAACCTGCGGAACATGATGAGATGCAATGGATCTCCAGTGGGTAATACCTGTTGCACAGTGCTTGTATCCTCCGGAATAACCGCCGTACGGGTTACCCTGTGTATGGCCAATCAGAATTGCCACGTCACTTTCATATACATATTTATTCATCAGTACAGGGTCACCGCGATCGGTAGTTCCCAGATCAACCAGATGATCGTAATCCTCACTGTCATGGTTAATAATCTGATGCGTATACCAGAATTCGTTAAACAGCTCATCACCCAGAACACCGCGGATTTCCTGCTCTGTATTCTTTCTGTGAAGACCGTTTGAGCAAATCAGAAGAATATCCTTCTTTTCTACACCTGCTGCATACAGTTCCTGAAGAATCAGACGAATAGACACCTTTCTGTGAGAGGTCGGCTGCTCGCCTCCCTTTACACGGTCCGGAAAAATAATGGTAACCTTGGAGCCTTTATGAGCCAGCTTGGAAAGCGGCTCCATTCCCATTGGATTGCGGATAGATTCCAGGGTTTTTGCCTCAATCTGATCCTCTGGAATATAAGGCGGATCCGGAACAGTTTCTCCTGGAATAAAAATGTCTGTAGAATCCGGAAGCTCTGCTGTCATCAGGCCATGTCCGTACTCAAATGATACTTTCATATATTACCTCCTTGATTTTGATCGCATTTTTATTTTCTGTGCCGCTTGCCGCGGCACAAACAGCTGTTTTAATTATTTACCCATGTAGGTACGGATGATTTCCAGATATTCCTCCGGATAATATCCGATCTCGCCGGAAAAACGGGTCAGAGCAATCAGACCTCCGTCCATTACCGGAATCGATGCCAGCATTTTCGCATTGTCTGTTTTCAGACCGCCGCCGTAAACCACATCCATTCCTCCGGTCACTTCTTTTACAAAGGTACCAATCATAGTTATGTATTCCTGATCCGGCGGAGTTTTTCCAGGTCCGATAGCCCAGATAGGTTCATAGGCAATCGTAACCATAGACTTGTCTACACCCTCCAGACCAGTTTCCAGCTGTTCTCTCAGCACCTCCTGCCATCTGGACTGCTCCTCAGAGGATTCTCCAATGCAGTAAAGTACTTTAAGACCTGCTTTTACAGCAGCCTTAATCTCCTGATTCAGCAGACGGTTTACTGCTGCTGTATCGGTAACACCTGCCTCTGCCAGAACCCCAGCCTTGTCGCGGCGCTCCTCACAGTGACCAATGATGGTTGTTGCACATCCAATTGCCTTTGCTGCATTAGCAGTTCTGTTTGAAGTAAAGGCACCGAAATTTCCGCCAACTGCCGTATCATCCCGGTATACGCTCTGACAGCCTACCTGTACGGGGCTGTTTTCACAGAGAGCATTGACTGCCGGAATCAGATGAGCCTCTGGAAAATACATGGCAAACTCCACGTCCTCTCCCTCATAGGCCTTCAGCGCTTCCTGTGTATTCTCAACAATATAGCTTCCCCACTGATGGATGGGGGCAATGGCATTGACTCCGCCAAGTTCTTTGGGGATATCAAACCGTTTCAGATTTAAAAAAATATGTTTCATGCCTGTTCTCCCTTTTCTTCTCTGTAAAGCTCCTGAAAATCAATGAAATCACGGATTTCGCTTCCAATCAGCGGTTTGCACCAGTCAGTAAATGCCTGGGTTACATCGTTGCCCCGCTCGTTAATATATTCTCCTGGAAGGGTACGCTCATACAGCATAACCTCTTCGATGGGGATCATGCGGGTATGCATTTTATAGGAGCCGTCCGGTGTCTCTTCCCGGATAAAGCCCACCATAGTTCCGCCTTCGCCTCGCATGGCTGCTTTCAAAGCTTCCCGGCCAGCCAGAACAGCCTCGTCCCGATCCAGACTGGACTGAAGCGCGATAGATGCCCGGCCACAAAGCCCCGGCTTTTCACTTCTGGCTTTAATTCCCAGATTCTTAATTACCAGCTCTGCCAGATAAGCGCTGACATCACCATAGTATACAGAACGGCCGCTCTTGAAAATCGGAGGAACAATCGGCTCCCCGTTTTCTTTTTTCAGTCCCTCACTGGCAACAACGACAACACCGCCCAGCTGATCATACAGCCGTTTTACATCCTTCAGAAACTCTTCTTCTTTAAATGGACGCTCCGGAAGATAAATCAGATGCGGCGCATCGCCTGGTTTTTTTCTTGCCAGAGCAGAGGCTGCGGTAATCCATCCGGCATTACGGCCCATAGCCTCAATAATGCAGACATGAATCGGCAGCGCCTTTACATCTACGCCAACCTCTGCCGTTGTTTCCGCAATATAGCGAGCAGCACTTCCATATCCAGGGGTATGATCGGTAATAGCAATATCGTTGTCAATGGTTTTGGGAATTCCCACAACACAGACACCTGCATCCTTACATGCCCGATAAATTTTTCCGCAGGTATCCATGGTTCCGTTTCCTCCGTTTAACAGAACATACCGGATATCATGCTTTTTAAAAATCGCCCCCATGGCCTGATAATCCTCTTCCTCCAGCGCATAGCGGGAGGAGCCGATAGCCGTAGCCGGTGTGGTTAAAAGAAGCTCCAGTTTTTCCTGGGGATATTTCATCAAATCAAGAAACTGCTCCTTTAACACCGCCTCGCTTCCTCCGATGGCTCCATACACATGATCGATGACGCCGCTTTCCTTTGCTTCCATAATAACACCATATAAAGAAGCGTTAATCACTGCCGTAGGGCCACCGCCGTGTACTACCAGTACATTTCCTGCCATCCCGTTTTCCTCTCCTTTCATTTCAGAAATCCTTCTGTTTTATTTTTCGTATACCAGCATTCCCTTTACATAAGTTCTGCAGACATTACATTCTTCATCCAGAGCAACCAGGTTTGCCGCTTTTCCTTCTTCAATGGAACCAACCCGATCGTAAACCCGAATCAGCTTTGCCGGATTTTCTGTCAGCATAGGAATGATTTCCTCCAGCGGACGTCCTGTAAATTTCAGCAGATTCTTCAATGCCTGACCAGAGGTCAGCGTGCTTCCCGCCCGGCTTCCTCCATTTGCCAGCTGTGCATCCCCGTCCACAACAACAACATCATTAACGCCCAGCTTATATTTTCCATCAGGAAGTCCAGCCGCCATAATAGAATCCGTAATAGCAACTACCCGATCCACACCTTTCGTCTTGATGATCAGGCGTACCGTTCCTGGATGAAGATGACGTCCGTCACAAATAATCTCACAGTAAACGTTGTCATCCTCTAAAACAGCGCCCCAAATAGCCGGAAAATGCTGATGAAGAAGCTTCATAGCATTTCCTGTATGAGTTGCTGCTTCTGCACCGTTTGCAATCGCTGCCTGGGCAGTCTCGTAATCCGCTCCAGAATGTCCGATTGCTGTAACAATCCCCAGCTTTCCAATCTCAGCAATGAACTCAACCATTCCATCCAGCTCCGGTGATACGGTGATGTAGCGAATTCTTCCCTCTGCTGCTTCCTGATACTCCTTCAGAAGTTCGAGATTAGGCATCTGAAGCAGATGCTCTGGCATTGCGCCTTTGTAGGCCGGGCACAAAAATGGTCCTTCCAAATGAATTCCCAGCAGTTCGGCTCCTTTATGCTCCAGGTTCTCCCACTGTTTAAACTGCTCAATGCACCATAAGGTCTGCTCTCTTGTATCTGTCAGCACAGAGCCCAACCAGCCGGTAGTGCCCTGGCTTGCCTGAAAACGGCAAACCTTCTCAAAATCTTCCGGTTTTGCAGCATTTACATCCACACCAACTGCCCCATGGGTATGAATATCAAGAAAGCCCGGTACAATCCGATAGCCAGAAACATCAAAAACCTCAGCACCGTCTGCTTCAAGATTACTGCCAATCTGCCGAATCACACCATCTTCTGTCAGGATGTCAGCAGCCACGAATCTATGATCTCTGTAAACAGTGCCGCCTTTCAGCAACGTTTTCATGCAAAACCTCCCCTTTCTTTCTATCCGTGTTTAGCCTTCCAATGCTGCCACGAAATCTGTAAACGTCAGTGTAAGATCCGGATGACTCTGAAGCAAGGTTACCGGAAATTCAGCAGTAGGTTCACCATAAGCTGCTCTGCGGACAACTGCTCTGTGCCAGTTACGGAAACAGCCCAGGCGAATTTTCCTTGCATGAGCAATCTCATAAATACCAATGGTTACACAATAGTGTGGCATATCTTCCAGGGCACCATTAAAATCACCAATCGCATTCGCTGCTCTCGTTTCCGGACTGATTTCCAGCACTCTCGTTTTCTGTGCAAGGAATTCATCTCCTGTCAGGGAAGGATCTGCTTCATTAAATGCTACATGACCATTGATTCCAATGCCTCCAAATGCAATATCAACTCCTCCAAGACGTTCAATCAGCTCCGGAATATAGGAAATGTTATTGGGATCCGGGAATACTCTCTGTTCTGGCGGCATTACCAACTCCGGTTTCACCTTCGAATACACCGTTCTTTCCATAAAACCGCGGAAGCTCAGAGGATGATCCATAGGAACCCATTGCTTTTCGTCGTCAAGATATTCATCCATGTTAATGAACCATGTGTTTTTTAAACTGATATTTCTTTCATTTACCATTTCAACGAAAAATGGATACTGGCCAACCGGGCCGACAGGGCAGATAAATACCGTTGTTTTTCCCTCTGCGTTGTGGGCTTCAATTGTTTCAGCCATTTCCCCTGCCATATGACGAAATACCTGCTCATTATCCGCCATACATACAAGGGAAATCTTCGGATTTGCAAGAAGTTCCTCTTTGCTGTATCCGTAGTATTCGTGTCTCATTGTGACATACCTCCTTTTCTTATTTTCATTGTAACATAAACCAGTCTTTTTTGTTCAAATTTTTACTCAATCGTTTGCCTTATTTTTACACAAAGAGATGGGATAAATTTAAATCCCGGATCATAGACACAATTTCCTTTGTTCTGCTGCATCCGAATTTCCGCAGCAAGCTTTTAATCTGAGTTTTGACGGTGATCATTTCCACACAGCGAACCTGCGCAATCTCTTTTACTTTCATTCCTTCCAGCAAAAGCTTTACCAGTTCTCGCTCTGCTGCTGTTAGCTGAGAAACATTATGAATGAAAAACAAAAGGCTCCGTTCTGAACGCTGCAAGCGGGAGTATTCACGCATAATCGTTTCCTGAATGCGAGAATTCATTGTCGCCCGCCCAGCAAAAGCATTTCTGATATGAGACAGGATCTCTTCACTATCCTCTCCTTTTACCAAATAATCAACAGCCCCTGTTCCCATGGCAGTAATGATCATCTCATTCGTTTCATGAGCTGTCATAAAAATAATCTTCTGTTCCGAATTCTTATCCCTGATTTTTTCTGCCGCAAGAATCCCTGCGTTGATGGTTTCCATTTCAATATCCATCAAAATAATATCTGTCGCTTCTTTTTCTGCCAGCTCTACTGCCTGGACACCTGTTTCTGCTGCCCACACAACCTGCATATCTTCTTGGCTGTCAATCAGCTCCTTTAGATCTTCCCGAATCAGTTCAAAATCCTCTACAATTGCTACTTTTATCATACTTCCCCTCTCTTCCACTTCAAGTTTAGTCTCTTTCTGGGTTCATATCGAGGTATCATCATACAAAAACTGGTTCCTTCTCCAGGAACGCTTTCCATCTTCATCATACCAAAATGCCCCTTTACAATTTCTCGTACATAATAAAGTCCCATTCCCCAGTTATTATTGGTATTTTTACTCGTATAAAATGGATAAAAAATTTTCTGCCGTTCCTTTTCTGCGATCCCATTTCCATTATCCCGAATTTCAAATCCAATATAAAAACGTTCACTGTGAAGAATAATTTGAAGAATTTCTTTTTCTGTTTTTCCAGAAACTAAAAATGCCTCATGAGCATTAGTCAGCAGATTATACACAGCTTCTCCCAAATGCTGCACATCCGCCAGAATAACCTCATCCTGATCTCCGAGAACATCTACGGACACTCCTCGATATTTCTGCTGAAACTGCCGGATTGCCTGGGTAACCACCTGTCCTGCCGGAATTGGTGATAAAATCAAAGCATTGGATTTAATGCTTTTATATAGTTCTTCCATTCTTCCCAGCATATTTTCATTAAACTGCTCCAACATACAGGCATATTCTCTCAGTTTTTCCATATCCGGCTGCTCTGCAGCTAATTCCCGGCGTATTTTTTTACACAGAACACGGTTTGAAAGCAGCTGATTTTTTATGCTGTGGACAAACACCGTCACTCCCATACTTGCTGTTTCAAATTTACGCTGAATGCGGATCTCATCTCTGTTTTCTTTTCTGTCGATCTCTGTATAGGTGCGCAGACTCCAGAATCCAAGAACGACAAACAAAAGTGTTATTACAGCAAACAGATACCAGCCTGCGACACTCATCGTCGAATCTGTATATAAACGCCCATTAAACCGCATATATTCCTGAGAATAAATCTGATATACCTGAATCGGATCCTGGACACAATAAATAGCATACTGTACCGTTACACTAAGGATAAACACTAAGATATACCGGAACTGGCGTTTACAATGAGGAATTGTAATGCGGTAATACTCATAACACAGAAGAAACACAGAAACCGCTAAATAAATATGAATCCAGCAGAAGGTACCTCTCATCAAGAGCTTCTGAAGCTCAAACCTTCCCTTTACCAGTTCGAAAAAGAAATTGGGATAATAAATCAGAAGGCTGACTGCAGGCAGAAGCAAAAACAACCAAAACTTATGTTTGAGCCTCTGGATAGAAGGAATCATACTTTTATTTGCTGCAAACGTCAGCAAAAAGAAAGGGAACAAATATCTTCCTACCGCTATGGTATATCCCAGATTTCTCAAAGGGAAAATGAGATAAGACAGCCATCTCTGAATTCTGGTATCAAAAAAAAGGAACATTTTCTGTTCCGGGGAAAGACCTCCTGTTTTTGCCAGGTAAATAGTAATACCTATAAACATAACAATAAAGCTGAAGCACATTCCCAGCAAAAAAAAGGTTTCCCTGTCACGTTTCAAGAAAAACAGGATTATGGATGAAACAGCAAGAAACAGTAGAATAATAAACAGCATTTTTAACTCCATAAACAGGTGCAGGGAAAAGGCTGAAACATTACATTTCTGCCTTTTCCCTTTTTCCTGCCTGATTTTTATTTGTTATTTGCCTCGTTAGCTTCTTTCATAACATCAAACAGAACATATTCATTTACATCTACCTTCTCGGTAAGACGTCCACCATCAATAAATACCTGCTGCTGGTTCTCGTAATACTTCTGGATGGTTCCATCTTCCAGAGCTTTTTTCTGGAAATCACTGGTAATAGTCCAGTTTCCTTCGCCAACACAAGCCAGCATAGTAGATGCATCAACCTCACACTGTTTTGCAACCATTTCTGCAACTTCTTCGATATGCTCATTTCTGTAATCTGCAGCCTTCTGAAGTGCGCGGCTGAAGCGAACCAGAACATCATGATGCTCATCTGCATATTTCTGAGTTGTAATAAAGCTGGACGGGAAGGTTGCTTCATTGATATAATCCTGGTTTGTAGCAAGCCATACGGTCTTATCTCCCAGAGCTTCGCTGATGGTTACAGTTCCCGGAGACCAGGTTGCGCAGGCATCTACATTGCCGCTTACCATAGCACTTACCATACCGTTAGCATCCATTTCTACAATCTCAAGATCATCAGAAGTCAGTCCAGCAGACTTCAAAGCCAGATTCAAAATAATTTCTGCAGAAGTACCACTGGTTGCAGCCACCTTCTTTCCTTTTAAATCTGCGATAGAGCTGATTCCTTTGTCTGCATTTCCGATAACTGCATCCGCAAGGCTGGTACAGTCAATCTGGAAAATAACAGCCTCACCCTCAGCACAAAGAGCATGTGCTCCATGACCGATCTGAGAAATTGCGATATCACCTGCCGCCATAGCTGCTATTTCAGCCGGTCCGCCCTGGAACTCAACTAATTCAACAGTCAGCCCCATCTCTTCAAAATATCCCTTTTCTCTTGCCGTTACAGCCAGGGAAGCACTTCCCATATTAGGCATATAGGCAACTCGAACTGTTTCCGGTTCAAAGCTTTCTGCCTCTGTTTCTGGCTCTGCCTCAGCAGATGTCGCAGCTTCTGTTGCTGCTTCTGTTTTGGGAGCCTCTGTTGCTGCTGCCTGTGTTTCTTCCTTCTTAGCTCCACCGCAGCCTGCAAGAGACGCTGCCGCCAATGCTGCTGCCAGAATCACGCTTACCTGTTTTTTCATAGTTTATCCTCCTTCTTCCCCGCAGGGTATGTTTCTACTTAATTTTGTGTTATCTGCCATCTTGATTTCTGTCTGTATCGTTCCCACTTTCAGCAAATCTCTTTGTTTCTATTTGCGAACCTCCAGATACTCCTGATATACCTCGCCCCAAATGTAGGTCTTCAAATCCAGGAACGGAAGCTCCATCTTCATTTCCTGTGTTCGTGGATACGGAAGATTGACATCAACAATCTTTTTAATTCGTCCTGGTCTTGCACTCATAATAATTACTTTCGTTGCCAGAATCACTGCCTCTTCCACATCGTGAGTAATAAAGAAGCACGTTTTTTTCTGCTCCTGCCAGGTTTTAATCAGCTCTGACTGAAGCTGCGTTCTTGTCTGAGCATCCAGAGCTCCAAAGGGTTCATCCATCAGAAGAACGGAAGGATCCACGGCATAGGCTCTTGCGATCGCTACTCTCTGCTTCATACCACCAGACAACTCTTTCGGATAAGAATCGGCAAACTGTTCCAAATCTACCATTTTCAAATATTTCATGGCAATTTCCCTGGACTCTGCCTCACCCATTCCCTTCAGTTTCAGGCCAAACTGTACGTTTTTCAGTACAGTCAGCCAGGGGAATAATGCATACTGCTGAAATACTACACCACGCTCCGGACCAGGTCCATGTACTTCTTTTCCATCTACATAAACTGCACCTGAGGTAGGTTCCAAAAGACCTGCAATAATATTTAGCAGTGTCGATTTTCCACATCCAGACGGCCCTACTACACAGACAAATTCATTTTCCATGATATCAAGGCTGACACCATTTAAGGCAACCATATCGCCATTTCGCCCACTATATATTTTCTCAACCTTGTCAATTTTTACTTTTACTGTACCGTTTCCTGCCATCCCGTTAGCTTCCTTTCTAAGAATTTAACCAGCTGTTCCATCAGCATACCAATCACACCGATAATAAGAATTCCGAGAAGCACGGTTGCCATATCATAATATCCCTGTGCTTTCTGAATCATCATGCCCAAGCCCTTTGAAGCACCAGTAAGCTCCGCCGCAACCAGTGTTGTCAAGGAAGCGGAAAGTCCTAATCTGGCACCTACCAGAATAAATGGAGTAGAGGCCGGAATAATTACTTTAAAGAAAATATCTTTATCAGAAGCACCCAACACCCTTGCTGCTTTAATCAGTGTCACATCTACATTACATACCCCCTGGTAAATTGTTACTACCAGAACCAAAAACGATGCAATAAAGATAACTATTACCTTTGCCTCTTCGCCTACTCCTGCTCCTGTAATAATCAACGGAATATATGCCAAAGGCGGAATGTTACGAACAAACTGCACCCAAGGCGCTACCAAGTTTCTAAAAGGAGCATACCATCCCATCAGAAATGCAATCGGAATAGAAACAATAAAGCCCAGAGAAAATCCTACAATTACACGAAACAGGCTGGAATAAATATGAGGCCACAGAGTTCCATCCTGAATCTTTGCAGTCAGCTTGGAAAAAACCTCCCAAGGTTCTGCAAATACTACTCCGCCGGATTCTGTAGATGCAATCAAAATCCAGAGAAGAATTGCCAGAAGAAGCGATAATGCCATCCAGGCGCTGTTAGGAATTCGCGTCCAAAAGGCTTTTTTGTCTTTCACGTTATCCATAAAAAACCTCCCATTTTTCGGTCATGCCGTATATTTTCTTCACTGACCTAAGTGTATCGTGTTTTGGGAAGAAAAAACAGTATGAAATATTATCATACCCTTTTGAAGGCTGCCTGAAAATCCTGCTCTGTTTCTTTTATTATACATGATTTCTATTATAAGGGATCAAAGTCATTTGCGAAAAGAAAAATCCGTGCAATTTTCACAATTTTTACGCAAACGTTTGTGTATATTGCCATAGCTTTTTTCCAGGTGTTTTTATAGAATAAAAGCAACCGTTCAGAAAGGAGGCCCTTTATGACACTGAAGGAAATTGCAGCAGAGGCCGGCGTATCGATTTCCACTGTATCCCGCGTCATTAACAAAAGCAGCAAATGCCCGGCCAGCCAAGAAGTTCAGGATCGAATCTGGGAAATTGTACGCCGCACCGGCTATGTCCCCAACAGCTCTGCACGTGAGCTAAAAATGGGAATCCAGGAAAGCACCGGCAGCCGCTCCCGCTCCATTGCCTGCATTTTTGCCCGTGTTTCTGAAAAAGAAACGGACAGCTTTTTTGCAGCACTTGCAAGAAGTATTGAAAAAGAAGCCTTTCGGTATAATTATATTTTAAAATATACCTTTACCGCCTTTGATATTAACCATCCAGGCACTTATCGTCTGGTTACAGATAATCATGTTGATGGAGTTGCCGTTTTAGGCCGCTGCGACAAGCAGCTTCTGAAGTTCCTCAAACGATATTTTAAATGTATAGCCTATACGGGACTTAACAGCCTGGATGCCAAGTATGATCAGATTATCTGCAGTGGTTACGACACCGCTGTAACAGCTGTCAATCATCTTCTTTCTTTAGGACATAGGCAGATTGCCTATATTGGAGAAACAGAACACGAGGATCGCTACCGGGGCTATTGTGATGCTTTAGCAGCTGCAAAAATCCTCTTACGCAAGGAACTAACTGCTAACGTTGCTTTGTCTTCTGAAGGCGGATACCGCGGAGCCAGCAGTCTTCTTGATAAAAATTGCGGAGCTACTGCCTACTTCTGCCCCAATGATATTACTGCCATAGGTGTAATGCGTGCCCTAAAAGAGCACAATCTCTCCATCCCAGAGGATGTTTCTCTCATCAGTATTGATGATATTGAAACAGCTCAGTATTTAACACCAATGCTGACTACCATTCATATTCCTGTCGATGAAATGGGACAGATGACTGCTAAAATTCTCATTGATCGAATCGAGGGGGGACACACGCTTCCCATGAAAATCAGCCTCCCCTATTATATTGCCAATCGAGAGAGCTGTGGTCCTGCTGTTGTCCAAATACAGCCAGCAGGTGCTTTGCACTCTGCTGACCGATATGGATTAAAAAAATAAAATGAAAAGGAGAATAAACATGATTATTACTATCTGCGATTCCAAAACAACTGCATCTATCGACACCTTAGGAGCCCAGCTGATTTCTATGAAAGACGCTTCCGGAAAGGAATATATCTGGCAGAGAGATCCTGCTGTCTGGGCCCGCTGTTCTCCCCTTCTCTTTCCTTCTGTAGGAAACTGCCGTAACGGAAAAACGCTTTTTGATGGTGTGTGGTATGAGATGCCAAAACATGGTTTTTGTGCAACTTCTGAATTTTCTGTTTCCGATCAGTCCGAAACTCATGCCACATTCCAGCTTACAGCCAACGAAAATACACTACGGTTCTATCCATATTACTTCATCCTTACCCTGACCTACCGCCTGAATGACGGAGTACTTTCCATGGATTATTCCGTAAAAAATATCGGCGACAGCCGCATGGTATACTGTATCGGCGCTCATCCAGGCTTTGTATGCCCGCTTGAGGAAGGAGAATCCTTTGAAGATTATCGGTTAGAGTTTGAACAGACAGAAAATACCGCTTCCATGCCTTACAACCCAGAACGAATGGAATTTAATGCAGAGAGCACTCGCTTTCATCTGGAAAACACCCGTTTTCTGCCCTTAGACTACGAGTTATTCCATAATGACGCTGTTTATTTTGACGAAATCCGTTCCAGAAAGGTTTCCGTAGTAAATCCATCTACTGGAAAAGGAATCGAAGTTGATTATGCCGGCTTTGAAACTGTGGCATTCTGGACTCCTTACGAGTCTCAGGCTCCTTTCGTCTGCGTAGAGCCCTGGAACGGTTCTGCCATCCGTTCTGACGAGGACGATGAGTTTGCACACCGCCACCACGTTCAGTCTCTGAATCCACAGGAGGAAAAAAGCTACCATCTGGGCATCCGGATCTTGTAATTCCAAAAAGAGGAAATGCAGCTCCAACCGCATTTCCTCTTTTTTGTAGTTTTATTTTCAAAATTTAGTTCATGGCTGCGTAGACAGCAGCTATTGTGCCGTCAGCCACTGCCGTAGATACCTGGCGCACACCCTTTACTCGAATATCACCGGCTGCATACACCCCGGGAATCTCTGTTTCCATTCGTTCATTTACTGGAATAAATCCATTTTCCAGCTTCAACTGTCCGTATAATTCCGTATTGGGAACTGTTCCCGCATATACAAAAATTCCACAGCCCGGATCTTCTATGGTTTCAATTGCTCCAGTTCTCTCATCGGCAATTTCCAAAGCTTCCACCCGTTCTGTTCCATAAACTCCATGAAGTCTTGAATTCAATCTTACAATCATGTTCGGACACTTCTCTGCCTTTTCTCGAAATTCTGCAATACATCCCAGCCCGTCTTCAAAATGAATAATCGTTACCTGGCTGGCTGATTTTGACAGATACAGCGCCTCCTTTACAGCACCATCAGAGCCTCCCACTACATATACATGCTTTCCTGCGTAGGTATCGCAATCCCTTGCTGCATTCATGGTCATTCCTTTTCCGCTGAGTTCCTTTTCTCCAGGGATTCCCAGCATTCTGGGAGATGTGCCTGCGGCAATAATCACCTTTTCCGCCTGATATACGCCTCGTTCCGTAGTAACCGTCTTTGTTTTCCCTTTCAACTCCACCTCAGTGACTGTTTCCATTTTAAACTCCACGCCTGCATCCATGGCCTGCTTTTTCATTCTTTCTGCAAAGGTTTTTCCTGTTTCTCCTTCTGTAATTCCGGCATAATGGGTTACTGTCGAAACCTTTCCAATCAGCCCTCCAATGGCCTGCTTTTCCAGTATCAGAGTTTTCTTTCCTCTGCTTACAGAATAAATTCCAGCACTGATACCTGCGGGACCTGCTCCGATAATAATTACATCATACATAGCTTTGCTCCTCCTGACCTTCTTGTTCTCTTCCCTAGCCGTCTCCGGCCTGTCTCTTGTTTCCTTCCTCTATAATATAGATCTGTTTTATCATTTTGTAAAATTATGTATATTGATTATATAATAAATTTATATTATGATATAAATATCCTGTTCTTGGAGGTGTCAAACTATGATTGATTTTCGTATGAAAACATTTTTAACTGTATGTGAATGTATGAACTTTACTCGGGCGGCTCAGGTATTGAATCTGACACAGCCTGCTGTTTCCCAGCATATCCGCTATCTGGAGGAGCAATATGATACACCTTTATTTATCCGTGAGAAAAAGAAACTCTATCTGACAGACGCCGGGCAGATTCTGAAGGACTCTCTAGAAACTCTGCAAAGCGATGATCATCGGATGAAAATCAGGATGCAGCAAAGTATGGCAGGAAAAAAGGGACTGACCTTTGGCGTTACTATGACAATAGGAGAATACGCTGTCATTCCCTCCCTTGCCCGCTTTTTAAAAGCCCATCCACAATGGGAGATCCATATCTGCTACGGCAATACTCAGACACTTCTTTCTCGCCTTCGGGAAGGAACTCTTGATTTTGCTATTGTTGAGGGGTATTTTAGGGAAGATCTTTACACTACACGAATTCTCCAAAAGGAACCCTTTATCGGCGTTGCCTCCAGCAAACATATTTTTCAAAAGCCTGTTTCCTGCCTGCGGGATCTGACAGGCGAACGTCTTCTTCTGAGAGAGCACGGTTCCGGAACACGGGCTATTCTTACGAAAATCCTGGCCCTCAACAACCTGTCTGCAGAAGATTTTTCCCATATTATCGAAATAGAAAATATTCATGCCATCGTTTCTCTGCTACGGGAGGACTGTGGAATTTCATTTTTGTACCAGTCTGCTGTCCAAAAAGAACTGGAAGACAAAACCCTTATAGAAATTCCTTTATCTGATTTTAAAATCGCACACGATTTTTCATTTATCTGGAATAAAGACAGTATTTTTTCTGCTCAGTACGAAGCAATTTTCCAGGAATTACAGAAATAAAAAAAGACATGCGCCAGAAAGGAGCAGAAAGGAATCGTTATGACACTAAGAACTATCCGAATATTTGTGACAATTGCCGAAGAGAAGACCATGCATGCAGCGGCAAAAAAACTGTATATCTCCCAGCCATCTGTCAGTCAGGCAATTTCCGAGCTGGAAAAAGAATACCATGTACAGCTGTTTGAGCGGCTTTCTCAGAGGCTTTACATTACTGCGGCCGGGGAAAAGCTTTTAGCCTATGCCTATCGTTTGCTCAGAACCTACGAAGATATGGAACAGCTTCTGATTTCCCAGGGAACCTACCAATGTCTGCGGCTGGGAGCCAGCGTATCGGTAGGTACCTGCCTGATTCCGGAACTCGCCAGTCAGCTGAAAATCAGACACCCTGACATAGATCTTCAGGTTACAGTCAACAATACCAGCCGAATCGAGCAAATGCTTCTGGAAAGCCAGCTGGATGCAGGTATTGTTGAAGGCACCATTGTAAATCCAGACCTGCTCTGCACAAGGGTATGCGAAGATGAACTTTTAATTGTTGCTCCGCCAAATCATCCTCTGGCCAGCCAGCCCTGTATTCCCATAGAGCGACTGGCCGGAGAAACCTTTATTTCCCGGGAATCCGGAAGCAACGATCGCAATCAGTTTGAGCAGTTTCTTCAAAGCCACCATATTCCTTTGACAAAAAGCTGGACCTGCACCAACACCCAGGCAATTATCAATGCTGTTTTAGCCGGACATGGGCTTGCTATTCTCTCCAGAATGCTGGTTGAACCGTATCTGAAGGAGAAGAAACTGACTGCCCTTTCTCTGGAGCAGGTTCATATCCTCCGGGATATCCGGCTGGTCTATCACAAAGACAAGCTGCTTTCTCCGGAAATGGAAGGTTTGGCCAAGTTGTGCCGCCTCTCACTCTGCTCTGTTATCGGAGAGCCTGTCTCCTGACAGCTGTACTCTCTTTACAGGAAAAGGCCTCCTATCAGATAGGCCGCCGTTCCCACAACTCCGGAACCGAAGATAATCTGAATGGCTCCCACCTTTTCCCGGAACCGGCGAAGCAAAAACAGACCGCCTGCAAAAAGAACCAGCTCCACGATTTTCAGATTTTCTGCCTGAAGACCAGATAGCCCAGAGTCAAACAAAGCCAGTAAAAGAATGGAAAAACCTGCAGAGCCAATCAGGGCCACTACAGCCGGCCGCATAGCGGCCAGAACCGTCTGTACGCCAGAAAAGGAACGATATTTGTAATAAAAATATGCCAGCGTCAGGCAGATGAAAAAGGATGGAAGGATACATCCCAGAGTACATAAAATTGCTCCGCCCAGTCCGCCCAGTCTTGTTCCCACAAAGGTGGAAGAATTAATGGATACTGGCCCGGGAGTCATTTCTGCAATGGTAATCAAATCCGTAAACTCTTCCATGGACATCAACCTGTGAATATTTACAATTTGAGCCTGAATCAGAGGAATCGCAGCATATCCTCCTCCAACGGAAAACAGACCTACCTGAATAAAGGCAAAAAACAGTTTAACAAGCATATTCACGTTTTTTTCCTCCCTTCACTGACGCTGCATTCCACCATGCCTGAAATATGCCCATACCCAGACAAATGAGAATCACTGTCATAGCGCTGATATTCAGAAAGCAGGTTGCCACAAAAGCTGCACTCATAAGACCCGTATAAAAAACAGAACCCATATCCCACACATTCTTTGCCAGATTCCAGGCAACATCTGCAATCACTGCCGCCACACCGGCCCGCATCACCTGAAGGGCCAAAGCAATGTAGGCATTGGTGCGAAATTCTGTGTAAAATACACAGATCAGGGAAATAATTGCCATCGGCGGAATAATTGTTCCAAGAACTGCAGCCAAAGCACCTGTCACTCCACAGATCCGGTATCCAATAATCACTGAGGCATTTACCGGAAGCGGACCTGGCGCGGATTGAGTAATGGCTGTAATATCCAGCATTTCTGCTTCATCCAGCCACCCCAGTTCCTCAACAAACTTCTTTTTCATCAGAGATACAATCACAAACCCGCCTCCAAAGGTACAGGCGCTTAACACAAACATAGCCCGGAACAGTGTCCACAGCTTTCCGGGCTTTGTTTCTTTCCATACTTGCTTATTCATTGGTATTTTCCTCCTTAAGCTTCACTTTTTCTGTGTTTCTTTCGAAGAAAATCATACCCCAGTTTAAGCAATATGTAAAATACCTGTATTTGATTAAACTGATAACAAAATAATTATTATCTTTATGAGAGCTTTTTCATATCTCGAACCTTTTCCAAATCCTTTAAAATCTCTTCAAAGCTCATTCCTCCGGCTGCATTCACGGCTGCCACAACAGCGCCCTCTACCAGAGGGCAGTCTGCCATTGCCAGCTTCTGTCCATCCAGAGCCTCCAGTACCATCTCCGTGGTCATCACCGCGCTGCCCAGATCCATCAGCACAATGACTCCGTCCTCTGAGTATATCTCATTAACAGCCTCCAGAATTCGCTCAAAGCTGGTACCAAAGCTTCCGTCCTCCAGGCCGCCTGCGGCGACCTGAGGGACATCCGGAGCCATCATTTTTGCCAATTCCACAACACCCTCAGCCAGCTTTCTGCTGTGAGAAACGATTACAAATCCAACCATCCTGTTCTCCCCTTTCCTAGCTCAGAGTATTTTTTACCGTTTCCAACATAAAGGAAAAGGACGTGGCTCCCGGATCCTGGTGTCCCAGCCCCCGCTCTCCTACATAGCTGGCGCGGCCCTTTGTTGCCACCAGATCCTTGGTATGCTCTGCACCAGCCCAGGATGCTTTGCAGCCAGCCTCCAGAACGCCATTTCTGTCCATTCCGTCTGCTGCTGCCTGTTTCATGGCATCTAAAGCCGGAACCATAGCATCCAGCATGGTAGCTTCCTCCACGGTTGCCTTTCCTCTCTGCTTCACCGCTTCGACAGCAGCCTCTACAGCTCCGAGAAAATCATTCATATCCATATCCATTTTTCCATTTAAAGCCATGCCCATTTTCATAAATGCCGATCCATAAAGAGGCCCGGAAGCACCTCCTACTTTTGATACTAGAGCCATTCCTGCTGTTTTCAGAATCGTTCCAATATCCTTATCTTCCATCGATGGCAGTTTATTCTCCACTTCCTGAAATCCTCTGGCCAGATTGATCCCATGATCACTGTCTCCGATAGGCTGATCCAGCTCTGTAAGATATTCCTTTTCTGCTTCGATTTTTTCTCCAATTCTCTTTAAAACCAAAAGCACCATTTTGTTATCTGCCATTGTTTTCTCCTCCTGATTCCTATTCTTTCCAAGCCGGTGTATCTGCCTCTGCATCCAGAAGCTGCTTCATCTCCTCATCCAGCTTCAGCAGGGAAATAGAAAAGCCCTGCATCTCAATAGAGGTCATATATTCTCCCACTAAAGTCCGATATATGCGGATTCCCTTTTCTGCAAGAACGTCTGCCACATGATTGTTGATAATAAACAGCTCCATTAGAGGAGTTGCTCCGGAACCATTGATCATCACAGCCACCTCACTGCCGGAATAATCCAGATCTGCAAGAATCTTTTCCAAAAGCAGATCCACAATCTCATCTGCCGGTCTCATTTCCTCCTTATGGGTACCCGGTTCGCCGTGAATACCGATTCCAACCTCCATCTCATTTTCAGACAGCTCAAATCCTGGTTTTCCTGCTGCCGGAACCGTACACGGAGCAATAGCCGCTCCCATCGTCCGCACATTGTCAATTACCCTCTGAGCGACTGTCTGAACCTCATCCAAATCAGCTCCTGTCTCTGCCAGGGCCCCTGCAATCTTGTGAACAAATACAGTTCCTGCCACTCCTCTTCTGCCAATGGTATATAAGCTTCCGTCAACAGCAACATCATCGTTGGTTACCACATGTTTTACAGAAATGCCCTCCATCTCCGCCATTTCCGCTGCCATTTCAAAATTCATGACATCACCGGTATAGTTTTTTACTACCATCAGAACACCCTTGTCAGTAGCAATGGCCTTAATGCCTTCCAGAATCTGATCCGGGGTCGGAGAAGTAAATACTGCGCCTGCAACTGCCGCATCCAGCATACCGCGTCCCACAAATCCCCCGTGTGCCGGTTCATGACCGCTTCCGCCTCCGCTGATCAGGGCAACCTTTCCTTCCTTTTTCTCAGCACGAACGACTACATTTCCGCACTCCAGCTTTCTAAGATGCTTTGGATAAGCCTTTACCATACCCTGAATCATCTGATCCTCTACCTGGTCAACGCCATTGATAAATTTCTTCATTCTGAAATCTCCTTTCGTTCCGCTTATTTTCTCCTGTACATTCTGTCTGCTTCCCTCTTCTATAAAGGTCTTTCGTTCCCCGCAGATTTTCTTTTTTCGTCTACTTGTCTTCTCCCAGACAATTCATGTCATTAAGTCCGCAGGTGCTGTCATCCTCTCCGCTTAAGCAGTTCATATCATTTAATCCGCAGCTGGTGTCTTTTTCATCCTCCAGACAGTTCATATCATTGAGTCCGCACGTCTTGTCGTCATCACTGATTCCGTTTAAATTACTCCATCCTGAAGCTTTTTTCTTTTCTTCCATTTTCCTTCCTCACTTTCTATATCTGCCATATTGCATGGCTCCCGGGCTCCTTCTGCCGGGAAAACCAGTCTTCCACGAATCAGCAGTATCCCGCCATGGTCTTTTTACCATGCCGGGATGTTCTGCCCATTTTGTCTTATTTTGCTTCTACATTGCTGGTGGCAATGATGTCCACACCGGTATCTGCCGTATTTGCCAGAATCACATCTCCAATATGAACCGGAGCCTGAACCGTCACGCCCTTTAAGGATTTCACACAATCAAAGATCTTTTCCTTTGGAATATCTGTCTTTGTTTTCACAGAAACGGTAACATCCTTACCGCCCTCCACCATAACGGTACTGGTCACAATTCTGGTAGGGTTGGTCACTTCTTTTCTGGCGTAATCGTCGCCCCGTTTACAGGTATTTCCTTCCACCTTAATTACTTCGCCGGCTTCCATGGTTACCGTTACCGGGCAGCCCAGAGGACAGCCTATGCAGATCAGTTCTCTTTTTTCCATTGCCTATGCCTCCTCAATTTTTACGGTTATCGTCTTTAAATCCGGATATGCCAGAAGCTTTTCCTTCTCCAGCTTAATCTCTTCCATTTCTCCCGGTGCTACTACAGGACGTTTCCGATGAATCACCCGTTCATCATCAAAATATACGCTGATATAACAGTTTTTATAAACTCCGCCCACACGGAAACGAACCGTCAGCTTGTCGTCCATCCGATCCGGATGAATCACAGAAGGTACGGTATAACGGACACCCTCCACCGGATTCAGCAAAATGGCTTTTCCTGCTTCAGACTGTCGTCTGCCCTGTACATACAGAGCCGCATTTCTTCCTGCTGCTGCTGCCTCCTCGGAAACAAAATCCACCAGATCATGAACGTGAAGCACATTACCGCAGGCAAACACGCCTTCGATATTGGTTTCCAGACTTTCATTTACAATCGGTCCCGAGGTTACAGGACTCATATCCACACCGGCTCCTCTGGAAAGCTCATTTTCAGGGATTAGTCCAACCGAAAGAAGAAGAGTATCGCAGTCATAATCCTCCTCTGTTCCTGGAATCGGTTTTCCTTTCTCATCCACCTTTGCAATAGTAACGCCGGTCAGGCGCTCTTTTCCGCGAATTTCCACAACGGTATGGCTCAGCTTTAAGGGAATTCCGTAGTCATCCAGACACTGAACAATATTTCTCTTTAAGCCGCCGGAATATGGCATCAGCTCTGCCACAACCTTGACCTTGGCGCCTTCAAAGGTCATACGTCTTGCCATAATCAGTCCGATATCTCCGGATCCCAGTATTACTACCTCACGACCCGGCAGAAATCCCTCTCTGTTTACCAGTCGCTGCGCTGTTCCGGCAGAATAAATTCCGGCCGGACGATATCCGGGAATGTTCAGCGCTCCTCTGGAACGCTCTCTGCATCCCATTGCCAGAATCACGGCTCCTGCCTGAATCTGGAACATCCCCTCTTCCCGGTTCATAGCAGTCACTACCTTATCTGGACTGATGTCCATAACCATGGTATGCAATTTGTATTCAATTTCCAGTTCCTTTACCTGATCAATAAACCGGGCAGCATATTCTGGTCCCGTCAGTTCTTCCTTAAATGTATGAAGTCCGAAACCATTGTGAATGCACTGGTTTAAAATTCCGCCCAGTTCCTTGTCTCGTTCCAGAATCAGGATTTTCTCCACTCCGCTTTTTCTTGCTGCTGCGGCAGCTGCAAGCCCTGCAGGGCCGCCGCCAATGATTACGATATCATATGCTTTCATGTTTCGACGCCCCTCCTTCTATATCCGATCCTTGTTTGTTCCAACAACGATTTTTGAATCGCCGCCGCATTTTGTAATCTCTTCCATATCCATAGAAAGCTCTCTGGAAAGAATTTCCATAGTCCTCGGCGAACAAAAGCCTGCCTGGCAGCGTCCCATTCCGGCTCTGGTTCTGCGCTTTACACCGTCCAGAGAACGGGCTCCCAATGGGCGATGAATGGCATCCAGGATTTCTCCCTCTGTCACCATTTCACAGCGGCATATAATATTTCCGTAAGCCGGCTGCTTTTTAATCAGCTCATTGCGCTCCTCCATGGAGAGCTTCTCCGGATTCAGCACACCTTTTCTTGTTCCTACAAAGTCTGGATTTTCTTTCAGATCCAGGATTCCCTTTACAATATCTGCCACCATGCAGCCAATCGCCGGACTGCTGGTCAGCCCCGGAGATTCGATGCCTGCACAGTCAACAAAACCAGGAGCCTCTTTGAGCTCTTCAATAATAAACTCATGTCCGTCTTCGTGGGCGCGAAGTCCTGCAAAAGAGGTAATCACCTGACGAAGGGGAACATTTTTCACTGTTTTCGCACACTTGGTAATTACTTCGTCAAGTCCTGCTCTGGTTGTATTGGTTCCTTCCTTATCCTCAATGTCAATCGCCGTCGGACCCACAATCAGATTTCCGTGTACAGTTGGAGATACCAGAACGCCTTTTCCATATTTTCCAGGCAAAGCAAAAATGGTATGATTTACATGCTTTCCTGCCGTCTTATCCAGCAGACAGTAGTCTCCCCGTCTTGGTGTAATCGTAAGCTTCCTGTCACTGACCATATTGTGAATCTGATCTGCATAAACGCCTGCTGCGTTTACCACGCATCGTGCTTCAAAATCGCCCTTATTGGTATGAATCAGGAATCCGTCCTCTTTCTTTTCGATTCCTTCCACCTGAGTGTTAAACTTAAATTCCACACCATTGGTACAGGCATTTTCTGCCATAGCGATATTCAGATTAAAAGGACATACAATACCGCCGGTGGGTGCATAAAGAGCTGCTACTGCCTCATCAGAAATATTAGGCTCCATTTTCACCAGCTCATCCCGCTCAATAATCCGGAGACCTTCTACTCCGTTTTTGATGCCCCGCTCCAGAAGCATCTGCAGCCCCGGACGGTTTTCTTCCTCTGTGCAGACAACCAGAGAACCCGCTTGCATAAACTCAAAATCCAGATCCTCTGCCAGCTTAGCCATCATTTTGTTTCCCTGAACATTCAGCTTAGCCATCAGAGAACCGCTTGCAGCATCGTATCCTGCATGGACAATAGCGCTGTTTGCTTTTGAGGTTCCGCAGCACACATCCTCTTCCTTCTCCAAAACGCAGGCCTTTACCTGGTAACGGGACAGCTCTCTTGCAGAGGCCGCTCCGGAAACACCTGCGCCGATAATAATTACATCATACATGTTTCTTATTCCTCCTTAAAAACAGAACCCGGCATCTTCGTATCTTTCGATATCCATTTGCCAGGCTCCGCTCTCAAAATTCACTATTTAATTTGAGTCAGGTACTCTGGCTGTTTTGTCTCTACAGAAACCTGCTAATTTTTTTTGCACCTGTGTCCAGCGCTTCCTACCACGGAATTGCTCCATACAGAAGTACAGCTGCTACTGCGCCAAGCAGCGGGCCCACCAGCACAACCGGTGCATAACCCCAGTTGGAATCGCCTTTTCCTTTAATCGGAAGGATTGCATGTGCCAGACGGGGACCCAGGTCGCGGGCCGGGTTGATTGCATATCCAGTCAGTCCGCCCAGGGACATACCAATGGAAACAATAATGCCAAATACCATAAATTTCTCAACGCCTGCAGCTGCAGTTGCAGGGATTCCCTTAATTGCAAATACCAGAACGAAGGTTCCGATTGCTTCACTTAAAATATTCAGAGGCATATTGGCAACGGACGGGCCAGTAGAGAAAACGCCCAGCTTTGTTCCGGGATTGTCGGTTGCATCAAACTGATCTTTAAACAGAATGTATACAAGGCACGCACCTAAAAATGCACCTGCAAACTGAGCAACAATATATCCGGGAACCATGGACCATGCAAAGCTGCCATCCACTGCAAGAGCGATGGTCAGAGCCGGGTTAAAATGTGCGCCGGATGCAGCGCCGAAAATAAATGCCGGAACCATAACAGCAAGACCCCAGGCAAAAGTAATCTGAATGGAGCCTGCGCCCTTCATTCCGGATTTGTTCAGGGTTACGTTTGCTACTACACCATCACCTAAAAGAATCAGAAGCATCGTCCCAATAAATTCTGCGATATATGGCAACATAATTAATTTCCCCTTTCATACAGTATGAATTTTGCTGTTACCCTTTTTTCCTGTTTTCTTAATTTTCTTTTGCCCAGCCATAGGAATACTTCACTGCCTTATTCCAGCCGGCAACCTTCTTGGCCCGATCCTCTTCGGAGATCTCCGGCATAAATACCTTATCAATTGCCCAGTTATTGATAACATCTTCCTTGCTGGACCAATAGCCAACTGCAAGACCTGCCAGATAAGCCGCACCCATAGCGGTTGTTTCTACGCATCTGGGACGCTCAACCGGAGCATTGATAATATCCGCCTGGGTCTGCATCAGGAAATTATTTGCACTGGCGCCGCCGTCTACCTTCAAAGCTGCCAGCTCAATTCCAGAGTCTGCCTTCATTGCCTGCAGAACATCGTTTGTCTGGTAAGCCAGAGATTCCAAAGTCGCACGGATAATATGATACTTGTTCACGCCTCGGGTGATTCCTACAATGGTTCCTCTTGCATACTGATCCCAATGGGGAGCGCCCAGTCCGGTAAATGCAGGAACAACGTAGCAGCCATTCGTATCCTTTACCTTACTTGCCATATATTCAGAATCCGGTGAAGAATCAATCAGGCGCATCTCATCACGAAGCCACTGAACTGCTGCACCAGCTACGAAGATGGAGCCCTCAAGAGCATATTTTACTTTTCCGTCCAGGCCCCATGCAATTGTGGTAACCAGACCGTTTTTAGAGAATACCGGCTTGTCACCTGTGTTCATCAGCATAAAGCATCCTGTTCCGTATGTATTCTTTGCTTCACCAGGACGGAAGCAGGTCTGTCCAAACAGAGCTGCCTGCTGATCTCCGGCTGCTCCTCCAATGGGGATAGGACCGCCTAAGAAGGAAGGATCTGCCTCGCCGTATACGCAGCTGGAGGGCTTTGCTTCCGGAAGCATACATTTCGGAATATTCAGCTCCGCCAGAATCTCATCATCCCACTCCAGGGTATTGATGTTGAACATCAAGGTTCTGGAAGCATTACTGTAATCTGTTACATGAACCTTGCCCTTTGTCAGACGCCAGATCAGCCATGTTTCTACGGTACCAAAAAGAAGCTCTCCGTTCTCTGCCCGTTCCCGCACGCCTTCTACGTTGTCCAGAATCCATTTTAATTTGGTTCCAGAGAAGTAAGCATCAATAACCAGTCCTGTTTTCTGACGGAAGGTTTCTGTCAGCCCCTTTTCCTTCAGAGTATCGCAATACTCGGATGTCCGGCGGCACTGCCATACAATTGCATGATAAACTGGCTCACCTGTGTTCTTATCCCATACAATAGTGGTTTCACGCTGGTTGGTAATACCAATTGCCGCAATATCCTCTGCAGTTGCACCGATTTTTGACATAGCCTCAACTGCAACACCAAGCTGTGTTGACCAGATCTCGTTGGCATCGTGCTCCACCCAGCCGGGATGCGGGAAATACTGAGTAAACTCTTTTTGTGCCACGCTGCACATCTCGCCCTTCTCATTAAAAAGGATACACCGGTTGCTGGTGGTACCTGCATCAAGAGCCATTACATACTTTGCCATAAAATACCTCCTATAAAAATAATAATAAAAGTGAAACTATACTTTCTGCCGAACCCCCTTCGGCAGAAAGTATCTACATAAGCCACACCTTCTGATTGGTGGAAGAGACAGCAATAGCACCTGCATCCAGCGCTGCCATCACATCCTCCTTGTCAGAAATCAGACCGCCTGCAATGAGATGCGTTCTGACTCTTTTGCAGACTCTCCGGATAATCTTAGGCATCACGCCGGGAAGCACTTCAATAAAATCCGGCTTTACAGAAACCAGCTGCTTTTCAATATTTTCAAAGGACAGGGAGTCCAATACAAAGAAACGCATAACGGTGTAAAGCCCCAGCTCCTTTGCCCGCCGTATCATAGAAGGCTTTGTGGAAATAATTCCATCTGCCCCGGAATGCTGCCGGATAAAATCAACAGCAACCTCCTTACAGCTGAGTCCCGCAATCAAATCCACATGGACTATCGCAATTTTTCCTGCTTCTTTTATCTTTCTAACGATATCTGCAATATTACAGATATCTCCATACAGAATAAATACTACTTTTATATCCGGCACCCGACAGCACTGCTCCAGACCATCCATGTCCTTAATTGCCGCAATCACTGGATTTGCCTCAACCATGTCATAAAATCTTTGTTCCATTTCTGTATGAACCCTCTACTTTCTGCTGTTCTCTCTTCGTAGTATTCCTCTGCTGTTTCCTGCATAAAGCTGTAAAATTTCCTGCAAGAAAATACAAAAAGAGCATAGCTTCAAACAACATTTCTGTTGTAACGCTATGCTCTCACTCTCTCAGCATGTTATTTGTTTTCCTATCTCTAATATAGCACACTGTACATATTCTTTTCAATAGTAATTTATTTTTTCAGCATTATTTGAAAATTCCATTAGATTCTTTTTGCTTAAATTGTGCATATTTCATAAATAATTCGTTATTTTTTTATCACAATGCACATAATCTGCTTTTTTGTTGAATTTCTTTTTCCTTTACCTGGCATCCAGCAAAAGCTGGGTCAGATCCTCAATACTCCGGGGCCCTGTATAAACCTGACTGTCGTTAATAATAACCAGAGGAACCCGCTCAATCTGATAGGCTTCCACCAAATCCGGATACAAATTGGCATCGTACATCTGAGCCTGAACCAGGGGATTTAACATGGCAATCCGCTGACTGGCAATCACCACGCCAGGGCAGTGATGACAGGCCAGAGAAACACAAATCTTCACATCGGCTGGCCGCTTCAGCTTTCCAATCTTTTTTATGGCAGCCCTGGAAATCTCCTGCCCAGGCCCTGCCGCATTGTAGATTCCAATAACAAAGGAGTTGATTTCCTTTCCTCCCGGCACTCCATGAAATGCTGCCCTCTGATAGAGCCCGTCCACAAAAATACCGGTTACAGGCAAATGGGAAACATCTATCTCTGTCCCCTGTTCTCTGGTCTGAGCCGAAAGAATACCGGATTCCTCCGGACTATAAAGCTCCAGGGAAAGCTTTGGAGAAAGTCCTGCAATTCCCTTCAGAAATGATGCCATCTGAGCAGATTTTTCCTCCTTAAGATCCACCACCGCTTTCAGAACCACAGCTTTTTCCAGCTTCTGAAAAACTCCTCTCATAGTTTCCGCAGTTTTTTCATCCAGAAGGGGAGTTTCTGCAGAAATCAGAGAAATGTCTATCATCCCATCACCTCCCTATAAAAGTCCTACCAGATCCAGACTTGGCATCAGGGTTTCCTCTCCCGGCTTCCATTTGGCCGGACACACCTGATCTCCGTGCTCCTCTACATATTTTGCCGCCTGTACCTTTCTTAAAAGCTCCTGGGCATTTCGACCGATTCCCATATCATGAATCTCGTAAGCCCGGATCTTTCCCTCTGGATTCAGAATAAAGGTTGCCCTAAGAGCTTGCCCTGCTTCCTCCTCCAGGACGCCAAACTGCCTGGCAAGAACACCTGCCGGATCCCCCAGCATGGGATACTGAATTTTCCGAATAGTCTCAGAAGCATCTGCCCATGCCTTGTGTACAAAATGGGTATCTTCTGAAACAGAATAAATCTCACATCCCTCTTCCTGGAAATCCTCATAATAATCCTGAAGATCTCCCAACTCTGTGGGACACACAAAGGTGAAATCAGCCGGATAAAAAAACAGCACAGACCAGTGCCCCAGAAGGCTTTCCTTCGTCACTTCTTCAAATTTTCCTCTGCAGAAGGCCTGAACCTTAAATTCTTCCGCTTCCTTTCCAATCAAATGATGCATCCGTACTCCTTTCCCCGAAAATCCTGCCCTGCCAGCCGGATCTATTACGGATAAAATACACTCGTTTCCGTTTCTATGCTCTGCATACAGCCATCCCTCCACAGGGATTCTATTTTCATTATACGGAAATAAAGAGGACACTGTCAATGAATTTTTCTCTTGTAAGAGAGGACGAAAAAAAGAAGCCCGCTCGCGAGCTTCTCCGCCTGCGGCGGGTCGTCTCATCGGCCCAATTCTCTTCCAACCCATGGCGATCCTCGCGGAGGCGTTTTTATGTCATAGGACGCACTTTCCTATGACACAAAAAAACAGACGCAGCAACCGTCCCCCAACGTTTGCTGCGTCCCTCTATTTAAAACACTACCCCCTATGCAGGTACCTGTTAGTCAAGTACCATGCGAGCTGCCCCGTATATACCTGCATCGTTCCCCAACGATGCCAGGACAATGCCTGCTTTTTTCTTGGAGACAGGCGTAAACTCCTCGTAATGCTTCATAGTCAGATCCGTTAAAATCTTTCCTGCCCGGCTTACCCCACCGCCGATTACAAAAACCTCCGGATCTACAATATGAGTAACATAGGCCATAGCCAGCCCCAGATATCGGCAGGCTGTGTCCAGTGTTTCCATTGCCATGGAATCTCCGTCATTTGCGCAGTCACAGACATTTTTTGCTGTTACTTTATCGCCAAATTTCCGAAGAGCCGACGGCTGTGTGCTTGCGGCCATATTCCGTCTGGCTTCTCTTGCAATTCCCGTTGCGCTTGCAACCTGCTCAAGACAACCTCTGCCGCCGCAATTACAAAATTCCTTCTCCTCATCACGCACATGAATATGCCCCAATTCGCCTCCGAGGCCGTGTACGCCTGCAATCACGTGGCCATTAATTACCACGCCGCCGCCTACACCGGTGCCCAGAGTCACTGCTACTACATTTGAACAGCCTTTTCCGCCGCCCTGCCACATCTCTCCCAGTGCGGCAACGTTGGCATCATTTGCTGCTTCACAGCGAATCTCTGCTCCCATCAGCTTCTGCATTTCTCTGGCAGGCCAGCAGTCATGCCATCCCAGATTGACACAGACCTCTACACACCCATCAGGCATAACCGGTCCCGGAACCCCCATTCCGATACCCTTAAGCTCGTCTGCAGTCAACCCGTGATCTGCCAGTTTTTCCTTTAATTTTTTTGCTACATCCGGTAAAATATGCTGTCCGCTGTCTTCCTTTCTGGTGGGAACCTCCCATTTATCGAGAAGCTCCCCCTCCAGAGTAAACAGTCCGCATTTTACCGTTGTTCCACCAATATCAATTCCCACACAGCACTGTTTCATTTTTAACATCTGCTCCTTTTATTTGGATGCCTCTTCTACGATGCGCTTCATCTCATCCCACTTTTTCTCCATATCTGCAACCAGTGCAAACTGTGTCCGCGCACGATCCAGATTGTGGTTCGGTCTGTGAATCCGGAAGTAATGATCTCCATCCAGATAATCGGTCAGGAAACGGGTACCGCATTCCAGAGTCATCAGCTTCGCACCCCATGGAAGCATCTCCAGCTCAGTTTTTGTCAGACTTCCTGCACATCCCTCCAGAAAACCTCTGGTATAGGCTGCAAACAACGGAAGAGACAGAGAAACCTTACTTAAATCAGTCTCATCCTCTTCTGCTGTATTCGCACCGAAACGGATAGAATCGCCGTAGTCAAATACAGAAGCACCCGGCATAATCGTATCCAGATCGATCACGCACAGAGCCTGTCTTGTCTTGTTGTCAATCATGATGTTGTTGAGCTTTGTATCATTGTGGGTAACACGGTACGGCATTTCCCCGCTTTTCAGCTTATCCATAACAACAGACATATCTGCTTCATGAGCCATTACAAAATCAATCTCAGCCTGAACGTCCTTTGCCCGTCCGCATACATCTGCCTCCAGAACCTTTTTAAAGGTCTCGAAACGCTTTGGCGTATTGTGGAAGTCCGGAATTGTCTCTGTCAGATTCTCAACCGGGTACTTCTCCAGAAGACGCTGGAAATGACCGAAAGCCTTTGCGCTCTGATAAAAATCTTCTTCAGTCTCAACGACGTCATAGGTGGTTGCATCATCAATAAACAGATACATTCTCCACCAGGAACCAATGCTGTCCTCGTAGGCGTCCTGTCCGTCCAGAGTCTTTACCAGAGTCAGAGTCTCTCTGTCCGGATCTCCGCCATTGGCAATAATCTGCTCTCTTAAAAATCCGGTTACTCCGGAAACGTTCTGAATCAGACCCTTGGGATCCTTAAACACATTTGTATTCATACGCTGCCAGATATAACGGTACTCCTTTTCTCCGTCCTTTGTAACCAGAAGGAAGGTATCATTAATATGTCCGTTTCCATACCGTCTGCACTCAACCGGAGTTCCTTTAAAAGCGAATTTTGCCACTGCCTCTTCTATTTTTGCGCAGGCACCTTCTGCAACTTTCTGATAGTCCATTATTTCTCCTCCCACAAACGCTCCGGATACAGACCGGCTTCCTTAAATCCACGGATTGCACTCATTACTTTTTCTTTATCTTCTTTGTAGGTTACGCCATACCAGCTGTCAGCAGAGCTTAAAACCTTAACGTCAGCCATTCCCTCTTTTAACATCTCGTCTACAACGAAGGGAAGGAAATACTCACACTTCAGCGGGTTTACCGGCAGATTCTTATCCAGGAATGCAGAGAAGCGTCCCTTTAATTCACGGAAAATGCTGGGTGTAAAGCCCCACAGGTTCATGGAAACCTCTGTTCCCTGTGGAAGCGGATTCCAGGTTGCTCCGTCATCCTCTGTAAATTCAGCCTGCTCTCCATGCTTTTCAATCTTTGTTCTTTCTACAATATCAGTCAGCATTCTGTTCTCATCAACAGAGCATACGCCTCTGGCAACATGGCCATTGTCGGTCAGAGTCTTGTACAGATCGTAGCTTACCATGGTGTAATGGCAGATGTCATCATCCTCCATGCTGCAAAGCTGATCGTAAATAGTCTTGAATGCAGATTTTCCGTAGTAATCATCTGCATTAATCACTGCAAACGGTGCATCTCCGATTTCCTCTGCACAGCAGAGAATTGCATGGCCAGTTCCCCACGGTTTTACGCGTTCTTCCGGACAGGTATAGCCTTCCGGCAGCTTATCCAGCTCCTGATATACATAAGCAACCTCTGCGTGCTGCTCCATGCGTTTTCCAATGTGCTCCTTAAAGTCCTCTTCGATTGCCTTCTTGATGATAAATACAATCTTCTCAAATCCAGCTGCCACTGCATCATAAATGGAAAAATCAATAATCAGATTTCCGTACTCATCTACAGGGTCAATCTGCTTGAGTCCGCCATAACGGCTTCCCATTCCTGCTGCCATAATTACCAGAACCGGTTTCTTTTTCATGATAACAACCTTCCTTTATTTTTAATTAAACTGCTTTTTGCAGTTTTTTCCAATCCCCTGGCGCAATCATCGCCTATCGCTCCCAATCCCATAAAAATGGATCATTTAATTTCGCAAGATATTCCTTCAGCAGACTGCGGAATTTTAAAATTCTCGGATCGCTGCTGTCCCGGTCAATCACTTCCGGATTCAGCTGGAAGGGATCCTTCTTATCATCGTACAGATATTCCTTCTGCTTTTCATCCGGCATATAGCCATTATAAATCACGTATGTATATTCCGGCGTTTTGATTCCGCGCCATCCATGGGCCTTGTGAGTCAGCCCCAACGCCGCATAGGCAGATACGCTTTCCGGCATTCCTGGATAAGAACATAAAAACATATAATCCGGCGCGTCTGTGCTTTCTTCTCCCAGAACTGCATCCTTGTGGCTCATTCCCTCACAGGTATCCGGAACGGAAAGCTCCAGAAGCTCCAAAAGCGTAGGCATATGATCCGGGCTGGCAAACATTCTGTCACAGCTGCCAGGATGGATCCGTCCCTTCTGACGGAACAGAAGCGGGATATGGATCGATTCCTCATACCACACATTTTTGCTCATTCTTCCGTGAGAACCAAGCATCTCACCATGATCGGCTGAAAGCACCACCAGAGTGTTTTCCTCCATTCCATGCTCCTTCAGGTACTGGGTGATTCGTCCAAACTGCTCGTCAATTCCGTATACTGCTGCAAAATACTGACGGGCAATAACCTCCATCTCCGGAGTTCTCTTTTCCTCAGGTACATTGGGTCTCCAGTTCACAGGCATATCCTTAAACTTCTCATAATAGCGGTCAGGAACCAGCTCATAGGGAAGATGCGGTGGATTGTAGGATACGAACAGCGCAAAAGGCTCGTCCTTGTCCCTATGACTGTCCATATATTCCAGCGCCTTATCTGTCTCATATTCTGCCGACCACTTACCTGGACGAATTTGTTCCGGCGTATCCTGCCAGTAATGAGGATTCAGATGATCATCACAGGCACCATAAGACAGCCAGTAATCAAAGCCCTGTCTGCGCTCTCCCGGCGGCGTATAGGCATCCCAGTGCTCTGCGCCGGATTCCGGATGTTCACAGAAATTCTGCTCTGAAGCATCCAGATGCCACTTTCCTATATAAGCAGTCTGATATCCGCTGTCTTTTAATACATTTCCAATGCAGGTTTCCTGAGGCTTTAACATCAGCTTTTCTTCCAGACCGATTTTGCAGTTGGTCCACAAACCAATAGAAAGCGGATATTTTCCCGTCATCAGACAGCCGCGGTGGGGTGTACAGAGGGGGAAGGTGCTGTAGGCATGGTCAAACTGCAGGCTTTCCTGAGCAAACCGATCCATATTGGGTGTCTGCACCTGGTCCTGATTTACACAGCCCATGGCATGATACCGCCACTGATCTGCAAACACATAAATTAAATTTGTTTTCATAAGCAACCCTTTCTTTTCTCTTGATTCAAAAGAACTAAAAGGGCACCCTGAGACGGAAGAACTCCATCTCAGGGTACCACAGTTTTCTGGCGTTTGCCGCTTTGCTAAAATTACCAGTAAAGCTTCCAGTCAGTAATCATCCTGGTCAGTGCTTCCATATAGAAATAATCTCCCCATGTGTTACACTCATCTACGCCCCTGTTTTTACAGGTGTTTTCTTTGGAATCTCTTGCATAGGTTCCGTGAAGCAGAATGCCGTTGGACTTGGTAATATCCTTATTACCGCACTTTTCATCCAGAGCATACATCATGCGGTATGCTGCGTCAAGATATTTCTTTGCTTTTTCCGGCTCAAGATATTTTGCCATCTCGAAGATACCACAGCATGCAATTGCAGCTGCTGAAGAATCTCTCGGCTCATCACTTCCTGTATCAAAATCGAAATCCCAGTAAGGAATTAAATCCTCCGGCAGATGCTCTACAAAGAAATCGGTTACTCTGCAGAACAAATCAATATAAGAAGGATCCTTCAAATAACGGTAACTCAGCGCGATTCCATAAACTCCCCATGCCTGTCCACGCGCCCATGCAGAACCGTTTCTATTACCCTGGTGGGTTACACCGTAAGTCGGCTCTCCGGTTTCCATATCAATAAAATGAGTATGATAGGTAGAATTATCCGGGCGAAGGATACATTTCATCGCTGTCTTAATATGGTTTTCAGCCATTTGAGCATAATGTCCATCACCAGTCACCTCACTTGCCCAGTAAAGAATCGGCAGATTCAGCAGACAGTCGATAATCATACGATATTCTTTCGCTTCTCCTACGTTACCCCATGCCTGTAAAAACTGACCCTTCTCTCTGTAACGAGATGCCAGGTGATCTGCTGCCATCAGAGCAGCTTCCTTTGCCCGCTCATTTCCTGTAAGCTTGTAAGCTGCTACGCAGGAAAGGCTGAACAGAAAGCCCATATCATGATGGTTTACATCAATCTTATTGAGAATTCTGTCATGGAAGCTTTCTACCTGTACTTCTGCTGCCTTACGGAATGCCTCGTCTCCGGTAAATTCATAAGCCAGCCAGATAACGCCTGTCCAGAAGCCTGTTGTCCATTCTACGTTCTCCGTTGCTTCGTAAAAACCATCAAAGCTGTTGGAGGACTGGAAATGATCGGTATATTTCGGCAGATTTGCCTTTACAATCTTTACCGCTTCCTCCAGTGCCTTTTTTGCACCCTCTGCATCCATAACAGGATAGTTCATGATTGACTCAAATGTCTGTGCCATAATAATTCCTTCTCCTTAATATTAGCCTAAAACAATTAGCTGTAAAATCTTAGCCCTTGATACCGCTGGCAGCAACACCCTCAACGAAGAAGCGCTGACAGCTTAAGAATACAATTACAACCGGAATCAGGGAACATACAGATGCTGCCATGATCCATGCATAGTCGGCGCCGTACTGAGAAATAAACATACGGATACCAAGCTGAACGGTCTTTAATTCCTGGGTCTTTAAGTAAATCAACGGTCCCATGAAGTCGTTCCAAACATTGGTGAATGTGAAGATGGTCAGGGTAGCCATACCCGGCTTACCTAACGGGAAAATGATTTTGGAGAAAATACCAAACTCATTCAGTCCGTCAATTCTTGCAGCCTCACACAGCTCGTCCGGAATACTGATGTAGAACTGTCTCATCAGGAATACGCCGAATGCGGAGAAAGCCTGCATCAGCATCAGTCCGATATGAGTATCGTTCAGTCCCATTTTAGAAACCAGGATGAACTGAGGAACCATGTATACCTGCCACGGAACGGCAATGGTAGTAACATACATCAGGAAAAGAGTATCTCTTCCTTTGAAGTGACATTTTGTGAAACCATATGCTGCGAAACAGCTGGTGCACAGCTGAATTGTTGTTGTACACAGGGTCAGCTTTGCAGTGTTCTTAAAGAAAGTAAGCAACGGAAGCTTTTTCCAGATTGTGGAATAGTTTTCCGGGTGCATTGTCTCCGGCCACCATCTCATGGGGATAGAGAAAACGTCTTTATTCAGCTTTAATGAAGAAATTACCATCCAATAGAACGGAACCAGCATGAACAGGGCCAGACAGATCAGAAGGATGTAAAGTATTGTCTTTGTTATTTTTTTCTTGGCTTCCATACCTTTCCCCCCTTATAAATCCTTAGACCACTTCTTCTCACCGCTGAACTGAATCAGAGTGATAAGCAGTACAATTGCAAACAGTACAATTGCACCTGCACTAGCCGGACCAAACTCCCAGCTTGTAAATGCTTTTTCATAAATGAAGTTAACCAGTGTCTTGGTTGCGTTACCAGGACCGCCGCCGGTCATAACGTATACCAGGTCAAATACCTTGAAGCACTGAATGGTCAGCATAATTAATACGAAGAAGGTTGTCGGTGTCAGCATGGGAACAGTAATGTACAAAAGCTTCTGGAAGCCATTTGCACCGTCAATGCTTGCAGCCTCATACAGAGAACTAGAAATACCCTGCAGAGCAGCCAGATACACGATCATGTAGTAACCCATATACTTCCATACGCTTACGATGGAAACCGCTACCATAGCCCAATCCTTATCAACTACCCACCTAGGAGGCTCACTGATGCCGATAAATTTCAGGAATTCGTTAACCGGTCCAAAATCAGGCTGGAACAGCATGTTCCACACAGCGCCTACCGCAACGATAGAAGCGATATATGGGAAGTAAAATGCGGTTCTAAAAAATGCCACGCCTTTGATTTTGTTGTTCAGAAGAACTGCCAGCAAAAGTGCCAGAACCAGCGTGGGAAGAACTGTCATCAGCGCATAGGATAAGGTATGTACCAGTGCGCCGCGGAAAACTCTGTCGCCAAAAACTTCTGTAAAGTTCTGCAGTCCTACAAACTGCATCGGTCTCTGTGAACCATCCCAACTCATTACACTCAGAACAAAAGAAAAAATAACCGGAACAAATACGAAAAGGGAATATCCGATCAGGTTCGGTAAAATAAAGGCATAACCTGTCATATTGGTCCGCAATGCTCTCTTCTGTTTGGATGTCAGCTTACTCATATCCATCCTCCTCAGATTTTATCTGTTTAAAAGGCGGGGCTGGTATTGCACCAGCCCGCTCATTTGGTTTATCACCAGCCCTTAATTTCTGCTACTCTCTCCTGAAGCTCTGCAAGACCATCGTCTACAGAGTAGGATTCAATCATAATTAATTCATGTACTTCGTTCAGCACAGTACGGATTTCCTCGATCTTCGGATCCAGCGGACGGTCAAAGGAATAATGGGTATATTCCAGAGCCTCTACATTGCTTTCACCCTCCGGGAAATTCTCAGCTGCTGCGATAGTCTTCAGTGCTTCCTCAGACGGAATACCAGTAAATACGCCCTGTGCTGCCAGAATAGTTGCTGCTTCCTCAGAAGAAGCAAACTTCACGAAATCCCAAGCCAGATCCTTCTGGTCGGTAAATGCGCTGATTGCAATAGGAGTCAGAGCGCCAACGGTGTAGCCTGCCTCTGTGTTCTCCGGATGCGGAATGGTTGCAATTCCCCAGTTGAAGCTGGTCTCGCCTGCTGCATGGGACTGCATCATGGTTGCGATGAACCAAGTACCCATCGGCATCATAGCACACTGCTGATTCTTAAATACAGATGTATAGTGGATGTTTGCAGTCTTTAAGGTTGCATAGTCCTGAATGTAGCCATTCTTCTGAAGAGCCAGAGCCTCTTCATACCAAGGCTTCATAAAGCTGTAATCCTTTTCAACTACAGTATGCTCACCGTCCTGTACTGCCCAGTTGGTAACCAGTGCCTGCCAAGTATGATTGTGAGAGCCATATACCTTGCTGCTTCCCTCGCCGCTGGTCAGCTTTGCTGCCAGATCGTAATACTCCTGCCATGTCATATCATTGGACGGATACTCAACACCTGCTGCATCAAACAGATCCTTGTTGTAGTACAGAACATACCAGTCATTTCTGTAAGGCAGAGCATAGGAAACACCATTGTACTGCAGCTGCTCAGCAGCTCCCTTGTAAATGGATAAATCCAGATTGTCCTTCTTGATGAATTCATCAATTGGAAGCAGCTGCTCTTTGTCTGCCATCTGAAGCATGGAACCCATATCCTTAACCCAGATAACATCCGGATCCGGCTGTGCTGCAGAAAGGCTGATACCCAGGGAGTTGTTATACTCATCTGCAGAGGTATCGATAATCTTAATCTCTACATCCGGATTCTTTTCCTCATAGGCATCGATCACTGCCTGGAACTGAGGAGTGGATTCATTGTCCCATGTAGTAACAGAAAGGACCTGCTTTCCTTCTGCACTGCCGGTCTCTCCTGAAGCCTCGCTTCCAGCTGCTGCATTGTTTCCAGCGTCAGACTTGCTGCCGCCGCAGGCAGTCATAGCACCGCATGCCATGACTGCTGCCATTGTCATTACGACTACCTGTTTCTTTTTCATGATAACCCTCCATTTTTTCGACGGAAGCGCTCCGCCGTTGTTAAGATAAGTGTAACAGGAACATATCGTTTTCTGAATCAACAATTTTCGGATTTTGATTTCTTTTTTTTAGACATGTTTTTTCTTTCTTTTTGAAAAACATATACAATTTTCCTATTCTATTACTATTTTTATGTTTTATGTACATTTTGCATTGAAAGGATGGTTTTTTTTGTGTATAATAACATAGGAATTGTAAAAGAAAGGATGATTATGAACAAAAAAACACCTCGAACTTTTCAAAAAAAATTGATTTTTTTTAATTTTCTGACCATTATCTGTATTGCCTCTGCCATCAGTTTTTATACCTTTTTTTCCTATAAAAATGATGTCATTGCCAACGAAACAGAAAACTCTGTCAACAGACTTCACTCGCTTTCTGCCCGACTGGATATTGCATACACAGAGATGATCAATATTGTCCAGAACTGTGCCAGCAGAAAAACGCTGTTTCTCAATTCGACCCGCAGCACTTACGCACATTCCGATGAGATACAGCTGTATTCGGCAAATGTTTTAAAGGATCTCTGCGCAGTTTCCGGCTACAATCAGTATATTAATCAGATCATTGTATACGAAAAGGATTCTGTGTGTCTCCAGGCCGGAACCTCCTATGGAAGTCTCCAAGCGCCGGAATCGCTGATGAAGACGCCCTGGTTTGATACCCTCCTTACAAGAGAGCTGCAGGCCTACGAGCTGACGCTTCAGGACAATATTTTCTTCCCCTACACAAGACGGGATCCTAAGGTGCTTCCCCTGCTGCGCCCCTGGGAGCATGTTTCCGCCGAGGCCCCCAGAGAGGCCTGGGTTTATCTGGCCATTTCTCCCATGCTGTTTGAGCAGTCCCTGTCCTTCATGCCACAGGATAAAAACATTACGATTCTGACAGCGGACTATACCACCATCAGCTCTATAAATATGGAAAAACCCCAGCTTGACTCTGCCAGGCTGATTTTAGCAGAGCATCCGGAAATTTCCGGACATATTATCGAGCATGTCAATGGAAATGACTGTGTCATTGCCTGGGAACGGCAGCCTGTCAGCGGGCTGATTTTCTGTGAGATTCTTCCGATTAAGGAAATGCCTCTGGACAAGCAGGTTCTTTATACTACGATTTTCCTGATTTTTATGTCCGCCATGGTAATCGGCCTTGCCCTTTCCCTGCTGTTCTCCAGAAACCTGATTCGTCCTATCGATCGGCTGACCAGGCACATTAGGGTTATTTCAACTGGAGAGTTCACCAAAAACCCAGATATTGAAACAAAAGATGAATTTGGTCTCATCGGAAAACAGATCAATGAAATGTCATCCCGGATTTCCGAACTCATGGACAGCCGAATCCAGGATGAAAAAGAAAAAATGAATATGGAAATCAAGATCCTTCAGGCCCAGATCAATCCTCACTTCCTGTACAACACTCTGGACTCCATCAAATGGATTGCCACCATGCAGCACAGCACAGGAATTGTAAAGGTTGTTTCTGCCCTCTCCTCCCTGCTGAAAAATATGGCAAAGGGCTTTAATGAAAAAGTAACAATCCGTCAGGAGCTTGATTTTTTGGAAAACTATATTACAATTGAAAAGATCCGTTATATTGAATTATTTGATGTGGAGATTACCGTAGATGATCCGGCGCTTTACAACGCCCGCATTGTCAAGCTGACCCTGCAGCCCATTGTAGAAAACAGTATCTTCTCCGGAATCGAACCCAGCGGAAAGCCAGGGCTGATTCAAATTCATATTTATGCAGAAGACCAGGTGCTTTACATCAGCATCCGCGACAACGGAATTGGTATTTCTGAAGAAAATATCCGCCGTCTTCTGACAGACACAGGAAGAGTCACGAAAAATTATATGAGCGGCATCGGACTTCCCAATGTTGACCGGCGGATCAAACTGGTTTACGGAGAGGAATATGGTCTGAAAATGGAAAGCGAAATCGGAAGCTACACCTGTGTTACCGTTTCTTTACCGCTGGAATTCAGCGATGAAATGCAGGAAATATAATAAAATGATCATCTAATTAACAGGAGTTACTTATGTATAGAATTGTATTGATTGATGATGAACCTTTAGTTTTAGCAGGAATTGCTTCTTTGATCCCATGGGAGGAGTATGAGTGTACGATTGTGGGAAAGGCCACCAACGGCAACAGCGCCATGGAGCTGATTCTGGAGCTAAATCCAGATATTGTAATAACAGACATCCGAATGCCTGTTATGAATGGCCTGGAGCTGATCGAAGCCTGTCAGAAGCAGGGCTGCGAATTTGCATTCCTTCTTCTGACCAACCTGGAGGATTTCCAGCTGGCTCAGCAGGCAGTCCGCCTTGGCGCCACAGATTACCTGGTCAAGCTGGATCTCCAGCCCCAGGCTCTGATTGACGCTCTGGAGCGGGCAAAGGACTGCTGCAATCTCATGAAAAGCCATCACAAGAAGGAGCTGTACTCTTTCCTGTTAAAAGACAGCCAGGCCCAAGTGGAGCGATCCTACTTTACACAGCTTTTGAATCCTCAAAAAGACGAGTTTCCGGTCAACAGCGAACTTGAAAAAAATTACCCCTTTGTCTATATGATTCTGTTCCAGATGATGCCGGAACAGATCCAATTCGGACAGACTGACGCTTATGATTTTCAATTCATCCGCAGTCAGCTGCTGGACATTATTTCCGGAATTTCATCCCGTTATTTTGCCCGCTGCACCACACTGCCTCAGGAAAAGGACACCCTTGCCCTTGCCGTATGTCCCAAGTTGGAAAATGACAACGAAAAGGCTCTTTCTGATTTTTGCAATAAAATCAAAGTGGCTCTCAGCACCTATTTTGCCCTGACAGCACAGTTTGGTATAAGTAAAAGAAAGGAACAGCTCTCTGAACTGCCAGAGGCTTTTCTGGAGGCGAAAAAGGCCCTTGACGACTGTTATTATGAGTCTAATCGTTCCATCTCCTTCTATCGGCCGCAGACTGAAGAACGCCACCGTTCCAGCAACCGGGAATTCAATATTAACTTCCTGAAGAAGGCCATGTACGATGCTGTGCTCCACAACGAAAGCAGTGAGCTGCACCAGATTTTTGACGAGCTTTCTTCTTTGTTCCGTCAGTATAAGCCAGGAAAAACGCAGGCAGTCAGCGCCTGCATTAATATCTACAGCTTCTTCCACGATCTGTTTCAGGAAGAAAGTGCTGATACAGAGGATTTCCCTTATATCAGCGACATTACGGAGCAGCTGGCACAGCTGGGCAGTCTGGAGGACATTCTCTTATGGTTGGACAGCTTCTGTGAGAAAATGTGCGGTCTTCTGACTGAGCGAAAAGAAAACCGCTCCGACAAGCTGGTCTATCTGGCAAAACGGTATATCAACGAGCATTATACCGAAAAGCTGACCCTGTCTGACATTGCCGATCATCTTCGGATCAGTTCCGGCCACCTGAGCACCACCTTCAGCCGGTATATGAATCTGACTATCTCCGATTATATCGCTCAGGTTAAAATTGAGCATGCAAAGGAGCTGATTGATTCCGGACAGTATCTGATTTATGAAATCGCAGGACAGCTAGGGTTTGACAATGCGTATTACTTCAGTAAGGTCTTTAAAAAAGTAACAGGCATGTCTCCCAGAGACTATGACAGTCTCCACAAATAATGTAACATATAAAAAATGCAGGATTTCCGGCGTGAAAACCGGTTTCCTGCATTTATCTTTTCTGTGTTTTTTATTTCTATCCTGCTTCTGTCTGTGTATTTCTTTTTGTGTCTTTCACAGAGTATTTTAAAAACCTGCGTATATAGAATACCCGTTGCGTCCGTTCTTTTTTACATCGTAAAGGGCCTTATCCGCCCGCTCATACAGCTCTCGGAAGGTTACCCCCTCCTCTGCCACAGCAATACCAATGGATGCGCTTACCTTAACCCTTTTGCTGTCCTTCTCATAAGGTCTTTGCAAAATCCGATTCATCTTCTCCGCGCACTTCTTAATCGCATTGGTGTCTGCCGCATCCTGAATGAACACCATAAACTCATCTCCGCCTACTCTGCCGGACAGATCTCTGCTGCGGATTGCTGACTTTAAATTCTGCGCCATTTCCTGAAGAACCCGATCTCCTGTCATATGTCCGAGAATATCATTTACGTCTTTAAAATGATCCAGATCCAGCAAAAACAGGGCTGACATCATAGCCTGGGGCTTTTTCAGTACTTCCTCTACCGATGTAATAAAGGTTTCCCGATTGTAAAGTCCGGTCAAAACATCGTATTTTGTTTTCTGGCTGACAGCCTCCAGCTCCTGACTCTTTCTCATCTGCTCTGCATAATCCTCCAGATAACCAATGACGCTGTCAGAATTGACTGTAACCAGATGAATCCTCATCCAGGTCATTCCCTTTCCCATATCCATTTCAAGAATAACAGGCTCAGAATCTCTTCCTTCAATGGCTGTATCGTAAATTCGCTGATATACCGCCAGATCGCTGCTGCGAATTTTTCCGTTTTTCAGCATAAATTCCGGCGAAAAATCATCCATCATCTCATAATCTGGCTGCCCATCCTCTCCATGATACAGCTTCAGCCATTTTTTGCTGGTATTGATCTCAAAAGGAATATTCTTCGTTTTTCCCATTACCATTCGAAACAGCTCAGTCTTTACCTCCAGCTGGCTATTCTGCCGCTCTGTTGTTTTCTTATTTCGATAAACGAGAAGCAAAATCAAGAAAAACCACAATCCCAGAAAGCAGGTCAGAGAAGAAAGCATATGTATGGTAAATTCCCGAATCTTTCCAATGTATCTGTCTGGAGAACTGCCCGCCAGAACAGAAAAGATATACCAGTTATTGATTCCCAGGGGCCGGAAGGTTGCATAGCGGCTGCTGCCATCCTTAACCCGAAAACAGACAATCCCCGACTCATGATTTTCCACGCGGCTGCGGATTGATTCCACGGTATCTCCCTGAGGGAAGCTGCACTTGCCAAGCTCATCCCAGATTGACGTCGAGCCATTCCAGGCGGAAAGATCGGATGAACGGCTGATATATGCCCCTTTGTCATCGATAATATAAAAATTCCGTTCCCGATCTCCAGTTTCTTCCACCTTTTTCGCTATTACATCAATGGGATATCTGCCCCAGATAGCTCCCACTGCTCTGCCATTCTCATGAATCGGCACTGCAATCAGAATTTTCCCCAGCTTCTTTTCCCCGCTTATGAGCAGATCCGATACGTAAATCTCGTTCTTCAGAATTGCCTGCAGAACTGCCCGATCTCTTAATCGCCTCTGGATTCCGCTGTCATTCATACTCCATCCATCTGGACGAATCACTCCCACCACAGTAAAATCCGTATGCTGCTTTATGTTCTGCAGAAATTCCACCGTATCCTCCAGCGTGTTTTCCGCATCTGACAGATAGTACGCTCTCGCATTTTCCCGAAGCACATCGACACAGTCCTCCATTTCCGTGTGAAAAATTTTTGTTATATAATTGGAGGTCAATTCGATCTGATTAATTTCCTGCTTTACCACAGTTGCCCGGATATTTTTCGAATAATAAAGGAAGCGGAAATACATTGTTACAGTAGAAATTAATAATACCGAAACAATAATAAAAACCGTCCAGCTGGAATTTTTCTTCCCCACCATCCCTTTCATATCATCCCCCCAGATCATCCTTTGTCTCTGAAATATTATATCATAGCATCCCCTTTATTCACAAGTGCCAATCCTGTCCATCCTAAAACACATTGTATCCGTTCAGCCATGCAACCTTACAATCCATTTCATAGGACGCACCTTCCTATGACATAAAAAACAAGACCCTTGGAGCAACTCCAAAGGCCTTATTTCGCTTGTTATATTGATTGAGCAAAATTACTCTGTATTAGTCTTCAACCTTAACGATTTCTCTCTTGTTGTAAGAACCGCAAGATTTGCAGACTCTGTGAGGCATCATCAGGGCGCCGCACTTGCTGCACTTTACTAAATTCATTGCGCTCATTTTCCAGTTAGCTCTACGTTTGTCACGTCTTGCTTTGGAAGATTTATTCTTAGGACAGATAGACATGGTTTACACCTCCTTAAACTTTTGAAATAAATCCTGGATTGCTGACATTCTTGGGTCAGGCGAACTTCTATCACAGGAACAAGTCGAGTAATTGAGATTCGCACCACATCTATTGCATATCCCTTTGCAGTCTTCCCTGCACAATACCTTCATAGGCAGATTCAGCAATAGCTCGTTACTGAGCAACCGGTCTACATCCAGAGTATAACCGCTTACGTAGGGCTGTTCGTCCAAATCCTCCGCACGCTCCTCCTCAGTCCGCTCCAAATCCAGTTCCTCCTCCAAATCAAGGGAGAACGGACACTCTACCGGCTCAAGGCATCTGCTGCAGGGAATCTGCAGAGTTATCTCTGCGCTTCCTGTCAGGAGAAGCTTTCTGTTGCCAAGATTCCGAATCTGTAGGGATACAGGTCCTTTTGACACAATCGGGAACGCCTCCTTCATTGTAGTAAGCGTGTCCATGTCAATACTGCATGTGTAGGTTTTTTCTTTTCCTTCCCTGGAAAACAGCTCTGTCAGGTTAATCAGCATATTAATCTCCTAATACGCACCTATGATATTATACACAGGCGCTTTTCTTTTGTCAACCGGTTTTTTCAGAAATTACCAGAGACAATTCTTTCCTGCAAGAAAGAAGCTCGCTCACGAGCTTCTCCGCCTGCGGCGGGTCACTTCTGCGACAAAATTCTCTTCCGCCGCATGGCGATCCTCGCGGAGCGTTTTTGTGTCATAGGACGCAATTTCCTATGGCATAAAGAATGTGCCTTGGCACATTCCTGCGCCGAAGCATGGCTACGTCATCAGCCTTTTCCTCTGGCGCACAGTACCCATCCTTATGGAACGTTAGATCAGAGCCTTGGTTTCTCTTGCGATAGCCAACTCCTCATTGGTGGGGATCAACATAACCTTTACCTTGGAATCCGGAGCAGAAATCACAGCATACTTGCCTCTTACATCATTAGCCTCGTCATCGATCTTAACGCCCAGATAGCCCAGATACTCGCAGATAGCTTTTCTGCCAGCCTTGTCATTCTCACCAACGCCTGCGGTAAATGCGATGGCATCTACACCATTCATAGCTGCAGTGTAAGCGCCAATGTATTTTGCAACACGGTAGATAAATGCATCCAGCGCAACCTCTGCCAGATGATTGCCTTCCTTCTTAGCTGTCTCAATGTCACGGAAGTCGCTGGAAACGCCGCCGCTCATGCCCAGAACACCAGACTTCTTGTTGAGAATATTCAGAACCTCGTTCACGTCCTTATTCTCTTTGTTGCAGATATACTGAATCACAGCCGGATCCACATCACCGCTTCTGGTACCCATAATCAAGCCCTCGAGAGGAGTCAGACCCATGCTGGTGTCTACACACTTGCCGCCAATAGATGCAGATACGCTGGCACCGTTGCCCAGGTGGCAAACAATAACCTTTGCGTTCTCCGGATCCAGGTTGCCGAACTTAATTGCTTCACCGGAAACGAACTTGTGGCTGGTTCCATGGAAGCCATAGCGGCGGATGCTGTACTTCTCATAGTACTCGTGAGGAATTGCATACATATATGCCTTCTCCGGCATGGACATACCAAATCCGGTATCCCATACTGCTACATTGGGCTTTCCAGGCATTGCCTCTTCACAGGCTTCAATTCCCATCAGGTTTGCCGGGTTATGCAGCGGTCCCAGATCGAAGCACTCGCGGATTACGCGCTTTACATCCTCGTCTACTACGATAGAATCGCTGTAAACTCTGCCGCCGTGCAGTACCCGGTGTCCGATAGCGGAAATCTCGTCGGTGCTCTTGATTACGCCATGCTCTGGATCCTGCAGAGCATCCATAACCATTTCGATTGCTACCTTGTGGCTGGGCATAGGATTCTCAACAACATATTTGTCCTTACCAGAAGGCTGATGGGTCAGCTTAGAACCATCAATTCCAATTCTCTCACAGAGACCTTTTGCAATTACGCTCTCATCTTCCATATCAATCAGCTGATATTTCAGAGAGGAGCTTCCGCAGTTAATAACTAAAATCTTCATAATCCGAATTTCTCCTATATCTACATTCTATCCGTTTTTCTTTGAATCCGTTTCAGAATTTCTCACAGGGTATCCCCTGCTGAATATTCTTACTCAGCGTTCTGACACTGAACAGCAGTAATTGCAACAACGCCTACGATATCGTCAGCAGAACAGCCTCTGGACAGATCGTTTACCGGCTTTGCAATACCCTGGCACATGGGGCCGTAAGCCTCAGCCTTGCCCAGTCTCTGAACCAGCTTATAGCCAATGTTTCCTGCATCCAGATCCGGGAATACCAGAACGTTTGCCTGTCCTGCAACCTTGCTGTCAGGAGCCTTGGAAGCGCCGATTTCCGGAACGATTGCTGCGTCAAGCTGCAGTTCGCCGTCTAATGCCAGCTCCGGAGCCATCTCCTTGGCAATTCTGGTTGCCTCTACAACCTTATCTACATCTGCATGAGCAGCACTTCCCTTGGAGGAATGAGACAGCATTGCTACCTTCGGCTCCTCACCGGTCAGCATACGGAAGCTCTCTGCAGAGGAAACTGCGATTGCTGCCAGTTCTTCCGGATTCGGGTTCTGGTTCAGGCCGCAGTCTGCAAATACGAAGGTTCCGTTGTTGCCAAACTGACAATCCGGAACTTCCATCAGGAAGAATGCAGAAACCAGCTTTGTGCCCGGTTTGGTCTTAATAACCTGCAGGCAGGGACGCAGGGTGTTTGCAGTAGAGTGGCATGCGCCGGATACCATACCGTCAGCATCGCCTTTTTTGATCATCAGGCAGCCGTAGTATGCATAGTCGCTTAAAATGGTTTCTCTTGCTTTCTCAGGGGTCATGCCTTTTGCTTTTCTCAGTTCAACGAAAAGGTCAATGTACTCCTGTGTCTTCTCATAGGTCTGCGGATTGATAATGGTAGCGCCGGAAATATCCAGTCCCTCGCTGTGTGCACCAATATCCTCCGGTGTACCGATAATGATCAGATTTGCCAGTCCTTCTTTCAGGATCTTCTCAGCTGCAACCCATGTTCTGCGGTCCATGGACTCCGGCAGTACAATCGTCTTTTTGTCAGCTTTCGCTTTTGCTTTGATTACATCAATAAATCCCATGATAATACCCCTTTCATTATTTTGTTGCATATAGTTCTATTATAAACGGTGTAAAAATAGGAAACAAGCTGTATTTCTCTTTTTTTTGCATTTTTTATCAAACAATGGTTTTTTTCTCCCTTTACGGACAGCCCAAATGTGATTATAATGGAAAATCATCAGACTTTTACACCAAAGGAGCCGGAATTTATGAGAACAGTAGGAATCATTGCAGAATACAATCCCTTTCATCGAGGGCACGAATACCAGATCCGGCAGGCCAGAGAAGCCCTGGGCGCCGACTGGATTGTGGCGGCTGTCAGCGGAGACTTTGTACAGCGGGGGGAACCGGCTGTTTTTGACAAATACACCCGTACTGCCATGGCTTTAAGCTGCGGCGTGGATCTGGTTATCGAGCTGCCCTCCGCCTTTGCCACAGGAAGTGCAGAAGACTTTGCCGCCTGCGGCGTCTCTCTTTTGGATCAGACGGGAGTTGTAGACACTCTGTGCTTTGGCAGTGAATCCGGAGATCTGTCATCTCTGCAGGCTACAGCAGAACTTCTCTGTCAGGAATCTTCAGACTTTCAGGACATTCTCCGCGGTCTGTTAAAGCAGGGAATCTCTTTTCCTGCGGCCCGGGAAGCCGCTCTCAGAGAAACCATTGCCGCGCAAAGACAGACGGAATCTCCTCAGACCTCTTCCATGACAGCCGATACCGGACGAGACAGCGCCGATGCCTCCCTTCTCTCCACTCCCAACAATATTCTTGCCATAGAATATTTAAAAGCCCTGAAACGGCGGAAAAGCTCCATCACACCGGCATCTATTCAGCGCAAGGGGCAGGGCTACCACGATACCTCAGTTCCCGCAGAAGCCGCTTTTGCCTCCGCTTCCTTTCTTCGGAAAAGCTTCCGGGAGTCGCATTCCCATGGCGCCATTTTTGCTCCGTCTCATAAGAACGTTCTCGCTCAGATTCCGGAACCGGCTCTGGCTGCCTGCATTCAGGAGGCGGCCCTTTCTGCCCCTGTATTCCCGGACGATCTTTCCGCCCAGCTTCAGTATCGTCTGCTGCAGGCCGTCCAAAGCCATGAGGATCTCAGCCGCTATGCCGATTTTTCCCCGGAGCTTGCTGACCGGCTTTTGGGCCTTTCTCTTTCTCCCGCCGGATTTTCTCAGAGGATTGAGCAGCTGAAAACAAAGCAGTACACCTATACCCGCATCAGCCGTGCCCTGATTCACCTGCTTTTAAATCTTACCAAAGAAGCCCAGCAGAGACAGAAGGAGGCAGATTATGCCGCTTTCATCCGCATTCTGGGCTTCCGCAAATCCGCTGGACCGCTTTTAAATGCTATGAAGAAACATGCCTCTCTTCCCATAATCACAAAAACAGCCAACGCAGGAAAAATTCTTCCTCCCCAGGCCATGAACTGGTTTGAACAGGATCTTTTCGCCTCCCATTTCTACCAGTCTCTTGTTTACCAGAAGGGCCGGAAAATGAAAAATGAATATACCCGGTCTGTGATTCTGTATCCCTGAAAAAACGTAAACTATCAAAAATGAGTATCGCAGATTCATCATGTTCGATCAGAATCCAGCGATACTCTTTTTGCATCTCACGATTATTCTTTATCTGTCTTCCAGCAAAGAAGCCAGAGTAGGTTTTACAGAAAGGAAGTCCATAATTTCCTGAAGTTCCTTTTCGTTGTGCTTTTTTCTTCCGTCCCAGACTGCCCGGATCAGAATATTTTTCGGTGTATGCTCCATATCAATAAACTCCAGAATCTGGGTGCGGTAGCCCTGTCCCTCCAACAGCTGAGCCCGCAGTGCATCCGTATAAAGCGCTGCCATTCGCTCCTTTATCAGACCGTACTGAAAAACCGGCTTCATCTGTTCATTTTTCATCTGGCGGTTCAGCTCATGCTGACAGCAGGGAACCGAAAGAATCACTCGGGCGCCCCATCGAACAGCCTTGGCAAGGGCATAATCCGTTGCCGTATCACAGGCATGGAGAGTCACGACCATATCCACATGATCCACGCCCTCATAGCTGGCAATATCTCCGTGGTAAAACCGGAGCTTTTCATATCCATACTGCTCTGCCAGCAGATTGCAGCGGCTGATTACATCTTTTTTCAAATCCAGGCCAATAATCCGCACCGGATATCCCTTCAGGCAGTGAAGGTAATGATACATGGCAAAGGTCAGATACGACTTTCCACAGCCAAAATCAATGATGGTCGTCTCCCGCCCCGGATCCAGATTCGGCAGAATGTCTTCGATAAACTCCAGAAAACGGTTGATCTGACGGAACTTATCATACCTGGTTCGGACGATCTTCCCTTCTTTGGTCATGACACCCAGATCCACCAGAAATTCTACCGGTTTTCCTTCCTCCAGCACATACCGTTTTTTCCGGTTATGAGCCAAAATTACTTCTGATGCCAGGCGATTTTCCTCCTGGTTCTCCTTCTGCTTTGTCTGAGCTGCCCGTTTGATCTTGACAGTCACAGTACCCTTTTTGCTGACCAGTACAACAGCGCTTCCCAGACCGGAAATCACCTCTCCGTTGCGCAGACCTCCGGACAGAAGCCCTGTTACATAGCCGCAGATCTCCTCAGGAAGCAGATTCTTATGAAAAGCCTGGGTTCCTACCAGCTCCTCCGCCTGGAACAACAGTCTGCCCCGCAAATTGACTGGCCGGATTCGTACCTTCAAAATCCCGTCCTTCTGGACTGGATTACTGAAAATCATCTGATGAAGCTGCTCATTGGCAAACAGCTCCACCATGGATTCCACTGTCTCTTTTTTCATATGATCGCTCCTTTAAGATGGTGTCTTAATTTTTAAAGCTGTGAATCGGCGCAGGAATCCGTCCTCCGCGGCTTACAAACTTCTCACAGGAGTAGGAGTTCACCGGCATAACCGGAGCGTAGCCCAAAAGTCCTCCGAACTCTACGGTATCGCCTACTGTCTTTCCAATCACAGGAATCACTCGAACTGCTGTTGTTTTCTGATTGATCATACCAATAGCCGCCTCATCAGCAATCATACCGGCAATAGTCGTATCCGGAGTGTCTCCGGGAATAGCAATCATATCAAGACCAACAGAGCAGACACAGGTCATGGCCTCCAGCTTCTCCAGAGTCAGCGCCCCCAGAGATACTGCATCAATCATTCCCTGATCCTCACTGACCGGAATAAACGCGCCGCTTAATCCGCCCACATAAGAGGATGCCATAACGCCGCCCTTTTTCACCTGATCATTTAACATGGCAAGCGCTGCCGTTGTGCCCGGTGCGCCAACCCGTTCCAGACCGATCTCCTCCAGAATCTCTGCAACGCTGTCTCCCACTGCAGGAGTCGGAGCCAGCGACAGATCAATAATGCCGAAAGGAACACCCAGACGCTTAGAAGCCTCCTGGGCAACCAGCTGACCGACGCGGGTAATCTTAAAGGCCGTTTTTTTGATGGTTTCGCACAGCACTTCAAAATTTTCTCCCCTTGCCTTTTCCAGAGCCACCTTTACTACTCCAGGGCCGCTGACGCCTACATTGATAATGGCATCTGCCTCTGTCACACCATGAAAAGCGCCTGCCATGAAAGGATTATCATCCGGCGCGTTGCAGAATACTACCAGCTTTGCACAGCCCAGAGAATCATTTTCCTTTGTTGCCTCGGCTGTCTTCTTGACAATCTCGCCCATAAGCCGTACCGCATCCATATTCAGTCCTGTTTTTGTAGATCCTACATTCACAGAGCTGCAGACACGCTCTGTCTCAGCCAGCGCCTGAGGGATCGAACGAATCAGATTCTCCTCAGCAGGTGTCATTCCCTTGGAAACCAGAGCAGAATAGCCGCCAATAAAGTTTACGCCCACTTCCTTTGCTGCCCGATCCAGGGTTCTGGCCAGAGTCACAAAATCCTCCGGAGACTTGCAGGCGCAGCCGCCCACCAGAGCAATCGGAGTAACAGAAATTCGCTTGTTTACAATCGGCACACCGAAATCACGGGCAATGGCCTCTCCTGTAGACACCAGATCCTTTGCATAGGTGGTGATTTTTCTGTAAATTTTTTCATTGAGCGCGTCCAGATTGCTGTCGCAGCAGTCCAGCAGGCTGATACCCATTGTAATGGTGCGCACATCCAGCTTCTCATGCTCAATCATATTATTTGTTTCATTTACCTCAAACATATTTAACATAGACAGTTCCACCTTTTCCTTTTACTTGTCGTACACCGTTTCTGTCCGGCACAGAGCCTAAACTGCACCGGATTTCCATCAGATTCGATGCATTTTTGTAAAGATTTCTTCTCTCTGGCACTTAATGGTTACGCCGATTTCCTCGCCTACCTTCTCCAGTTCTATGGAAACCTCTTCAAAAGAGCCGGTAGCCTTCTCCATGTCTACAATCATCATCATGTTAAAATACTCCTGTACAATTGTCTGGGAAATATCCAGAACATTGACTTGCTTTTCTGCCAGGTAGGTACATACCTTTGCAATAATGCCCACCGTGTCTTTTCCTACTACGGTAATAATCACCTTACTCATATCTGTTCCACCTCTCTGATTTTTCATTTATGATATCCATCCCACTTCTGCACGGAAAAATCCCATGTACCAGGAAGGCTCATCTCTATGTATGGCTTTTGCTTACAAATTCACAATCTCTGACATCTGATCCCGTCCGGCTACATCAATCGGAAAATCTCCAGCCCGGTAAGGACAGTCTCCCTGATCAATCTCCAGGCGAACGGTCTCATAAGCCAGTTCTTCATAATTATTTTCCTTACTTAAATGTCCCAGAAGAATATGCTTCATCTGATCATGTAAAATATAATTCAGCAAACGTCCTGCATTTTCATTGGAAAGATGACCGTGATCCCCCAGAATTCTCCGCTTCAGATAATAGGGGTAGGGTCCAGTCTGCAGCATATTCACATCATGGTTTGATTCCAGAAGAAGAGCGTCAAGCCCCTGCAGATGCTCAATAATATAGGGATCATAATGCCCCATATCTGTAGCTACAGCAACCGATTTTCTCCCATTTTTCACCCGATAAGCCACCGGATTTGCCGCATCATGATCAATGGAAAAGGGAGAAATCTCCAAATCTCCAATAGAAAATTCCACATCTGGAGAAATAGGATGAAAAAGCTCCTTGGGATATTCTCCAAGAGAAGTCTTTGATGCTATTTCGTCCAGAGTTTCCCTGGTTGCATAAATAGGCACACCATGCTTTCTGGCCAGAACTCCAATCCCCTTAATATGGTCTGAGTGTTCATGGGTAATCACCACTCCGTTTAAGTCGCTTCCCTTTAAACCAATGGCGTTGAGTCCCTGCTCAATTCTTTTATTGCTGATTCCCGCATCCACCAGAATGTGAGTACGCTCTGAACCGATATAAATACAGTTGCCGCTGCTGCCGCTGGCAATGCTAACGAATCTCATTGGTAACTTCCTCCATCATCCGGCAAATCTGACTGCGCACTGTCTCCAGACTTCCGTTGTTGTCAATCACATAATCCGACAGCTGCAGAAAATATTCTCTGTCCGGCTGATTTTTCATAATATCCAGGCATTTTTCCCGGGAATACCCCCGTCCCTCCATCAGGCGGTGAATCCTGTTTTCCTCACTGGTATCCACAAACACCAAATGGCGGCACAGACTGCGGCTCTGCTCACTAAAAAGAGCTGCCTCTACTGCTGTAACTGGGCAGGGTTCCTGAGCAATCATTTCCCGAATTCTCTGCCAGGTCATGGGATGAATCACCTGATTTACCATCTCCAAAGCCTTCTCATCTGTAAAAATCCGCTGTGCAAAGGCTTTTCTGTCCAGGCTTCCCTCCTGATTAAGAATTCCTGTTCCAAACAGCTCTGTCAGAGCCAGAAGACCGGGCTCACCAGGCTCCTCAAGGGCTGCCGCCACCTGATCTGCCTGAATGATTCTGGCGCCATATTCCTGACGCAGAATTTCAAGAATCCGGCTTTTTCCAGCTCCCACTCCTCCTGTTATGCCAAGCACAAGCTCCATTAATTCATACCTTCTGCGTTCCGCTTTGCTTCCTGCTGCTTTAACAGGGATAACAAAAGACCTTTGGAAATGCTCACATTTTCGCCATAGGGATTGATTACAAAGCCCTTTAAATCATTGATCTGACGAATCAGAATGTTTCCAAAATCTTCCATCGTCATAATCAGTGCCTGATCGTGTGTTCCGTCTTCATTCCATTTTTCATACTCGTCCATATCGGTAAATGCCAGATAATAATGCTCGCCCTCTGTATTAGCAATGTCTTCAAATTTGATTCTGGTGCTGGGACCAGCCTTCTCTGTCAGAACGGTCTCTTTCAGAATCGGAGAAAGCATTCTGGATTCCATAAGAGCCTCTGCCATAACGCTGCGGGTATGGGCGTTGTCATGCTTTAACATATCCTGCATCGCCTGAACCAGTTTGGGATTCTTTATTTCTTCTGATGACTGATTATTCATATTGTCTGAACCTCTCTTTTCTTGCTTTGATTCTAGCACATACTATATCACAGTTTTTTCATCTCTTCTATAAGAACTTTTATTTTTCTTGTTCTTCCCCTGTTTTAAACGTTTCCAGAAATTCCCGGCATTGGCCGCAGGAAGTCTCTCCAAAAACAGGAATCTTCTCCTGCTCCAGAAGCTGGGCTGTAACGCCGTCTCCCGAAATCAGCCTTCTGGTATACGTTCCATCATAAATCTGCCCCCGTCCGCAGGAGGGGCTTCTTTCTTTTAGAACAGCTGCCCTGCATTCAAAAACTCTGGCCAGGCGAAGCGCCTCCTCAGCGCCTTTTTTGTACTGCTCCGTCACATCTGCTCCTGCTGCAGTCATAACCCGTTCTCCCTGCCGCTCTGCCGGATCCCGCGGCGTAGCAAGACCTCCGTATATTTCCGGGCAAAAGGGAATCAAAGCCGCGTCCCGGGAAAGTTCAAGAACCTGTCTGTTCAATTCTCCTTTTCCGTTGTACCGGCAGTTCATCCCCAGCAGACAGGCACTCACTAAAATACAGGGTTTCTCCATTCTCTCATCTCCTATTACTCTTTTTTCGTCACAGTTCAGCTTTGCATCTTCTTTTTTCCATTTTCCTCTCAAATTCACTTGACAAACGAAAGAAAAACTGGCAAGCTTTCCTATCGTACAGGATGGCTTATTCCTGTGAAAATCATACGAAATACGAGGTCATTTCCATGAAATATGAACATATGATGCCTGCGGTTTTCCAGTCCCGCCCCAACCGTTTTATCGCTTATGCAAAAATCGGAAACTTGCAGGTTACCTGTCATGTAAAAAATACAGGCCGTTGCCGGGAGCTTCTGGTTCCCGGAGCCCCTCTTTTCCTTCAGCACCATCCCAATGCCGCTGCCCTGGGACGCAAAACAGAGTATTCTGTAATCTGCGTCCGTAAGGAAACCGATCATGGTTCCATTCTGATCAATATGGACTCCCAGGCTCCCAATCAGGCTGCGTACGAATGGCTGTGCAGCCAGGGAATCTCCCCGAAGCGGGAAGTCCGCTTCGGCAATTCCCGTTTCGATCTGGCCTTTGAGGAAAACGGCGTTCCTGCCTTTATGGAGGTCAAGGGTGTGACCCTGGAAGAAAACAAAACTGCCCGCTTTCCAGATGCCCCGACGGAACGGGGGCTGAAGCATCTAAAAGAGCTGGAGCTGGCTGCCGCAGAGGGTTGCCGGGCCTACCTTCTCTTTGTCATTGCCATGAAAGGAGTCACTTCCTTTGAAGCCAACCGGGCTACTCATCCAGAATTTGCGGATGCTCTGGCCCATGCCGCAGCCCATGGCGTCCATATTCTTGCCTATGACTGCCATGTCACGCCCAATTCTCTGGATATTGACCGCCCGGTTCCTGTGGCCTTTGTTTAAAGCGCAGCTGTGCTGCCCTGGCTCATCTCGTTTTATTTGGCATCCAGCCAGGTAGAACCTGTATGGGCCTCTACCTCCAGAGAAACCTTCAGCTGCGCTGCCTGCTTCATTTTTTCTGTAAGAAGCGCCGCTACCGTCTCTGCCTCCTCAGCCCTCACCTCTACCAGCAGCTCATCATGAACCTGCAGAACAATCCGTGCATCCAGCCTTCTCTCCTTCAGTTCCTGATCCACCGCAATCATTGCCAGCTTCATAATGTCGGCTGCAGTTCCCTGAATCGGGGAATTCATGGCAACCCGCTCACCAAAAGAGCGCTGCATGAAGTTGGCTGATCTCAGCTCTGGAATCGGACGTTTTCTGCCGTACAGCGTAGTCACATACCCCTGTTCCTTTCCCAGACGCACCTGCTCATCCAAAAATGCTTTCACTCCCGGATAGGTTTCAAAATACTTGTTAATATATTCCAGCGCCTCTTTTCTGCTGATGCTTAAATCCTCACTGAGTCCAAAAGCACTGATTCCATATACAATTCCGAAATTCACAGCCTTGGCATTTCTTCTCTGCAGTGGTGTCACCTGTTCAAGAGGAGTATGGAATACCTCCGAAGCCGTAATGGCATGAATGTCTTGAGCGTCTCTATACGCATGAATCAGACGTTCATCCTGAGACATGTGGGCCAGAATTCTAAGTTCAATCTGCGAATAATCCGCATCTACAAATACATAGCCCTCCTCTGGCACAAACACCTTCCGAATAGCCCGTCCCAGCTCCATGCGAACCGGAATATTCTGCAGATTCGGCTCTGTGCTGCTGATACGTCCCGTTGCCGTAATGGTCTGGTTGAATTTTCCATGAATTCTGCCATCCTCCCGGATAAAACCAGCCAGACCCTGAGCATAAGTAGAATTCAGCTTGGTCAGCTGACGGTATTCCAGAATCATCTGAACAACCGGATATTCCGGAGCCAGCTTTTCCAGCACATCCGCCGCTGTAGAATACCCTGTCTTTGTCTTCTTTCCATGAGGAAGCTGCATCCGCTCAAAAAGGATCTCTCCCAGCTGTTTGGGAGAGTTAATGTTAAACGTCTCCCCGGCCAGCTGGTAAATCTCCTGCTCCAGCTTCTGGATCTTCACCTCTAGCTGCTCTCCATAGACCTTCAGCTGTTCTCTGTCCACCCGGACACCTGCCTGCTCCATGTGATAAAGGCTGTATATCAGAGGCATTTCCATCTGGAGGAACAAAGACAGCATTCCCTCCTCCTCCAGTCTGCTCTTCAGCACAGGAAGCGATTTCCACGCAATATAAGCCATATAGCAGGCGCAGGTAACTGCTTCCTGTTTTCCCTGCGCAAATGTCTCACAAAAATCTGCCTTTCCCAGAAGATCTGCCTGAGAGGGAACCGTCATTCCTAGATAATCTCTTGCCAGATCATCATAGTCATACGTATCTTTCAAAGGATTCAGCAGATATCCGGCAACTGCCCCGTCCATAACCGGGCTGCCGTAATCCAGCTCCAGCTCGGAAAGCTGCGCCTTTAAATTCAGGGTATTCATAGAATCCGTGCCTTTTCGTTTTTCAGCCAGACTGCGGATTTTATCACACAAATAGGCTGCTGTCATAAAGCCAGATACCGGAATCCCGTAAATTTCTTCTTCTCCGAAGCAAATCGCCAGACCTGCTGCTCCATCCTTTCCTTTAATCAGCTGAAACCCAACATTCTCCGCCGCTTCTGCCCGTTCAAACACCTCTTCCGCCCCAGCCAGTTCTTCAACCGTCCAGAACTTTTCCTCAATAGAAGCTCCGCCCATGCTCTGTACATCAAAACGTGTCAGGATGGATTTAAACTCCAGACGCTTCATATACTGGTAAGCCTCCGGTGTGTAAAGATTATCAAGCCTTGCCTTATCCCAGGAAAAATCAATCGGGCATTCCAGACAGATAGCTGCCAGCTCCTTGCTCATCACTGCCATATCATAATGCTCCTCCAGGGCCTTTTTCGCTCTGGGTGGCTTAACCTCCTCCAGATGAGCCTTTACATTTTCAATGGAACCATAGGCTGTGATCAGGCTGGTTGCCGTCTTTTCCCCAATGGAAGGCACTCCTGGAATATTGTCTGAGGAGTCTCCCATCAGAGCCTTCACATCGATAAATTCCTGAGGGGTCACCTGGTATTCCCGCTTTACATCCTCCGGATAATAATCGTAAATCTCGGTTCCTTTCCGGTTTGTCTTGGGAATTCTGATTTTAATATGCACATCTGCCAGCTGCAGCAAATCTCTGTCGCCGGACACAACAGAAACCTCCAGCCCCTTAGCCTGACTGCGCTTTGCCACCGTTCCAAGAATATCGTCTGCCTCATAACCTGCCATTGTCAGAATAGGAATCCCCATAGAGGTCAGAACCTCCTTCATAAGAGGAACCTGTTCCCTAAGCTCCTCCGGCATAGGCTTTCTCGTTCCTTTATAATCCGCAAACATTTTGTGGCGGAAGGTTGGCTCTTTCAAATCAAAGGCAACTGCAAGATAATCTGCCTTTTCTTCTTCCAGAATCTTAAACATAATATTGAGGAACCCATACACTGCATTGGTATGAAGTCCCTCAGAATTTGTCAGCTCCGGAACCCCGTAAAAGGCCCGGTTCAAAATGCTGTGACCGTCTATTAACACCAGTTTTTCCATATTTTCTCCTATCCTATCCAGATTCGAAGCTGCATGGCCAGCATCACCAGAATACTAACTGTCACCAGAGTATTGACTGCATAACAGACTACCTTCCGGAGACGGACTGCCCGCACCTTCATCCAGGAAAGATCCATGCTTTCCCCCAGGGCTCCGGTAATGTCATAAACCCCTGTCCCTGTATCCAGCTGTCTCAGACCTACATACACAGTAAAGTAAATTTCCAGTTCTTCCCGGCATGCCGGACATTCATTGACATGGGAAAGAAAATCCTCCAGCTCCTCTTCATCCAATCTTCCGTCTATATAGGGCATTACCATTTTTTCTGCTTGCTTACAGGTAAGCATCCGCATGTTATCACTCTCCCCCCTGCCGTCCGGTATTATACTGCGATTCTATCTATCAAGAAAAAATTGTATCATATTCCAGATGCAAAGTCTATATCCGGAGGAGAAGAAACACAGAGCAATCTTTGACTTTGTTTTATGGCAGAACAGCAAAAACGCTGTACAAGATTTCCCCTATACAGCGTTATATACTTCAAATCTGCAGACATTTAATTTTAAATAAATTATAGAGCAGATCCATATTCTTTTTTCTATCGTTTCAATATATACCCTGCTGCTCCTAATGGTATTAATCCAATCAGACCTCCTTTTATCCCGGCCAATCCAACAGATACATATCCCAGACATGCGCCTGCTAAAAATAGAATAAGTGTTATTCCATAATAAACCCCCTTTTCTCTGGCAGCCCCATTACCTGAATGAATATATTCAGTGAAGCCCCAAACACACTGCTTCAAGTTGTTCGTTATAAAAATAGTAGAGCTGTTGTATCCATCAGAACCAGAAAATGTTCCCCATTGAAAGCTGGCTGCAAAAGCCAGAGGATAAACAGCCACAATGGTATTTAACGTCTCAGGGAGCAAAGACATGATAAAAAGAGCTGCTGCATCTATGAACATACAGTAGCTTTTTAAATCTTTTCCTGCATATACTTTTAAAATATATGACAAAACAAGTGCCCCGGAAAATACTACTGCAAATCCAATCCGGAAAAGCAGCGCCTCTCCCTCTCCTTTATAAAGACACTCCATTGCACTCATCAGATTCCCCGTCTGTGCCGATGCAAAAATCCCTGCGCGCGGAGCAACAGCATAAGCGCCAAGAAATCCGCCTTCAAAGGATAGAATTCTGTGAAGCTGCCAATCTGCTGAACAGCTGAATTTAAAACAATTCTTCATTTTCTTCGAGTATATCCGTTTCCTCTAACTCCACAATACGGATTGCCTCACGGGACTGAGTCACTATCTGGTCCAGAACATCACGAGTAATAGGCGTTTCCAGAATAATCAGTCCGATAACAAGCGCCAGATTAACACCTGTAACCAATGTTGTATTTGGATGATTCAGATATGTATACATGGTGCTGTTTACACTTCCGCCATACATATCAGACAGCAAAATCACCTGTTCCTCCGGCTCTACTGATTGAAAGAACTGATCCAGCGCATCATTTAATGAATGCTCATCTATATAAGAATCAAAGCAAGTCAACCGGTCGTGTCCTCCCAGCAAAATATCCAGTGAACTTCCAATTCCACTTGCCAAACGTCCATGTGAGGACAGAAAAAATTTTGTCATTCAACTATTCCCCGTCTTTCCTTTGTTATTTTCTGTTCAATAAATCACGATAACTTATTAATTCAATTTTATTTTTTCTGATCCAGGTTTTTATCCGCTCTCCTGTAACGGCAGCCAAATCCTGATTTCTGATTAACGTGTAGGAAGATACTTCAAATAATTCACGATCGACATATCCGCAGTGGGTTCCGATAAATCCAAGAGAATGCGTTAAAAATTCCAGATCTTCTGTAATATAGGAAGCCGGATCCGAACACATCTGTTCTTCCAAAGAAAATGGCTTTTTATTCCAGTTTTTTCTCAGTTTAACTGCTCCAAATTCTTTCAGCATATCCTGCACCAACGGAATCCCGTATTTGTTCCCAATCTGTGCCATTGCTTCCCGGAATGCAGGTGAGCTGTAGGAATGTCCGTGAAGATATTCGGGAAGCTTCCCAGTTAATTCACAAAATCGAATAACCTGTGCCTCCATTTCTGTTATACAGTCTTCCAAGTGCATATGATCCTGATTGCCGTCTTTTTGATCAATGGCTCGATGCATTCCTGAGGTCAAAAAGGAACCGTCCTCCTGAACCAGTGTCGGAATCTTTTCAGGATCTGCACAGGGACGTCCTGCAACCAGATTAATATCCTGGCCCAGGCAGATTTCCGGATACTGCTGCATCAGTTCTACTGCAAATGGCGCAGCAGGCATATTAGAAAAAAGGCCTGTACAAGTAATGGCGCCTTCCCGGGCAGCCCGGGCAATTCCACAGCTGACCGCCTCCGTGATTCCCAAATCGTCTGACTGGATGATAAGCTTCATCGCCTTATTCCTCCCATTTTTTATGGAATCAATTTTTTTAATGGAATTGCTGATTCCTCCGGTGTTGTCTGGTAAATACACTCCAATCCCTCTGCCATTAAATTCTTAAATGATACAACCTCATCCTCATCGCAATACAGATTGTTATCCAGACGCATTCTCTCTTTTCCCGGCTTTTTCGGCGCAACACGACCATAGTTACCCACATTTACAAAGGGAATCCCCTTTACGCGTTTTGCCATCTCAATGGCATCATCTGGATTATTAACCAGAACCAATACCTTTAAAGGTTCACAGCGAGGATCATTGAGCGTCTTTACTGCATCGTCAATTGACTTAATCACAGTCTTAATTCCTGGTGGTGCTGCCATTTTCAGTGACTTCTGAATCATCACATTGGCAGCCGCATTGTTGTTTGCTACTACAATACTGTCCACTCCTGTATGACGAGACCACTTAATCGCAATCTGTCCATGAATTAACCGTTCATCAATACGGAACAATTTAATCATAAATTTTTTCTCCCTTAATCTTATCTGTTATTTCACTTTCAATTTCATTGCTTCTGCATTCAATATTTTTTCCGTCATATCTTCTTTTCTGTCAAACACCTGCTTCCCACCCACAAATGTTCTCTGACAGATAAAGTCTTCATCTACAAAAATCATATCTGCCCTTTTTCCATTTCGAAGAGAACCGGTTTCCTGATCAATCCCCAGATACCTTGCTGGATACAGTGAGGCCATGTAAAAAGCCTGCTCCACCGGAATGCCTACAACCTGAACTAGCTGACGGATATTTCGCAATACCCAGCTGCCGCTGCCGCAGATTCTGCCATCTGAATTTAAAATCAATCCTTTTTCATCCGCGTAATTTTCTCTTCCATATCGTAGATAAGTACCTGCCGGAAGTCCGGAAATATAGTTGGAATCTGAAATCAGGCAAAACTTACTATATGGCTGAATACGGAATATCAAACGAATCATATCCGGGCATAAATGATTCAGATCCGTTATAATCTCATAATATATATTATCCAAAAGAAGCAGTGCACCCAAAACGCCTACGTCTCTGTGATGAATTCCCCGCATTCCGTTTCCAAGATGTGTAGCAATATCAAATCCAACCTTTTTTGCTGCATCATAGATATCCTGTGCGTGTCCTGCTGTATGACAGCAGGCAACTTTAATTCCATGTCTGTGCAGGCAACGAATCACATCGTAAGCATTTGGCAGCTCCGGTGCAATAGCCATGACCTTCATTTTGCCCCCTGCTTTTTCAATCAGGCGTTCTGTTTCCTCCACATTGGGAGATGGCCAGGATGCACCTACCGTATTTTCACCGCCTCTTGCCCAAAAAGGTCCCTCACTGTGAATCCCATAGATTACTGCACCTTCATAATCTTGATCCATTACCGATGCAATTGCTTCAAACGCATCTTCCTTTGCTGTAGGAAGAACACCTGTTACCCCGATAGATGTTAATGCTTTTGCATATCCGAGAATATCCTGTTCTGTGCAGGGATCTGTCATGGACCATCCGCCAAACCCATGATTATGTACATCAATGATTCCGGGAACAATCATCAGGCTGCCTGCATCCTCATATGGTCCATCAAAATCCTCCGCAATATCTTCTATTAGTCCATCTTTTACAGTAATATATCCATTGATAAAGCCCGCTTCTGTTAAAATTTTTTCTGATTTCCACGTTCTTCTATTCATATTCCTATCCTCACTAGAAAATTCCGAAAAATGCAAGCACAATAGAAATAATCAAAATTCCGAACACAAGTGTAATTGGCTTATATCCTTTTTTGATAAGCCGAACCATTCCAAACACTAAAGCAACCGACAGGATTCCTGGCATAATAGAATTGAAAATATCAAGAAGAACCACGGAAGTCTCTCCGATATTCAATGTCCAGGCCAACTTCACATTAACAGAAGAAGCAACCATTGCTCCAACCATCGTAATACCCATCACACCAGCAGCCTTTGTGACTGACTCCATCAAACCAGAACTGAATACCGTATCAATGAAAGTTGTTCCATATTTGTAACCGGCATGGAGCAAATACCAACGGGCAGCCACTTGAGAACCTCCATAAATCAGCAGGAACAGGAAAACTCCCAAAATGTTTCCCTGACTACAAAGTCCCATTGCAATACCTGCTGCAATAACCCGCAGACAGTTAAAGAAAAATGCATCGCCAATACCTGCTGTAGGTCCCATTAACGCCACTTTGATATTTTCGATTACATTCTCATCTACACCGCCTGTTTCCTTTTTCTGACGTTCCAAAGCATAGGTAATACCTGCAATCAATGCAAGAAAAACTGCATGAGTATTGAAAAATCCATTGTGACGGCGCATTGCTTCCGCTTTTTCTGCTTTATCTTTATATAACTCATCTAGAGCCGGTTCCATAGTCAGAGCAAATGCATTTCCCTCCATTTTTACCATGTTGAAGCTTGAAAAGGTCAGCCCTGAATTCCAAAACATTCTTCTCAAAGTTTTCTTTTCTTCCGGAGTATATGTTGTCTTAGCCATTAAAATAAATCCTCCTCTTCTGCGGAGCCAGCACCGCCATTCTCAACCAGTTTTTTTACATCATTAATTTTCTTTTCCACAAAGAAGTAAACCAGTGCCATAGCAGCTGCAAGAATTGCAATTGCCATAGTAGGAAGTGCCATATATTTGGAAAATACATAGCCGACAAAGAAAAAACATCCAATCTCACGATTCCATATCATGGAAATAAGAATAGCAAATCCGATTCCTGTCATCATTGAGCTTGCAGCAGAAAGACCTGACATAATAAATGGAGGCATAGCACTCATCACCTGCTCCAAACCTGTTACACCAAAAGCAATAGCCGCAAACAAAATAATTGTCTGAGGAAGCCGATCTACAAACATTCCACATCCGATTACCTGAGCCCGGAAGGACTTCTCTTTTCCGCTGGTAGCCAAACGTTCCCAATAAGGAGCAAGAGCTGCCAGAACCGGTTTCCACATCTCATTCACTGCTCCCATTAATGTACCAATCGGCATTGCAAGCGCCAACCCGGTCTCCACATCAGCACCTGTCAGGATTGCATAAGCGACAGCAATAATACTGCTTGCACAGGCATCTGCTGGAACGGAACCGCCAATAGCAGAAATTCCCATGAAAATTGCCTCCAGTGATGCAGCCATCAGCAAGCCCGTTTGAAGATCCCCCAAAAGTAATCCAGTCAGGGTAGCTGTAATAATCGGGCGCTGAAGTGTCTGCCACCCCATCAGTCGATCTACACCTTGTGTGAAAACCCAAACGGCTGCACACAACAAAGCACTTTGCAACATACAAATTCCTCCTTTTGTTAAATATCCCGTATTTATGATAATTACATTATAATATACAAAGAAGAAACTTCCACGTCTATGTTTTCATGATATCTGCGGAAACACCGCATATTGCCTTTGCTGTCGTGCAATTTCTTCTTATTATAATTCTTTTCGCACTTTTTCCGACAGCCAGTGAAACTGCTCTTCCAATTTCATTTCGCAATCTATCGATTCGAATTCTTCATAATAAATACGTACTGCATGTTCCCAAAAGCGAATAAGCGCTGGATTTCCACTGAAATCTGCAGAGAAAAACAATACAGCCCGAACCGTTTCCTCTCCCATAATCAGCGGCTTTGCAAAATAATATACCTCAAAAATATTCCTTCCTGTTTCCGCAAAAGGAGCCGTTACAACCATCAGCTGATTTAAAATATGAAAATGCTTTGAATCTGCATAAAACAGCGCCAGACGTTCTTTTGCGTGAGTATCCTTCCCCCACTGATATGCCAAAAGCTGAACATAACCGTCCAGCCCTGATGCCGGAAAGTTTCGATGAATTTCTATAACATCCCACCGAAGAGATGACATCAGATCATCTAAATCATATCCGGCCGTTAATACTTCTGTACGGACCCGTTCAAAATCCGCTTTTTCCATGAGAGGCTGTACCACTATGTATGGCCATATATAACGGTAAGCATAGCAGTCATAACTTCCAATAACGCAATCGAACTGACTCTGCTCATATTTTCTTGCTTCATAAAGCGGTTTGATGTCGATCGTTTCTATCCACCATGTGCCCAGTTGCCTTTTTATATTTTCGGCAATGATTTGCCCGCTCCTCTTTCCATTTCTTGCGCAGATAAGCAGACGCCTCTTCTTATAAGAATAAGGAATTCCATCAATAATGCCAAAAATGGTAAGGGCAAGAAACTGTCTATTAAACTCACTGACATGCATCCCCTCTTCCTTTAACAGAACCGTCATGGTATCTGCCAGCGCCATAGTGAGCGGTGACTTTTTTATTGGATTTTCCGATATCATATTTCCCAGCATCTGACAACATTCATATCCAAAACTATGCTGAATCATTAACCGGACAAGTTCAGGAATCAATATACCGGCAAGATTATTTTCTTCGAAATAAGAAGGCAGCATCCACAGATGCTCTGTCTTTTTTGCAATTCTATCTGATAGAACTTGTGCTTTTTTATATATTTCAGGAAAACGCTGTTCCAAACCTGGATATTGCTCCCAATCTCCCCAGATTAATAAAAGTACTACAACAGCAGCAATTTCTCCTTCTGTTGACGGGAAAAATCCTGTCATAAACTGAAGCTGTTCCAGCATCTCTGATGCAGTGTTCCATTCAGGAAACCGCTTTATCTCCGGAATCCATCGACTCCAGCATTCCGCTTTTTCATCAATGACCAAACCGGCTTTTACTCGATTTCTTTGCAGAAGTATATAATCTACAAACCGGTTTGTGTACGTATCAAAAAGTTCGTTTTCAGACTTTCTGATCACATTTAAAACGAGTTTTCTAATCTGATCCTTATCATTCAGATCTGCAAACGCTCTTTCATAGGTATAATTATCAAATGAGACAACACGGGTGCGAAAATGATTTTCGTACAATTCCAACATGCACAGTCTCTGACTTAATTCGTCCCCCTGCAGCCGCAGCCCTCTACCCGGACGGGAAATCAATTCTACCCCATAGGATTCAAGAAAATTCCGAACCCAGGGCATTTTCTTTTTAATGGTGCTTAAAGAAGCATATAAAGATACTGCCAACTCCTCCAGCTGAAAAAAGCCGTCATCATCTGCTGTCTGACCGCACATTATTGCCCTAGCTAACTGATAGGACTGATTTTGTTTCACATCTTTTTCCACATTATTAAAGAGAATGTTAATCCATTCCCTTGTCTGTGCAAAACGTTCTGTATCTCTGATTTCCAGAATATATCCTTTTCCGCGTACTGATTTCAAGTTACATCCGCAGTTTCTGCAGGCTTCCCGCAAATGATCAATATCATTTTTAACCGTTCTTTCCGATATATTCAATTCTCTCGCCAATTCTCCTGCTTTCAAATAACTGTCTGTTCGAGAAAGCAGATAAATCATTTTCAAAATTCTTTTTTCTTCAACAGCCATGCAGTATTTTGTCCTTTCCTTTTTGTAGCCGTATAAAATCGTTCCACATCAGTTTATCATGTTTTAAAAAATCGGACAAGAAAAAGCCCGGAAAATCAGCTGTCTCCTGATTTTTCAGGCTTCTTCAAATACCAGACTACATCCGACGAAATTCTAACAAAAACTCAGTCTTCCCGATGAAATCAGCTTTCCTGATTTCCGGTCAAAGAGAAGGATATCTGAGCCTGTAATGGAAATCCCCGTTTCTTCTCCCAGGCGGAAGGTTACACTTCCAAATACTACCCCGGTCAGCAAGAATTTTCCAATCCGCAGCTTCAGGGTAGATTCCATGCCTGTAGGCATGGCGCCGTAAATGACAGCCGGAACCGCCCCGGTTTCCTCCAGCCGGATACACTCCGGACGAACGCCCAGGACAAAATCTTCGTTGGTAATTACCGGCTCATCCTCTATGGCATAGTCAGACTCATCTACCTTTGCAATGTGATACCGGAATGCCTCGTCCTTGTTGCTTTTTTCTACTGCCCGCTTATCTTTTAAAAGCTCTGCCCGGGCTGCTTCCTTTTCCTGCTCCAGCCGATCGCGCTCCTGGAACCAGCCGTCCAGATTGAGGGGCTCATCCGGCTGAAAAACTGCTTTCTGGTTTTCCAGCAGAGACAGTTCCAGGCTGCCGTCCGCCTTCTGGCATCCATGAGCCTCAATGAAGTTGATCGATGGATTTCCAACAAAATCTGCAGCAAACAGGTTGGCCGGACGTCTGTAAACATCAAGCGGCGCATCGTACTGCTGGAGAACTCCATTATTGACCAGACAGATTTTTGTTGCCAGAGTCATGGCCTCCATCTGATCGTGGGTAACGTATACAAAGGTGCTGCCTGTCTCTACGTGAAGCCGCTGAAGCTCATAGCGCATTTCCAGCCTCAGCTTGGCATCCAGATTGGAAAGAGGCTCATCCATGAAAAGCACATCTGGCTCCGGAGCCAGAGTTCTGGCAATCGCCACACGCTGCTGCTGTCCTCCAGAAAGCTCTGCCGGATAACGATTCATAAACATTCCGATTTTAACAATCCGGGACACACGGCGCACTGCCTTATCAATCTCTTCCTTTGTCAGCTTGCGCTCTTCTATCAATGTCTTTCCGTCTGCCGTTACTGCATATTGTTCACTGAGGCTCTGTCCCTTTGCCTCATAAGACGCCCGGATTTCCTCCAGCTTTTTCGAATATTCTTCAGACTTTTTTGATGCCGCTGCATCCGGATCCGCCGCCTCATGAATCTTCAATCCGTAAAGCTCCTTTGCTGTATAAATGGACAGGGTAAAGGAATCCATAAATTTCAAATAGATTTTGTCTTCATCCAGCTTTCCCCGTTTGTCCCGGCACTCCTCCACCAGGTCACGAATCCGCTTTCCGCTTTGAAGCGCCTTCTTCAGTTCCCCGGCCTTCATGGCTTCAAAGTCATATTTGGGCAGCTGCTCCTTAATATTGCTCAGTCCAAATGCAATATTCTGATAAACCGTCATATTGGGCCAAAGAGCATAGTTCTGGAACAGAAAACCTACCTTTCTTTTATTAGCCGGCACATTAATTCCTGCTGCACTGTCAAATACAACTCGATCACCAATGGTTATCTGCCCTTCTGTCGGCGTTTCCAGACCTGCAATCATTCGCAGAATTGTAGTCTTTCCACAGCCGGAGGGGCCCAGAAGGGTGATAAAGGAATTATCATCAATATGAAGATTCAGGTGATCCACCGCATAAAATTTTCCCCACCGCTTTGTAACGTTTTTTAAAACAATTTCCGGCATAAGAGTTCCCTTCCTTTCTGTTTTGATCAGCCGCCGATTCCCTCATCTAAGCTGGCTCCGGTCAGCTTGTTGACCAGAGTGTTGAAAATCAGAATCGTTACAATCAGAATCAGGTTAATGGCACTGGAAAATGCATACAGTCCCATTTCATCAAAGTAATCCAGGGTTGTGGAAAGAATAAAGCCCTGGGTGCAAAGCAGCAAAAACAGTGACAGCTCACGCAGGCACGTCATAAACGGAAGCATATATCCGCTGATAATCGCTGATTTCTGAATCGGAATAATAATCCGGAACATCCGCTTGTGCCAGGGAATATTCTGAATCATGGCCGCTTCCTCTATCTCATTGCTCAGCTGCAGCATGGAGTTTAGAGCACTTCTGCTGGCAAAGGGGATATATTTTATGGTTCCTGTAATAATCAACAGGGTATATGTATTAAAAAGATTAATCTTTTCATTGGAAAACAGGATAAAAAATGCTGCTCCTACTGCAATGGACGGCATTAAATAAGGAAGAAATGCCATAGCATTCACATAGCTGGCCCACTTGCTTCTCCTGTTTTTCGCAACCGCATACCCAATCAGAGTTCCTATGGTTCCTGCTATCAGCGCACAGCTGACAGCTACGAAAAGGGTTCCTGCAAAGGCATGCCAGATGGTGCTGTTGTAAAGAATGCCGTGCTGACCGTACAGGCCATTTTCCGTCACATTCTCACTGGTCAGCCACCACTTGGTAGTCAGATTGGAAAAATCGCCTGTATACAGGAAGCTGTAATCTCCGGGGTTCGGCAGGAAGGTTTCCAGTGCAAAGGAAAAAATCGGGAAAATACTGGTAAAAAAGGTCAAGATAATCATGACAATGGCAATTCCATATTTTCCGATTCTGCCCAGATTAATTTTGGACAGCTGTCCTGATTTTCCTGTTACTGTGGTATAATTCTTCCGGCTCTTTAAGCTTACCTGATTCATCGTCAGAATCAGAACGCCAAAAATCATCATAATAATAGCCAGAATACTGGCCTCACCTGTATATTTGGAGTTCAGGGAAATATACTTGGTGGAAAGCGTTGTCAGCCCCAGATAATGAGGAACCGGATAGCTTCCCATTGCACTTCCAAATACAAGAAGAACGGTAGACAAAATCGCCGGTTTAATTATTGGCAGGGTAATCCGGCACATAATCTTCCATCTGGGTGTATCAAGAATTGTCGCTGCCTCCTCCAGATTTGCATCCATGTTCCGGAAAATTCCTCCAATCAGGATATAGGCAAAAGGCGCGTAATGGAGTCCCAGAACAATGGAGCTGGGAACCAGCCCCTGACACCACCATTTCGCTGCCTCAAACCCGGTCAGAGAAGCCAGAAGGCCATTGGCAGTTCCCATAACCGCATTGCTGTTAAACACATTCTGCCACACCACAGCCAGTGTCCACTGAGGCATGATATAGGGAAAAATAAAAATCGAGCTTAAATATTTTCTGAATTTTAAATTGGTTCTGGTAACCAAAAATGCGAACGTACCGCCGTAAACAATGGAAATCACACAGGTAAAGACTGCCAGAAGAAGCGTATTCCATAACGGCTTCCACAAATTCGTCTTAGCCAGTCTGCTTGTGAAAAGATCCACATAGTTTATCAGCGTATAGCCGGATGCCTTTCCCGTCAAATGAGCATCAATGGTGCCTGGATGAATGGTCAGCGTATCCTTTACAATGGCAACAATCGGCGCAATGGTTGTAAAGGTCAAAATAATACCAAACAACAGCAGGATCACATTCTGCGGCTTGGAAAAGTACGTCCGGACCCGGTTTTTGTAAATTGCTGTATTCTGATTCTCTTTCAACTGTGTCCGCTCCTTTCCTGTAATCGGAAAAGGTGCCGCAGATGGTCCGCAAACAGATATGCGAATCACTTACAGCACCTTCGATTCTATCAATCAGTGATGAAACCTCTCTGCCTGCTGCAAGAGACGGATGGTTTCACACCCTACTGGGCGCTGTCCGCATACTTGCTCAGCATCTCGATCCAGCTTCCTACAGTAAAGGAAACAGAAGCACAGTATTCCGGATCCTCAAGAACCAGTTCTCCGTCTGTTGTCCACCAGTCATAGCCGCGATCATTCTTACATTCATACACATTTTCACCGGCCTCATTGTAGCCGCCCTTGCTGTGCTGATAGGTTGTCTCAATGGCCTCTGCAACCTGCGGGTTAGCAGAATAACCGCCCATATCCTTGCCCCATGCTGAGAAGCCGTCCTCTGTACAGGTCATATACTGGATAAATGCACAGGCTGTCCAGGGAAGAGGACTGTTGTTGGTCAAAAACAGATAATGGCAGTATCCATATCCGCCGATTCCCTGATAGCCGTCCTCATAAGCTGCAACCTTAATGTTGTTTAAGGATACACCAGCAGATTCCTCAACAGAACGCAGCTTGGAATAAACCAGAAGGCCACTCTGATCCGTAGCAGAATCTGTTACCAGAGTATTACAGATAGGACCGTCATCGGTCTGCGCGTTATAATTTTCTACCCAAAGCTTAATCCATGCCAGTGCATAAGCACCGTTTTCACCCAGTCCCAAATCCTCTGCATCTGCAGAAACCTCATCAATCACCGACTGGAAATAGGCCTTATCGCTGTCATCAAGAGCATCAAAGGCATCCTTTAACCAGCCTGCGTACTGATCCTCTGTCAGCATATACAGAAAGTTCTTTCCTACAATTTCAGAGTCAATATCCATAAACAGCGGATGGCTTCCCTCTGCTACAAAGTCCCAGCAGTTGTCATACACTGCATCTCCTGTGGAATTGTACATAAAGACCTTATTCAGTGTCTGAAGAGGAAGGAAACCTTCATAAGCATCCGGTGTTGTGTTATTGGCCTCTGCCCACTCCTTGGGAATATAGGTTTTCAGAATACCGGTCTGTACCATTTTCGACTCAATCTGGTTGCCGTCCTGAATCAGCGTCATGGCAAAGGTTCCTGTAGATTTCAGGGAATCCGCTGACAGCTGCTCAAAAATCTTATTGTTCTTTGGCTGCTGCCACTCATACTCCATTGTATAGGAAGGATCAATAGTCTGGAGATATTCAATAAATAAGGGCAGGGCGCTCTTTCCGCGGCTGGAATTTCCTACGCCATAAAAGGTCTTTCCATTGGACTCTTCAATGGCTTTTTTAGCCAGCTCCTCCATGGACATTCCCTCTGCCTCCTGGATAATCTTCTCTACCTCAGAAAGATCTCCAGATGCCTCTGGCTTTGCTTCCGGCGCCGCTGTTTCCTTTTCTCCAGCTTCTGCTGCTGTTGTGGGAGCTGCTGCCGGCTGGGTTTCCTTATTGCCGCCTCCGCCGCAGCCTGCCAGTGACACTGCCGTCAGAGAACACGCAAGAACTACTGATAAGAAACGTTTTTTCATATGAATCTCCTCCTTTTTTGAATTGCCGTCCTTAACTATAGTTCTATTATACTGTGGAGGGACAGCCTCAGCCAGATGACAGGACTGCGATTCTTTTCGTTTTTCTGTTATCTTGCATTTTTACTGATGATATTAAGGAGGATTAACCGTTCCCGTCACCGGTTCTGGTATTCTGACGGAGTGATTCCTGTCACCTTTTTAAAGGTGCTGGAAAAATAGGCAATATCCCGATATCCAACCTGCTCCGCTGCCTCATATACCCTGTTCCGGCAGTCAGAAAGCAGCTTCATAGCCGACTGAATCCGATATCTGGTCAGCCAGGCCATAACCGTATATCCGGTTTCTTTTTTAAAACAGTGGCTTAAATGGCCCTCGCTGATTCCGACAGCATCTGCTATCTGAGCTACCGTAATCTCACTTTCTCCGTAGTGAACTGCCATATACCGGACAGCCGCTCTTACATAACCGGACAAGCCGGGAGAGTTTTCGTCAAAGGGAAGCAGGATGCTCTCTCTCTTCATTTTTGTCATGGGACCGAAGAATTTTTTCCCTGGCCCGAAGAACTGCCGCCTCCAGCTCGCCATCTTCAAAGGGCTTTAAAATATAGTCAGAGGCGTACAGCTTCAGCGCTTCCCTGGCATATTCAAATTCACTGTAGGCCGTAAGAAAAATAACAGGCGTATCGTTTTTTTCCTCCCGCATCGCCTTCAGCATCTCGATTCCGCTCATTTTCGGCATTCGAATATCGCTGATAATCAGATCCGGCTTCTCTGACCGAATCATTTCCAGAGCCTCCCTGCCATTTGAAGCCTCCAGAATTTCCCCGAAACCCAGGGACTTCCAGTCTGTCTCACAAACAATGCCTTTTCGCACAAACATCTCATCATCTGCCACCAAAAGCTTATACATTCCTGTTCACTCCCTCCACTTCTTCTCCGCTGCCTGTTCCTGATTCCTTTTTCGTTTCTTTGTTATTTTCCAAACCCTCACGGTTCTGCTCCCCGTCCGGCAGAAGAATCCGCACACAGGTGCCGCCCTCCTGCCTCCGTTCTGCCTGAAGGCCATATCCGTCTCCATAATGAAGCCGTATCACCATGTCTACATTGTAAAATCCAATATGGCCGGACAGCTTTTCCCGTTCCCGGCTGTTCAGGCATTTTAACACCTCATCGCTGATGCCGCAGCCGTTGTCTGTCACCTCAATGCACAAAAATCCATGCGTCTCCAGCTGATGGACCTTCACATGAATGGTTCCGTTATCACAGTCTGCCAGCCCATGAATCATGGCATTTTCTACAATAGGTTGAATCATCAGCTTGGGAACGAAAGTCCCGGAAAGCTCCTGCGGAAGTTCAGAGATAAAGGTAAATCGGCCTCCAAAGCGAATTTTCTGAATCTCTGCGTAGCTGTCCACCAGTTCCATTTCCTCCTTTAAAGTAATCATCTGAGGACTGGAAATACTGGTTCTGAGAATTTTTGCCAGCTTTGCCGACAGCGTGGCTATTTCCGGAATATGGTTTGCCTTGGCCACCCACTTCATAGTATCTAAAGTATTATATAGAAAATGAGGATTCAGCTGAGCCTGCATCATGGCAATCTGCACCTCATTCAGCTTTTTCTGCTGAGCCACCTGTTCCTTCATATACTGATCCAGCTGTGCAGTCATAGCATCAAAGCTGGCTGCCAGCTGTCCGAATTCATCGGCCCGTTCCATTTGCACACGGGTATCCAGATTTCCTTTTTTCACCTTTTCCATGGCTCTGTTCAGCAAAAGGATCGGCTGGGACAGGTGACTGCTCAGCCGGGAAGCCACAAACAGACAAAGGAGAAAGCTGAATGCCGTCATAAGAAAGAGAACCGAATACATGGAGCCTGTCAGCCCTCCCGTAAATATCTCCGGGCGGAGAAGAACACTGGTCAGCCCTGTATCTCCCAGCGACGCCACAAAAACCTCACTGTCCTTCCAGGAGGAAAGCGCTTCTTTTCCCTCCATTCTTCCAGCCCTCAAAGTCTGTGCGATTTCTCCTCCGGAAGATGTTCCTGCACTGTATACCGGCTCATAAAATTCATTCAGAATACAAAGCCCGTCCTGGCTTCCCAAAAGCCCCTGGAACACCTGATTCAGGTTTTCCTCTGTCAGACTTGCCACAACAAAGCCAATCGGTACTCCGTCCTCCCCTGGAATCCCCCTGGCCGCCATCAGGCTCATATCCTCATGATCCTTCTGAACAATCAAATCATCCCCATGAGCTCCGGAAACCTTCAGAATTCCCCAGTACACAGGAAGTTTTTTCTGATACATGCCAGTCCCGGTAGAATACAGGCAAGCTCCATCCCTCGAATACAGATCAAAACGAGCCAGTTCTCTTAACTCAGAGGTTTTCTCATATAAAATATGATAAACCTCACTTTTTCTTCCTTCTGCCTTTCCTGCCATAGCCATCTGTACCATCCAGGAGGAAGCAAGACTGTTTTCCGCGTCCTCAATCTTCTTCCAAAACTCCAAAAACGCAGAATTCACGATGTGAACCTGCTCCATATTTACTTTCCTGTAATCCCTGTCTGCCTTAACCTGGAACATCTGAATCAGAAACAGACAGGAAACCACCAGAGGCAGAACGGCAACCGTAAGAAATCCCGCAAGAAGCTCCCGCTTAAATGATATTTTAATTTTTTCCTTCATCTGTCAGCACCGCCCATTTCTCTAAAATCCGTTTCTGACGGCCCACCGCCAGCTCCAGATCAAACCGCACCAGCTTTCTTTCCGGTTCCCGGGCCTCCAATTCTAAGTCCTCCCGAATCGTTCTGCGGCAGAGATATTCCTCTGCAAACCGCTGGGTATCATCACTGACAATAAATTCCAGGAAAAGCTCTGCATTTTTTCGATGACGGGCTCCCTTCACCACCGCGCATCCATCCGGCAGAGCACTGGTTCCCTCCTCCGGATAAACAATCGTCAGGTCAGCGCCCCTGTCAATCCATTTTCTGGCTGTCTCCTCCAGAGTGACTCCCACCATCTTTCTTCCAGCCGCCACATCCTCCAACACTGCGCCAGAGCTTTCCAGAATGCTGCCATCCAGAGCCCTGGCAAATGCCTCCAGAATCTGATCCTCATCTCCGTCCAGGACCTGAAGCATCGTTTCCAGCATGGTACAGCTGCTTCCTGAATTAGCAGGATCCGCAAATGCAATCCTCCCTCTCCACGTCTCTGTAAAAAGTTCTTTCCAGCTGCAAGGCGCATCCTCCTTTCCTACCAGCTTGTTGTTATAAATAAAGACAATGGGAAGCCTTGTAAATGGGGTCCACAGATCCTCCTGAGACTGGTATCGACGGATGATCTGCTCCTTCCTCTTAGTCCGATATCCTTCAAAATTTTCCTTTGCTGCCTCGTAGCTCTCAATTCCGCCGCCAAACATCAGATCACAGGAAAAATCTCCCTTTTTTCTGCTTTCTTCAATCTTCTCCAAAAGCTCCGTCGTTCCTCCGGCCCTCACATCTACCCAGATTCCCGTTCTTGATTCAAATTCCCGGACAATGGGATCATATACCTCCGGCTTGTGTGAGGTAAAAAGAACCAGCTTTTTCTCCTCCGGAATTTCTTCCTCCAAACGTTCCGCTTTCTTTCCCACTCCCTGCCCCAAAACAGCAAGACCACAAAGCACAGCCACTGCTGCCAGAATGCATACCACACGAAACTGTGTCAGCCTCTGCCTGAAAAAATACCATTGCTTTTTCTCCAATGTATTTTCCTCCGTACTTTTCCGGTTCATCATTCCCTTTTTCTTACTCCGATTCTACCATTTCCAAGAATGAATAGCAAGACAGCGCTCCAAAATACGCAGAAGCGCCCCATCACATGGCGATCCTTGCGGAGCGTTTTTATTTCATAAGACGCAAAAAGCCGGCTTTCCCCAGCCTGCGTCAATCGCAGATTAGAAAAAACCGGCTCATTGTTGTACCTGTTTCCATCCTGCAGCTTCAGACTGTTTCTTTCATCCACTGCACAAGATTCAATTGTAAAATTCCCTCATAATCCGCTTCCTGCTCATCCATTGTCAAAAGGTATTTTGGATAATTGTCACGAATCTGCTGAAGAGGGGTCAGCTTTTCTGAAAGCGCCGCCGGATCCTTTGTGCTTTCCGCCACCTGAAAATAGACAGGTCTGCCATCCCGAATTGCCACAAAATCAATTTCGGTACTGGCTCCCAGCTGGCCATTGTAAACCTCCGAATATCTGCGTTTCAGTTCAAGAAATACCAGATTTTCCAGTACGCGTTCCTGATCTTTTTCTTCCTGTCTTACCATCATCCTTCCAAAAACCGGGTCACACAGATAAAATTTATTCATCGTAGTCAAAAGCTTTCGCGTTTTAATATGATACCGGCGCACTTCATAAAACAGCTGGCTCTCTGTCAATCCCTGAAGGTACCGGTCTACGGTTTTCTGATCCACTTTTCTTCCTGAGGCAGCCATCGCATTGGCAATCGCTGCAGGTGAAGTCCGTATTCCGATCTCATACATGAGAAACCGGGAAATTGCTTCCAAAACAACAGCATCTGCTATTTTCTGGCGTTTCACCACATCATTTAACAGAATCGTATGGTAAAGTCCCCGCAGATACTCCCGCGTTTCTTCCCTGTCAAGGCTGCGTCCTGACAGATACGGAAAGGAACCAGACTCTGTATACTGCTGCAGAGCTTTCTTCGCTTCCTCTTTTTCCGCTTTTCCCCGGGCATCCTGATACTCACGAAAAGAAAGGGGCTGCATTTCCAGAACTGCCCACTTTTCTTCCAGAAGGCCGAAAGCTTTTTTCCCGGGTTCCCAGAAGCAGGAGCTGCTGACATAAAGATCACAGGTTCCCGGGGACAGAAGCCAGGCCGCTGTTGCCTCCCAGTTTTCTACATGCTGAATCTCATCCAGAAATACAAAGCAGCTCTGTCCCTCCTCTATCTGCGTTTCCAGATACCGGTTCAGGGCTTCACAGTCTGTTAAATCCTCAAACTCCGGGCTTTCCAAGTCAACCGCAAGCACTCTGGCTTTTCCGGCATTTTCCTCGGCCAGCTCTTCCTGAAACCGGCGAAGCAGAGCCGTCTTTCCGCATCCGCGAACGCCGGTTATCACCTTAACCAACGGCTGATTTTTCTGTTTTCTCAGCCAGCCCAGATATTTTTTCCGCTCTAAATCTTTCATATAAAGTCACTTCCTCCGACTGTGTTTTTAAGTCCCCCCAGCATATATAAAAGCAGTTTCTATTTACTCGGTCTCCGCATCCGGCTCCACCACCTCTGCTACATGGCTGTTTCCGAACTGGACAATCTCGCCGTTTGCCGCTGTCTTCCACTCATCGTCATTGCCGTCCTTTACGGTCTTGTTTTTCACAATCTTTCCGCTGGAATTTAATTTGAACTGCCTATAATTAACATTATCAGAAGCAAAAAAAAGGATCCGCATTTCTGCAAGATCCTTTTTCTAGTATCATTCTTTTTTCTGTATCTACATTATATACTTCCGGAACATCAGAATTCCAGATATTCTCGATATTAATGATAGTTTCTGCCCTGTAGAATAGATTTTATCATACTGACTTCATGATTTTGTGCAGAAATCACCTTTTCTCTTCGAAAATGCAAAATCCTATGAAATAAAAAAAACACCGTCAATCCTTCTATTTACTAGAAAACTTGACAGTGTTTTGGGTTTTGCCCCTGCCAAGGAATGCCGGCAGCCGGACTCGAACCGGCACGAGGTCGCCCCCGTCAGATTTTGAGTCTGATGCGTCTGCCATTCCGCCACGCCGGCACACTTTTGCAACAAAGTCATTGTATCACAAATAAAAGATTTTTGCAAGCAATTTAAAAAATTTTGACAACTCGAATTTTTCAGGCTCTTTTATGAAGGTTTCTCCCGCGGATATTTCCTAGTATCCGACACGACAGGGTCGCTTTCTTTTGCTTGTATTTGTGAAAAATTAAAACTACCGTAAGACTTTTTCTGCTGATTTTTCTGGAAATATCCGTTATAATAAGTACAAATACGATTGTGTCACGTATCACAAAGGAGGACCTTTTATGATAAAGCGAAAGAACCCGGAGTCCCGTAAAAGTAACCGCAGCCGCCGCAGACTGCTCCGTCCTGCTGCCGCCTGCCTGATGGCTCTGACTGCTGTCTGCCTGATTTCCGGCTGCGGCAAGAAAAATGAAAAGATTGATTTATCCAGCACCCATACAACTGCCGCAGAAACCATGGCCCCATCTTTTTCTCCAAAGGAAACGGAATCTTCTGCCGGAATCACCTTGGAACCAGGCATTGACAATGCAGTAAACTCCAATTCTGGAACCTCCGCTTCCGGAAACGGCTCTGGAGCTGCTGTTACGAAAAACCAGGTAAAGACAAGCCTGACCACCTACACCTCCGGCAAAGTTTCCATTCAATATCCGGTTGTAGAGAATCTGGACAATGCTTCTGATATCAATGCTCTGATCAAAAAGAATGCCCTGTCCATTGTAGATGCCTATGATATTGATGAGGCAAAGGACACTCTGAATATCCAGTGTAAGGTGATATCTGCAGACAGAAGCCGCATTATCCTGACCTATACTGGTTCCCTTACCGTATCCGGGGGCGCCCATCCCTCAAATCTGTTTTACACCAATACCATTGATGTCCGCAGTGCATCCAGTCTGGATCTTCCCTATTTGACAGATCCGGCAGTTCTGGCAGACTATGTGCTTTCTGCAGATTGTATTTACCAGAACACTTCTCCCGAGCTGAAATCTGCCATGGCCCAGATCAATGCCGGTCGGAGCAAGGCTTACTATACGGATCTCTTCAGCAAAGCGGACTTCCCCTATGACGGCAGCTTCCCTGAGTCCTTCAGCTATGAGTATGAGGGAGATATTTATGTTTCCATTCCCGTTTCTCACGCAGCGGGAGACTATGTGATTGCCATTTTCACTCCGGAGAATAAATAATTTGCTATTTGTTATTTCATCTGGTAAAATGATAAACAGAGTTTACCTACAAAACGGAAAGGACATTTTATTTATGGAAAATGTAGTAATTTTTAATCATCCTTTAATTCAGCACAAAATTTCGATTCTTCGTGACAAGCGGACCGGTACCAATGAGTTCCGCTCTCTGGTAGAAGAGATTGCCATGTTAATGGGCTATGAAGCTCTCCGGGATCTTCCTCTGGAGGATCAGGAGGTAGAAACCCCACTTGAAACCTGTATGACTCCCATGATTGCCGGAAAGAAGCTGGCGATTGTTCCGATTCTCCGCGCCGGTCTTGGCATGGTAAACGGAATCCTTGCCCTGGTTCCCAGCGCTAAGGTTGGACATATTGGTCTCTACCGGGATGAGGTAACTCATGAACCTCATGAATATTACTGCAAGCTTCCTACCCCCATTGACCAGCGCACTATCGTAGTGACGGATCCCATGCTTGCTACTGGCGGTTCTGCTGTAGAAGCTGTTGATTTTATTAAGCAGCATGGCGGCAAGCATATCAAGTTTATGGCTATTATTGCCGCTCCGGAAGGCCTGGAGCGCCTGAGAAAGGCTCATCCCGATATCCAGATTTATGTAGGACACCTGGATCGCTGTCTCAATGACGAAGCTTATATCTGCCCCGGACTGGGCGATGCAGGCGACCGTATTTTCGGTACCAAATAAGAAAACGCAAACAGCCAGTGAGAATGTTCCCGCTGGCTGTTTTTTATTACTGTTTTTTATTACTGTTTTTTTGCAACCTCACCCTGCTTTTTGTAAATAGATCCTGCATCCACACAAGTTCTCACACTGGACAGCGGGTAAATATTGCTGTTCTTTCCAATGACAGTTCCAGGATTCAGCACAGAGCCGCAGCCCACCTCTACCTCGTCGCCAATCATAGCGCCGAATTTCTTTAAGCCTGTTTCAATATCTCCGTCTTCTGCATGTACCTTTACCAACGCCTTGTCAGACTTTACATTAGAAGTAATGGAACCAGCTCCCATGTGCGCCTTGTAACCAAGAATGGAATCTCCCACATAATTGTAATGAGGAACCTGAACATTATCAAAAAGAATCACGTTCTTCAGCTCAGAAGAATTGCCTACTACTGCATTGGCTCCAATGATTACCTTTCCGCGAATAAATGCGCAGTGGCGAACTTCCGCCTCCGGTCCGATGATTACTGGTCCGATAATTCCTGCTGTCGGCGCAACCTTAGCGCTTTTGTGAATCCAGATTCCCTTTGCCGGATTCATATACTCATTTTTCGACAGGGATTCTCCCAGCTTTTCCACATACTCCCCAATATGGGCCAGAGCTTCCCAGGGATACTCAAACTGCTCCAACAAAGATTTGGCCATGGTGTGATCCAGACTGTAAAGATCCTTGATTTTCATTTCTGATTTCTTCATGTGATTCTACTCCTCCTGATATTTTATATTCATTTACTATCTGCGCTCCTGCTTTTTCCAGAGCGCATTTAGGGATAGTTTTTCCCTGCTGCCTCAAAAAATTCCCGCAGCTGATACTGGTTGTTCAGCTTCAGCACATTATAGGTCCGACCCGCCACAAACCGCTCCAGCTTTTCCATATATTCCTCCGGCGTAATGGTTCCCTCAGCCACATAGGTCAGTCCCTTTTCCCAGCTTGCAGTAAGCTCCGGATTCAGAAGCTGGCGGATGGATGCGTTTACCACATCAAAAATCAGTTCCCCCAGAAGGGTTGGCGTAATTATCTGCGTCTTTCCATTCAGGGCCAGGTATTTGATATTTACCAGCTTTTTCAGAATCTCCGCCCTGGTCGCACTGGTTCCGATTCCGCTTCCCTTAATCTGAGCCCGAAGATCCTCGTCCTCAATCAGCTGTCCGGCATTTTCCATAGCAAGAATCATGGAACCGGAAGAATAACGCTTCGGCGGAGAGGTTTCTCCCTCCTTAACAGAAAGACTGTTTACTGGGAATTCCATTCCCTTTTTCAGTCCTGCCAGGCGGGCTATAAACTCCGGATTCTCCAGATCCTTCTGATTGATCTCTGAATCCTCCTTATCCTCTCTCTCCAGGCCTTCTTTTCCATTTTCTCCGGTTCTGCTGCCTTTTTTTTCATTTTCTTCCGTTTTTCTTCCGCTTTTGGGAACAGCGGCAACCTTCAGATATCCTGGTTCTGTCAGTACCTTAAAGCTGGCAAAGAAATGCTCCCGATCCGCCTCCAGCTCCAGGGAATATTTCTGATACACTGCTGCCGGATAGAAAATACTTAAAAACCTTCTGGCAATCACCTCATATACCTTCATTCCCAGAGAATTTAAGCTGCGCAAAGCCCCGAAGCCCTGTCCCGTAGGAACAATGGCATAATGATCCGTGATCTGTTTGTCATTAACATACCTTGTTTTTTCAATGCCCTGGAAAGCCTTCCCTGCCAGAACCTCACTGGCAAAGCCGCCTACCGGCTCAAACCGCTGAAGGCCCTCAATATTCCTGTGAATCTCCTTCGCAACAGCCGTAGAAAGCACTCTGGCATCTGTACGAGGGTAAGTGACCAGCTTTTTCTCGTACAGCTCCTGCACCACCTTCAGCGTTTCATCGGGACTGATCTTAAACATCTTTGAACAGTCATTCTGCAGCTCTGCCAGGTTATACAGCAGGGGCGGATTCTTTGTTTCCTTCTTCTTTTCCGCCTTAATCAGGCGGGCAAGAAGCTGCGTCTCCTGCTGCAGAGCACAAATCAGCGCCTCTGCGTCCTCCCGCTTTTGAAATCCATTTTCCTTATAAAGCAGGGGAGACTGGAAATAGCGGGATCCCTCCACACTTCGCCACTCTCCGTCAAAGCTCATGCCCTGCATATCAAAGTTTCCGATCACCCGGTAAAAGGGCGTCTTTACAAAATCACGAATCTCCCGCTCTCTCCGAACCACCATGCCAAGAACACAGGTCATCACCCTTCCAACCGAGAGAACTGTCCAGTCTGTCTTCATATAGGAAGAAATCGCAGGGCCGTATTTTAATGTAAGAAGACGGGAAAAATTAATTCCCATCAGATAATCCTCTTTTGCCCGCAGGTACGCAGATGCCGCCAGATTGTCATATTCTTTCCAGTCTCTGGCCTCTCTGATTCCTCTAAGAATCTCCTCCTCTGTCTGGGAATCAATCCAAACCCGTCTTCGCTCTTTTCCATGAACTCCTGCCATCTGGTCCACCAGGCGGTAAATGTACTCTCCCTCCCGCCCGGAGTCTGTGCAGATGTAAATCATATCAATATCGCTTCGGTTTAACAGGCGGCTGACAATCTGAAATTGCTTTGACACTCCGTCAATCACCTGATACTTAAATTCCTTAGGCAAAAACGGCAGGGTCTGCAGACTCCACCGTTTATATTTGGGATCATAGGCTTCCGGATAGCTCATTGTAACAAGATGTCCCACACACCAGGTTACAACAGCCGTATCTGACTCCAGATAGCCGTCCGATCTCCGTGCCGAAATTTTCAGCGCATTGGCAAACTCCTGAGCCACGCTGGGCTTCTCGGCTATGTATAATGCTTTTCCCATAAATTCAGGATTCCTTTCTATTCTCTGTCCCGTTTCTCCTGCTTTGCCTGCTTCACTGCTTCTCCCATTTCTTTTTTCAGGGACTTCCAGGCATCCTCATGCTCTACATAATACTTGGGACAGTTTTTTCCCACCACATCATAATGGCGGATAATATCCCTCTCTGTCAGATTCAGCTCCGCGCAGAGCCATCCCGTCAGCCTTTTTAAGGCTTCTATTGTTTCAGAAGAAAATTCTCCCGATGCATCTGGATGGCAGCACTCAATGGAAACCGTATCCTCATTCCGGGGATAATTGGCATAGGCCACCTCATCTAAAGGAATGCACTGAAGGATCTCTCCGTCAATTCCGATAATATAATGGCTGCTGGCTGAGGTTGCCTTTTCTCCGGTCTGATTGGCCAGATTGTTGAAATAAGAACGGTTCTGCGCCGCCGTAGTTCCCGGATTGGCAACGTAATGAACCACAATGTGATTGATCTCCCTGCGCTTGGTTCCCGGTCTGGAATAGGGATTGATTTGGAGAAAGTCCTGGGTATACCACTCCGGTGCAGTCAGCTCTGACAGGCGGGGGCGATTTTTTTCCCGATACCAGCGGGCCATCAGCATACCTCCGGTAATCAAAACGGCAATCAAAAGGATGGTATCCAGGGTCAGAAGCGCAAGGGTCTTCTGTCTGAGCGTCATCCGGCGGTTTTTATTCTTTCGCTGTCTTCTGCTTCGTTTTCTGTTTTCCCGTTCTTCTCCCATTATAGTTTCATTCCTTCCTTCTGCAGGCATTTTCTGTTTCCGTATATTATATTCACCAAAACTGCTATTTTCTCGGATGAGCGCCTGTGTAGGCTTTTCTCAGAGGATCTTTTTGCAAATAAGTAATATAAGCCTGGGTGGTAGCAAGATCCGCATGGCCCAGCATAGTCTGCACTGCCTGGAGATCCGCGCCTCCGCTGATTAGATGGGCTGCAAAGGAATGGCGCAGAGTGTGGGGAGTAATATCTGTCTCAATCCCGGCCTTCTCGCCGTAGTACTTTACAATCTTCCAAAAGCCCTGACGTGACATGGGACTGCCGCTACAGTTGGTAAACAGCCAGGGAGATCCCTTTCCCTTCAGCAGCCGTACCCGAGCTGTATCCAGGTAATGCTTCAAGGATTCTCCTGCCGCTTTGCCAAAGGGAATCATCCGCTCTCTCTGTCCGTCCCGGCAGATAATAAAGCCTACTCCCAGATTCACATCCTCCATAGTCAGCCCAATCAGCTCAGAAACCCGAATACCGGTAGCATATAAAAGCTCCAGCATAGCTTTGTCCCGAACCTCCTTGGGAGAATCTCCGCTGGGCTGCTGTAAAAAGCGGTCTACCTCCTCTACGGTCAAAAAAACCGGCGCTTTCTTTTCGATCTTCGGGGTTTTTAAAAACTCGGCCGGATCCTTTCTGATGTTTCCCTGAATCATCTCATAATGAAAAAAAGATTTCATCGATGCAACGACACGGGAAATCGTTGTAGAAGCTTTCCCCTGCCCCTCCAGATATAAAATATAAGAATTCAGACTGGTCTTTGTCACCCGGGAAGGTTCGTCAATCCCCTGCTGTTTCAGATACTCCCATAACTGAGTCAAATCCCTTCGATAAGACATGGTCGTATTGACCGATGATTTTTTCACCTGCTGCAAATAGTCAATAAAAGCATCTATTTCTTCTGTCATTCCAATCTTCCTCAAACTCTCTTTCGTCCAAAATTACCGTATTTTTCTCATGTGTGTACCATTATATCCGCATTTTATCATAAAATCAAACACATTTTTCCCACTTTTCCTCTGCTTTTTTGATGCTTAACATAAAAAAATACAACATATGGAGCGCCGTTGTTTCCGGCTTCAATATGTTGTAAAAAAACAAAAAAAGTTTTTTCATAGGAGTATTTGGATTATTACAGCAGTTTCAAAAACAGAGGATTCAGGCGGATTTCTGCCAGTATACCCCCGGCAGTAAGACTGATTACCGCACTCCAGAACCTTCCTCTGCGTGCGGAAAGACCATACCCGTATCGATAAGCCAACAGTCCCCAGGCTGCCAGATAAAACAGCTGATGGGGAAAGCCGGATACCAGAAAGCACCACATTCCCTCCAGTCCTCTGCACCAGGTAAAAACTACCAGCGCAGTACTGCCTGCAAAGCCTGTTAAGACAAGAAGAAATGGTATTCCAAAATTCTGCATTCTGCTCCTGCAGATTCCTGCAGCTGCCACTGTCTGCGCCACTCGGACTGCCGCAATCCGATAGACTGCCGCCTTCTGTCCTTCTATGGCTCCAATCCATCCGTCTGTCACAAAACCATAAAGAGCCTGACCGTTAATCAGCCCAGAAGCAAACAGCCGGTTGACTCCCACTGCTCCCAGGAGCCAGCCGGCTGCCAGCCAGAAAAACAGAGCATATCTGCGTTTCGTCTCTCTCACCGCCGTTTTTTTCTATATGTACGCAGAAAAACGCCGGTCTATGACAGAGGAAGACTTATTTTCCGTATTTTCTGGCATAAGCGAGAATCGCCGCCGTTGTTTTTGCATCTGTCATTTTTCCTGAATAAATCAGTTCCAGCAAATCCTCCAGTTTCCAGCGCTCTACGTGAATCACCTCGTCCTCGTCCAGATTCTGTTTGGAAGGAATCAAATTTCTTGCAACAAAAATATCAATAAATTCGTCACAGAAGGCCACAGTTGTATTCATGCTCATCAGGTATTCCAGATGCTCGCAGCGATAACCAGTCTCCTCCTCCAGTTCCCGGTAAGCACACTCAATTTTCGGTTCTCCAGGCGCATCCAGCTTTCCTGCCGGAATCTCCAGAGTCTCCCGATCCAGAGCATTGCGGTACTGGCGAACCATCAGAAGGTATCCCTCATCATCCACAGCAACTACAGCAGCAGCTCCGTCATGATGTATAAAATCCCAGTGAGCCTCGTGACCATTGGCCATTACCGTATCTTCATAAATCTTTAAAATCGTTCCTGTATATTTTAACTGACGATCCAGACGAATCACCGCCGGAATCTGGTTTTGCCCTTCTTTGTTTTTTTCTTCCATCATCCCATCCTCTTTTCTGAAACATCTACTCTACTTTTGTTTATTTGATCTTCGTACACTTCTCGTAGCAGGCATCTGTAGCATGGAATACCGCTCCCCGCAGTCCGTTCTCTTCTAAAGCAGCCACCCCGGCAATGGTAGTTCCTCCCGGTGAGCAGACCTTATCCTTCAAAAGTCCTGGATGTTCTCCTGTCTCCAGCACCATTTTGGCACTACCAAGCACGGTCTGAGCAACCAGCTCATAGGCTGCAGCTCTGGGAATTCCGTATTTTACCACACTGTCTGCCAGCGCTTCCATAAACATGTATACATAAGCAGGAGAGCTTCCGCTGGCACAGACCACAGCATCCATCAGTTTTTCCTCCACCACAGTTATCCGGCCGAAGGACTGGAAAAATTGATGAATTACCTGAATTTCCTCCTGAGAAAGCTCTTCGGAATCATAAGAAACCCCGGTCATTCCCTCACCTACCAGCGCAGGAGTATTGGGCATAGCCCGAACAATCCGGCAAGGCTTTCCAAATCTCTTGCGGAGATTTTCCATCGTAATCCCAGGCGCAATGGAAATCACAATCTGACTTTCATCCACCGCATCACGAATTTCTTCCATCACTGCATCCAGCTGCTGCGGCTTCACTGCCAGCACCAGATATTTACAGGAGGAAGCGCAGGCCCGGTTATTCTCAGAAGGCTTTACATCTGTCCTGGCTGCAATATCCTGAATCTTTTCCTGATTTCTTGCAGAAAAGGTGATCTTCTCTGGACTGTATACCCCCAGAAGTCCCTTTAAAATGGCATAGCCCATATTGCCCATGCCGATGAAACCAAATTGATACATTCTGTCTGCCATTCTCTTTTCCCCCTGCCTTACAGCATTGCCTTTCCGCGGCAGTATGTCTGAAGCACCTGATAATCATCCTCCAGAACCACAATATCCGCATCGTAACCGGCTACCAGCTTGCCCTTTCTGTCATCTACGCCCAGGCATCTGGCCGGGTTAATGGTGCAGGCATTGATTGCCGCATCTACAGGAATCAGAGCGTCCTCAACCATAATCCGCAGTCCGCGGTTCATATAAAGGGTGCTTCCGGCAATGGTTTCTGTTCCTTTCAGATAAGCCAGTCCGTTCTCACGAATCTCTATGGAATGGCCGCCCAGCTCGTAATCGCCTCCCGGAGGACAGTGTTTTGCCCGAAGAGAGTCTGTAACGAGAATTCCGTAATCGCGTCCCTTAGCTGTCATGTAATTATTCAAAGCAGCCAGATGGCTGTGCTGTCCGTCTCCGATAATCTCACCGTAAATGTCACGCACCCGCATAGCCGTTCCCACAAGTCCCGGCTTTCTGTGATGATAGGGTGTCATTCCGTTGTATACATGAGTCATGGAAGTAGCGCCGTTGGCGATCCCCAGCAAAGCCTCCTCATAGGTTGCAGAAGAATGGCCCATGCTGACAACAACGCCTGTATCATGACAGTATTTGGTCAGAGCAAAGTCCGGATCATGCTCTGGAGCCATGGTAATATACCGAATCATACCCTTCGCTGCTTCCTGATACATGGAAAACTGCTCTACCGTAGGAACAGCAATTGCTTCCGGCGGCTGAGCGCCCTTGTAATCCATGTCAAGATATGGTCCCTCAAAATGGATGCCAAGGATCTCGGCCCCCTCATAGCCCTCTTCTGCAACCTTTGCTACATTGGCAACTGCCTTTGTCAGAACCTCCGGCATCTGAGTTACTGTCGTAGGAAGAATAGAGGTAACTCCCTCCTCTGGAATCCGAGCCATCCAGTCCCGAAGTCCCTCCGGCTCAGCATCATTCGTATCAAATCCATAAGCCCCATGTGTATGAACATCAATAAATCCCGGCAGAATCCGTTTACTGCCATAATCTACATCCGCCGGATGTGACTGATAAGCATGAACTCCCGCAATTTTTTCCCCCTGTACCTCCAGCTGCGCAGGCATAAACTGCCCGCAGATCCAGACTCTGGTGCTTTGAATAATCATAGAAATACCTCCTGCGTTTATATTAAAAAGAAGCTCGCGAGCTTCTCCGCCTGCGGCGGGTCGCTTCTGCAACAAAATTCTCTTCCACCGCATGGCGATCCTCGCGGAGCGTTTTTATGTCATAGGACACACTTTCCTATGGCATAAAAAATGAACCTGCCGTTATTATAACGCAGGTTCATAAAAAAATCCACAACAGGTATTTTATTTCTCGTTTGCCAGCTCCATCCGCACATTTTTTCCGCGGATTTTCACTCGCTTCATACACTCCAGCACTTCTCCGGCACAGTCCTCCGGAACCTCTACAAAAGTGTATTTATCGTACATATCAATGCTTCCAATCATCCGTCCGGAAATACCGGATTCTCCGGCAATGGCTCCCAGCACGTCTCCCGGCTTAATGTTCTGATCCCGTCCTACATTCAGGAAAAGCCTTGCCATTCCATTGTCCTGGCTCCGTCCCCGTCCGCCACGGCCGCTCCGCTGGCCTCTTGCGTCCCGTCCACGGCCATAACGTCCGTCCCGGCGTCCTCTTTGATCTTTTCCGCCCCAGGAATCCAGATCATCCAGGGAGCGTGCCGGCCGGCTGTCAATGATAATATCCTCATTACTTTCGCCCATATGCATCCGTAAAAGCGCTGCCGCCAGCTCTAACGAGGTATAATCCTCCTCCAGCAGCTTCTTTTCCAGAATGTGAACGATCGGGCTTAAATCCATCTCATTCATCACACAGCCTGCCTGTTCCAGAATCTTCTCTGCCTTAATCTCTGTAATATCATCCAGAGACGGCACTGCCTGAGGAATAATCTTTGTCTTGCAGTACCGCTGAATGTCCCGCAGTTTATAGACCTCCCGCCCTACAACAAAGCTGAACGCAATTCCGGTTCGTCCGGCCCGGCCGGTTCGTCCAATCCGGTGTACATAATACTCATCATCCTGAGGAATATCGTAGTTAAACACTGCCTCAACATCATCTACATCAATTCCACGGGCTGCCACATCCGTAGCCACCAGAATCTCCGTGCGTCCGTTCCGGAAGCTGTTCATAACCCGGTCTCTCTGGATCTGCTTCAGATCTCCGTGGAGTCCTTCTGCAAAATAGCCCCGTCCCTGAAGCTCGTCTACCAGCTCATCTACCTGCTTTTTTGTGTTGCAGAATGCCACAGACAGCTTGGGCGCATACAGATCCAGCAGACGGCACATAACCTCCACCTTGGTTCTGGGCTTTACTTCATAATAATACTGCGTCACCTTCGGTACCGTCAGCTCTTTTTTTACCACCCGGATCACCTGAGGATCCTTCTGGAAGCTTTCTGCAATTTTCTGGATTTCCGGCGGCATGGTTGCAGAAAACATAATCGTCTGACGCTCTGTCGGCAGCTGACTTAAAATAGTTTCCATGTCTTCCAGAAAGCCCATGTTCAGCATCTCATCTGCCTCATCCATAATCACTGTATGTACCTGATCAAACTTTACCGTTTTCCGGCGCATATGATCCATCACCCGGCCCGGAGTTCCGATAATAATCTGGGTGCCGTCCTTCAAACCCTTAATCTGACGTACAATATCCTGTCCTCCGTAAATCGGAAGGACCTTGATGCCATGCATATACTTTGCCAGACTGCGGATCTCCTCTGCCACCTGGATGGCCAGCTCTCTGGTGGGACACAGAGCTACCGCCTGCAGCTTTTTGTTTTTCGGATCAATTTTCTGCAGAAGGGGAATTCCAAAGGCTGCTGTTTTTCCTGTACCAGTCTGCGCCTGACCAATCATATCCACGCCCTCCAGCTGTACAGGAATAGACTTTGCCTGAATCGGGGATGCCTCTTCAAAACCCATATCTGCAACTGCCCGCAAAATCCGGTCGTCTAACTGTAAATCTTCAAATCTCACTGATTCCATTCTATATTTTCTCCTTTAACGATCTCTGCCCCAGGCAGAGGTTTCCAATCTCAAAACTAAATTGAGAGGGTTCAAGTGAATCCCCTGAATCCTCTCATAGTATACGAAGAATAATACTATCATAAATAAATGGGAATGTCAAACAGACTGTATGGATTTTTCTGTTTTTTTATAAGCCATTTATGATATAATTCTATCATGTTCTATTCTAACAAGGATGAATGGAGGAAATGCTTATGTGTACAGCAGTCACTTATCAAACAAAAGATCATTATTTTGGAAGAACTCTGGATTTAGAATACTCCTATCAGGAAACCGTTACCGTTACCCCAAGGAATTTCCCCTTCCACTTCCGAAACGGGAAAACTCTGTCCAGCCACGGAGCAATCATCGGAATGGCTACTGTTATGGATGGTTACCCTCTGTATTACGAGGCAGCCAATGAATGGGGACTGGCTGTAGCCGGATTAAATTTCCCGGGAAATGCACATTACTTCCCGGCAGATCCGGAAAAAATCAACATTGCTCCCTTTGAACTGATTCCCTGGCTTCTTGGTCAGTGCAAGACTCTGTCTGAGGTTCGCCGCTGCCTGTCGGAGATAAATCTATGGAAGGAAAACTTTGCAGACCAGCTTCCTCTCTCTCCTCTGCACTGGATGATTTCTGACAAAGACGCTTCTATTACAGTAGAGTGTGTAAAAAGCGGGTTAAAAATCTACGAAAACCCGGTAGGAGTTCTTACCAATAACCCCTGCTTTGACTACCACATGATTCACTTGACAGAATTTATCAATCTGACCTGTTATTCTCCGGAAAACCGATTTGGCCAGGTAGAACTGCGCCCTTACTGCAAAGGCATGGGGGCCATCGGACTTCCCGGCGATTTATCCTCTGCCTCTAGATTTGTCCGGGCCGCCTATGTAAAGCTTAATTCCGTATCCGGAGACAGTGAATTAGAAAGCATCAGCCAGTTTTTCCATATTCTTGGCTCTGTAGAGCAGCAGAGGGGCTGTGTCCGCCTAGATGACGGCTCCTACGAAATTACTGGTTATACCTCCTGTATCAACACCGACCGGGGAATTTATTATTATACAACCTATGAAAATCAGTGCATCAGCGCCGTGGATATGCACCGCTGTAATCTGGATGGAAATACACTGTATTCCTATCCTCTTACAAAAGAACAGATGATAAACTTCCAGAATTAAACAAAACCGCCAGAAGCCGGTTGATCTTTTCTCTGTAATGAGATATATTTATACCTGCGCGTTTAAATACTGACAAAAAGGAGAAACAGACATCATGGTAAGAAAATATACAGGAAACAAGGCTTCTGTAAAGACAGCAGAGGCTCTGGCAAGAGAAGGATTAAAACAGGAAGAAAAGGCAGAGAAGGCGATGGAAGCTCAAAAAAAGCCGGCGGCTCTGTCTCTGTGCTTTCAGTGCAATGGTTTTCAGCTAAGTCCAAAGGATGTGGAGGATGCTGTTAAAAAAGATATGGAACAGAAGGGCTATACAGCCAGAGAAATCCAGATTTATGTGAATATGGAGGAAGCGGCTGCCTATTATGTGCTGGATGGAACCGCTGGCGAGGATTACTGCGTAATTTTAAGATAATCCCCAATTCGCAAAGTTCTGCCTGCAGGCAGTCAAAAAGCCGCATCATCAGCTATTCCTCTGGTGATGCGGCTTTTGTATTCTTTATTCTGTTTGAAATAGAAAGCTCCGGCGCTTTTATACCTTAAACCGATACCCCACTCCCCAGATAGTTTCAATATACTGGGGCTTTGCTGTGTTGAACTCGATCTTTTCCCGAATTTTCTTAATATGCACTGTCACGGTTGCAATATCACCAATGGATTCCATATCCCAGATTTTCGAAAACAGCTCCTCCTTGGTAAAAACATGGTTGGGATTCTGGGCCAGGAAGGTTAAAAGGTCAAACTCCTTGGTGGTAAAATTCTTCTCTTCCCCGTTGATCCACACCCTTCTGGCCGTCTTGTCAATCTTCAGGCCACGGATTTCAATAATCTCATTTTCCGGACTTCCACTGCCAATCAATCTCTCATACCGGGCCAGATGAGCCTTTACACGGGCCACCATCTCACTGGGACTGAAGGGCTTTGTCATATAATCATCTGCGCCCAGACCCAGGCCGCGGATTTTGTCAATGTCTTCTTTTTTGGCAGAAATCATAATAATAGGGGTATTCTTTACCTCCCGAAATCTCCGACAGATCTCAAATCCATCCAATCCCGGAAGCATCAGATCCAGAATCAGAAGATCGAAATCCTCTTCCAGAGCCCGCTTCAGCCCCTGGTTTCCTTCCTCCTCCAAAGCCACCTCAAAACCGCTCAGCTCCAGATAATCTTTTTCCAGCTCTGCAATGCTGCTCTCATCCTCAATGATCAAGATCCTACTCACTTTGTAATACCTCCTGATATTTTCTCAGCACAATGTGCATCTCTGTGCCCATGCCTTCCTTGCTGGTGGCCCATATCCGGCCTCCATGATCCTCCACAATTTTGCGGACAATGGAAAGTCCGATTCCGCTTCCTCCCTGTGACGAATTCCGGGAAGAATCTGTGCGGTAAAACCGGTCAAAAATACACGGCAGATCCTTAGCTGCAATGCCTCGCCCGTTATCCTCAATCTCGATCTGGATAAAATCTCCTACATCCTTGATCCGAATATTGATAATCCCCTTGGGCTTGTCCATATATTTTACAGAATTGCTGATAATATTGTTGATCACCCGCTTCATCTGTTCCGCATCGGCAATCACAACTACATCATCACTGACATAGTTAAAATACCCCAGCTCAATGTTCCTGGAGTCCATGTCCAGTCCTACTTCCTCCACACAGTCTCCGAAATAGCTGTTTACATTGATCTTATTGAACTCATAGGGAATCTTGTTGGTATCAATCTTGGAGTAAAAGGTCAGCTCATCAATCAGCCGATCCATGTCATTGGCCTTGTTGTAGATCGTTCGGATATACTTGTCCAGCTTTTCCGGGGAAGAGGCCACGCCATCCATGATGCCCTCCACATAACCCTTGATTGCTGTAATCGGCGTTTTTAAATCGTGGGAGATGTTGCTGATCAGTTCCTTATTTTCGATATCATACTGAATTTTTTCCTCCGCATTCTCCTTCAGGCGAATACGCATCTCCTCAAAATCCTGACAAAGCTCTCCAATCTCGTCATCCTCCTCCACTTCCAGGGTAAAGTCCAGATTGCCGTCCCGAATCTTTCTCGTAGCCTCCTGCAGCTTGCTTAAGGGCCGCAAAACAGAACGGTACACCCAGAGCGTCAGCGCTGCGCATACAAAAATCAGAATCATCACACCAGTTACCAACATCTGTATCATCACGGCCCGGACCTCCGGACCAAACCGGTTAAACTGGTGAAGCACAAACAGCTGTCCCATGGAAATCACCATGCCTACAAACACAATGGGGAGCAGGCTGAAGGTGAGAAATGCAATGGCGAGGCGTGTTTTTAATTTCATAAAAAATGCACCCCTTTCAGGCAGACTCCTCAGTGAGAAAACTGCCTCACTTAATAAGTATACCATAAGAAGTGCATAAAGAGTATAAAACTATTCTAAATTTTCGCTAATTGCCGCATTCTACGCTGATTTCATTGAATTTATCCAGGATCTCTTCAATCCGCAGAACTTTTTTCTCTTCTCCGCCCTTATCCATAATTGCTTCTCCCTGATGCATCATAATGAGACGGCTGCCGTATTCTACCGCATAGCGGAGGTTATGAGTTACCATGATGGTTGTCAAATGCTTTTCTTTTACCACCTGATCCGTCAATTCCATAATAATTTCAGCCGTCTTCGGATCCAGTGCTGCCGTGTGCTCATCCAGAATCAAAAACTCAATCGGCGTCATGGTGGACATCAAAAGCGCCATGGCCTGCCGCTGTCCGCCGGAGAGCACACCGACCTTCACATGAAGCTTATCCTCCAGGCCCAGTCCCAGGCTTTTTAGCTGTTCGCGATAAAAGTCAATCCTCTGCCGGTTGGTTCCTGGCAGCAGATTAAAGGGCTTTCCCTTGTTGTCTGCCAGTGCCATATTCTCCAGAATGGTCATGGACGGACAGGTTCCCATAGCCGGATTCTGATAAACCCGGCCAATCCGCCTCTGCCGCTTATATTCCGGCATATGGGTAATATCCTTTTCTCCGATACGGATAGAGCCGGCATCCAGAGGAATGCTTCCGCAAATCAGATTCAGGAGAGAGGTTTTACCAGAACCATTGGATCCTACTACAGACACAAATTCTCCGTCACCGATTGTCAGGGAAAAATCATCAAACAGACGCATTTCATTGACTGTACCGGTATTATAATATTTTTGAATATGATTTAACTCAAGCATGGGCTTTTCTCCTCTCCTTCTGATTGCTGGCAACCAGGATAACCAGAAACAGTACTGCTGTAATCAGTTTTAAATCCGAAGCAGCCATGCCCAGAGCAATAGCCGCAGATACGCAGCCCTTATAAACGATGGAACCGAAAACAACAGCGGTGGTGGTCTTCACTGCGCCAAACCGTTTCAGAAGCTTCGTTCCGATAATCACGCTGGCAAGACCGATGACCATGGTTCCCGTTCCAGTGCTGATTTCAAAAAATCCCTTCTGCTGACAGTAAACACTGCCGGACAAAGCCACAAAGCCATTGGCCAGAGCCAGACCAATAATTTTAACTGTTCCCTTGTTTTTTGCCAGAGAGGTTACCAAAACCTCATTATCTCCTGCAGCCCGCAGAAGATATCCGGCTCTGGTCTTTAAAAACAGATCCAAAAGCACCTTGCAAATTCCCACAATCACCAGAAGAAGGATACTTACAGTCCAGGGCTTTAAGGCTTCCGGTACCGCCGTGTTCAAAAAGCTGTTGCCAAAAATCGTCTCCTTGCTGAAAATCGGCAGATTGGATTTGCCTGCAATCCTCAGATTGACTGAGTAGAGAGCCGTCATTACAATAATTCCGGACAGCAGATCCCGCACCTTCAGCTTTACATGAATCAGACCGGTAATGCACCCTGCCGCCATTCCCGCAAAAAAGCTTATAAACAGCGCAGCTGCCGGATGCACTCCCTTTAAAATCACCATGGCCGTCACTGCCGCTCCCATGGGAAAGGTTCCGTCTACGGACAGATCCGGAAAATCAAGAATTTTGTAGGTAATATACAGGCCCAGAGCCATAATGGCATAAATCAGACCTTCCTCAATAACGCCGATTACAATAGACATGAAGCATTTCTCCCTAACATTTTATTTTCCACCGCTGCTTTTTGATAACCAGACCGTCTCCAGTTATTCTGCTGCAATCTGATCAAACATCTCTGCTGCAGAGCCGGATAACTCTTCTGGAATCGTAATTCCCAGGTTTTCTGCAACGGCGCTGTTTCCATAGAAGGCTGCCTGTTCGATTACCTCAAACTTCATTTCCTCCGCCTTTTTCTCTCCCCGAAGCACCTGAGCTGCCATCCGTCCCGTCTGCTCACCCAGGCTGATGTAATCCAGTCCCATAGCTGCCAGACATCCGATTTTTACCTGTTCTACCTCACTTCCAAATACAGGAATTCCCTTCTTTCCTGCCTTATCAAGAATCAGCGGCAGAGAACTTACCACCGTATTATCTGTCAGGTTCGTCATGCAGTCTACCTTTTCCAGAAGAGAATCTGCTGCCAGCGGAATATCTGCCGGAGAGGATACGCCGCTTTCCACAATCTCAAATCCATATTCCGAAGCTGCCTCCTTGTATTCTTCAATCGCGGAAATTGAGTTTACCTCACTGGTGCTGTACATGATTCCAATGGTTTTTGCATCAGGAAGCATGGTGCGAATCATTTCCAGCTGATTCTCTACAGGAAGCTTATCGCTGGTACCGGTAATATTTCCCACCGGAGTTCCATCTTCTGCTGCCAGCTCTGCAAGAACCGGATCCGTAACTGCTGTATAAATAACCGGCACGCCGGTATCCTTTGCCGCGCTGTATGCACTCTGGGCAATCGGAGTTGCGATGGCGCAAATGAGATCCACCTTCTTGGCCAGGAAATTATCCATAATCTGGCTGGAGGTTCCTCCGTCTGTCTGGGCATTTTCATAAAGCACCGTCAGATTTTCCCCTTCTTTAAAGCCCTCTTTTTCCAGTCCCTGTAAAAAACCGGTGCGGCAGTTGTCTAAAGAGCCGTGCTCTGCAAACTGTCCAATGCCAATGGTATAAGCCTCTGCCTCCGGGGCTGTTCCAGCCTCTTGTGTACCGGCTGCCTCTGTTTTTGCTGTCTCAGCGCCTTTTGATGCTTCTGAGTTATTTCCGGAACATCCTGCCATTACCATTGCCGCTGCTGCCATCATTACTGCCATAACATGTTTTCTCATCATTTTTTCCTCCTGAACGCTTCTTGTTTTTTCTCCGCTGCGGCTTTGCCGTCAGCGAAGGGAAATGAAACAGATTCATGCAGGTATAGGGAGGGAACAAAGAATTGATCCTCGCGGAGCGTTTTTATATCATAGAACATAAAAAAAGTCCCAGATACAGTTTCCTGTATCTGAGACGAATTAACAAATCCGCGGTACCACTCAAATTGGCCTTTGCCCACTTACTCCGTATACAAACATATACGCCACCAGATAACGGTTGTGGTCTCCGTCAGCTCCTACTGTCCGTTCACGAAAAGGCTTCCATACTGACTGTAAATTCTATCTGGAAATCCCGCCCCGCTTCCGGCTTCAAAGCTGCCCTCGAAAGTCCATTCAGCAAATCCGTCCATACTGCAATCCCACCGCCTGCAGCTCTCTGTGATTTTCGGTATTAAGCCTACTCCTCTTTCTCATCGGTTTTTTGTATTGGTCTTATCATACGCCGCTGTCTGCTGTTTGTCAACTGTTTTTTTGAAAAAAATTTGTCTGACATTTTTATTTTTGTCTCCCCGCTTCCGGTCAATTCTCCCTGGCTATAGATTCAGCCGCTCATAGCTCTGGGAAAGACTGGCTTCCAGCCGCTCCTTCAAAGCCGCATATTCCTCTCCCTCCAGGGTAGGATCCTCGTCCAGAATCCGGTTTACTTCCTCTGAAACAGTCTTTAACAGACCGGCATCTGTGTAAATATCTGCCAGCTTGAATTCCATGTCTCCGCTCTGGCGAATACCGAAAAAGTCTCCCGGTCCCCGCAGCTTCAAATCCTCAGAGGCAATATAAAAGCCGTCGTTGGATCGGTTTAATATATCCAGCCGCTCCTGAGTTCCCTCCTGATCCGAGCAGTTGACCATAATGCAGTAGGACTGATGGCTTCCCCGGCCAACCCGCCCCCGCAGCTGATGAAGCTGGGCCAGGCCGAAGCGCTCGGCATTTTCAATCATCATTACTGTGGCATTGGGCACGTTGACGCCGACTTCCACTACAGTTGTAGAAACCAGCACCTGGATTTCCCCGGCAGCAAAACGCTCCATAATCTGATTTTTCTCTTTTCCCTTCATCTTTCCGTGAAGATATTCCACAGTAATGGTTTCCGGCAGCTTCTGACGTAAAAGCTTGGTGTAATCCAGCACATTCTCCGCCTCAATCATTTCGCTTGCCTCCACCATGGGACAGATCACATACGCCTGCCGTCCTGCCGCCACCTCTCTTGCAATAAACTGATAGGCCCTCTCCCGATATCCGGTATTCACCACGCAGTTTTTAATGGGCAGACGGTTGGCCGGCATCTGATCAATTACAGAAATATCCAGATCTCCATAAAGGATAATTGCCAGAGTCCGCGGAATCGGTGTGGCGCTCATAACCAGCACATGGGGAAGCGAGCCATTTTCCTGGCCCTTGCTGCCCAAAGCCTCCCTCTGTCCGACTCCGAAACGGTGCTGCTCATCTGTAATCACCAGCCCCAGTCGGTGATAATGAACCTTTTCCTGAATCAGCGCATGGGTTCCCACAATAATATCTGCCTCGTGAGAAGCAATTTTTTCATAGGCAGTCCGTTTTTCCTTTGCTGTCATGGAGCCAGTCACAAGGACTGCTGTTTTTTCAATGTTATAGGTTTTAAAAAGCCCGGTAATGGATTCAAAATGCTGTCTTGCCAAAACCTCCGTAGGAGCCATCAAAGCGCCCTGAAAACCATTACAGGCCGTCTGGAGCAGGGCCAGCACTGCGATAATGGTTTTTCCGGAGCCCACATCTCCCTGAATCAGACGGTTCATCACCAGACCGCTTTCCAGATCCCGGCTGACCTCCTTCAAAACCTTATTCTGGGCTTCTGTCAGGCTGTAGGGCAGAGCTTCTATCAGCTGATCCACCTGGGAAGCGTGGCTCATAACAAAAGAACTCCTGCAGTCCTGGCGTTTTTCCTTCAGCCTCCGCACTGCCAGAAGAAAAAAGAAAAATTCGTCAAATACAAGACGTTTTCTTGCAAAAAGGAGCTCCTGACGGCTGGAAGGAAAGTGGATATGCTCTATTGCATAATTATATTCCGCCAGCTCATATTTTTCCCGGAGAGAGGGAGGCAGATATTCCCGCTCCAGCTGCCTTTGCTCCAGCGCCTGAGCCACAGCCCGGACAATGGCCTTATTTCCCAGTCCCTTCGTCTGTCCGTATATGGGCTGCATGGAATCCCTGACTGCCTCATAGGCTTCCGGCGTAAAAATCTCCGGCTGCTCCATGGTCAGACGTCCGCCTTTTTTCACTGCTCTTCCCCGGAATACCAGAAACTGCCCCATCTGCAGAGTATTCCGCAGATAGGGCATGTTATACCAGGTCAGCTGCAGGCTGCCCGTCATATCTTTTACTGTAGCAACAATTACCTGTATATTTTTGAACCGGCGGACAGAAGGCGTCTTTAACAGCTGGCCCGCAACCGCCGCCGTGGTGTTTTCCTGAAGCTTTCCCACAGGCACCGGCTCTTCATAGGCATCATAGGCTCTGGGATAATCGTGAAGCAGATCCTCCACTGTACAAACCCCAAGCCGCGCAAAAAGTCCTGCTGTCTTTTCTCCGATTCCCTTTAAACTTGTAACTGGTTCCTGGTTCATAGGCCGCCTACTCTGCAGACAGCAGATAATAGTAAATGGGCTGTCCTCCGCTTTGCAGTTCGAACTCCAGCTGGGGCCATGTTTCCTGAGCCTTTTCCAGAACAGCCTCAGCGTCAGCTTCCTCAACATCGCTTCCGTAGTAGATGCTTACCAGCTCGCAGTCCTCGTCAATCATTGCCGCAAGAGTCTCGATCACTGTTTCCTCAATACTCTGGCTGACTGCAAGAATGCCATGATCGCCGATACCCATAATATCGCCTTCATGGATCTCCTTATCGTCAATCACTGTATTGCGGACTGCATAGGTTACCTGTCCGGTTTTAATTCGGCTCATCTCCTCTGTCATGGACTCCAAATTTTCCTCTTTGGAATGATCCGGAATAAAATTAATCATAGCTGCAATTCCCTGGGGAACCGTTTTAGACGGAACAACTACAATTTCTTTGTCCTCTACCAGATACTTAGCCTGTTCTGCTGCCAGAATAATGTTTTTATTATTTGGCAGAATGTAAACCGTATCTGCATTCACATGATCAATGGCATTGAGCATATCCTCTGTGCTGGGATTCATGGTCTGACCGCCTTCAATCAGATAGTCTACACCGATTCCGCGGAAAATCTCGCCAAGCCCCTCTCCGACTGATACAGCAATAAAGCCGTTGGCCTTGCGGGGTTCCTGCTTTTCCTCCTGCTCTTTTTCCTTCTGACGAAGAGCCTCCTGCTCCGCATTCTGAATCAGGCGTTCCTGGTGCTCCTCCCGCATGTTGTCAATCTTCATCCGGGAAAGGGAACCGTAAGTCAGAGCCTTCTGAATGGCAAGACCTGGATCGTTGGTGTGAACATGAACCTTCACTACATCATCGTCGGACACTACTACAATAGAATCACCGATGGATTCCAGATAGGCCTTAAGATGCTGCTCCTCCGCCTCGTCATAGTTTTTTTCCACATTAATAATAAACTCTGTGCAGTATCCGAATTTAATGTCAGCTGTGTCAATCTCAGAAGCTCCGGCTGCTGCCCCAGAGGAAGCTGCTGCCCCTGCGCCCGGAACTGTCATATCCACTTCTTTGCCCTTTAAGCCGTCTAAAACGCCTTTTAAGACCTGCATCAGCCCCTGGCCGCCAGAATCCACCACACCTGCCTGCTTCAGCACCGGAAGCATCTCCGGGGTCTGGCTGAGCACGTAATCTCCATGCTCAATCACCTTTTCTGCAAACACCAGAATATCCTCGGTCTGCTCTGCCACCTCAAGAGCCTTGTCCGCCATTCCTCTGGCAACTGTCAGAATTGTGCCCTCCTTAGGCTTCATCACTGCCTTGTAAGCTGTCTCTGCAGCCCGGTTAAATGAAGCAGCCAAAACATCCACATCAATGGTCTCATGACCCTTGATCTCCTTGGCAAATCCGCGGAAAAGCTGGGAAAGAATTACACCTGAGTTTCCTCTCGCTCCACGCAGAGAACCGGAAGAAATCGCCTTTGCCAGACCGTCAATGGTCGGTTCCTCCATGGAAGCAACCTCCTTGGCTGCCGCCATAATGGTCATTGTCATATTGGTTCCTGTATCTCCGTCCGGAACAGGAAATACGTTCAGTTCATTAATCCACTCTTTTTTTGCCTCTAATCCCTTGGCTCCTGCCAGAAATGCCCGCTGCATCAATCCGGCATCAATCACCTGTAAACTCACCGGTAGGTCCTCCTTAATCAATCACTCGTACACCTTCTACAAAAACATTGATCTTCTCAACGCTCATGCCGGTGAATTCTTCAACTTTGTATTTTACAGTAGCCATCAGGTTGTCTGAAACAGCACAGATACTGACGCCATAGGCCACAATAACATGAAAATCTATCGTAAGCCGGTTATCCTCTACCTCTACATTGATTCCATGGGCGAGACTCTCTCTTTTCAGCAGCTTCACCAGACCATCCTTCATGCTGACTGCCGCCATACCTACGATACCAAAGCATTCTACTGCCGTCATACCTGCATACATGGCAATCACATCAGAACTGATCTGGATTTCACCAAGCTTATTGTTGATGCGTCCTTTCATATGAACCCCTCCATTTTTATTCATGAAAACATTTCCAAAATCCATAGGAAAATAATAATAAATTTTCTGCGAACCGTCTTTAGTATATCACATGACTGCACCTGTGTCTATTCTGACTTTCCATCAGCACGGCTCCTTCCTGCCTTTTTCCATCTCAATAGGTTTATTTTTAAGAAATTCACAAATTCTGCTTGCAAAATCCATAAGTATCTGGTATCATACATTTGTTGTGGTTTCCCGCTGGGAAATCAAGTACCGGTTAAGGAGGTGCAATCATGGCTAAATGTGCAATCTGTGAAAAGGCTGCTCACTTCGGTAATAATGTGAGCCACTCTCATAGAAGATCCAATGCGATCTGGAAAGCAAACGTTAAATCTGTTAAGGTTAAGGTTAACGGCGGCGCTAAAAAGATGTATGTATGTACTTCTTGCTTACGTTCCGGCTTAGTTGAGAGAGCATAATAATGAACATTGCAGAAAACGCGTCTTTTCGACGCGTTTCTTTGCGTTTATGGGTTTTTTATGCTAACAGCAAAACAGATGATATCCCAGAGCCAGGCATCCGATAATAAAAATCAGAGTAGTCAGGGTCTCAGGAATAAATAAAAGAAGCGTCATCCCCATTCCGAAACAAAACAGCATAAGTCCGAATACTCGTTTCACAGGCTCACTCCTCAAAACCAGCTATATTTCATTCTATGCCGCTGTCCCAGATAGATGCGCTTCTTCTCTGTATGTGCTCTTCTGCACCTTTCCAAAAATCTTCCTTTTTGGAAAGGATTATTTTTCTCCGTCGCCGGCTGCCATTTCCTCTGCCGCTTCCATTACTTCCGGAGAAATCTCTTCTCTTTTCTTTCCCGTAAACTTATTCACAAGATCAGGAACCATATCCAGTACCTTTGTCACTGCGTCCTGCTGCTTAATATTAACCAGTCTGGTAACGCCGTTCTGAATCACAAGCACAGCGCTGGGGCTCATTTTGGCGCTCATACCGCCGCCGCCGTTCTGCTTGGCATTGTCTGCAAAAGAACCCGCTGCCATACCGCAGGTTACATCTACCAGCGGAAGAATAATTGCATCATCAATCTTTACCGCCTCTCCCACTACGGTTTTCGTTGTAACAAACTGATCCATTCCCCGAAACAGGGATTCTACCGTTGACGCAAAATGATTGTCTGCCATAGTACTGCCTCCTTAATATGCTGCCTGCCATCGCTTCAGCAGTGTTCTGAAATTTTTGTCCCGCCACACCTGAAATCCAATAAAAAGCAGGGTGGCAATCCGAATACGGCCTTTCAGAGAAAGCTCTCCGTCCAGAACCTGTTCGTCAAATACAGGAATCACCTGAATCGTTCTCCCGTACCATCCGTAAAATGGACTGATATAAGTCAGAATTCTTCCTGTAGTATAGGGATCCTCAAATCCAAACCGAACGGTTCCGGAAACCTTTCCTGGAAGAACGTGCTTAAAAAAGCGGATCACCTGTCTTTTCAGAAGACGGAAGGTATTTTTATTTTCTTCTTTTTCCAGAAACTCCATAAGCTTCTGCCATCTCTCTTCTGCTGTCTTCAGTTTACCACAGTTCCTCTGAAATGTAACTTTTATTTTTTGAAACAGACTCTGACGGACGCGTTTTTTCTTCTGTCCGTTCTTCGCATTTTTTGTTCCTGCCGCCGGTACTTTCTCCTTTATCCCTTCCTCTGTCCCTTGGTGTTTCTCACTCGCCGGTGCCTCTGCCTTGGGGCGACTTTCGTATACCGGCACTTCTTCCTCCGGGCGCTTCCCGCTTCCTGTCACCACAGGATCTGGAGTCTCCGTTTTTTCCGTTCTCTCTGCTGTCTCTTTTTTTCTGCCCGGCTTTACTCCGAAAATCCGCAGAGACACCTCTGTATCTCCATCATAAACTGCCTGGATAGAAAATAAACGCCACAGCCAGCTGATCTGTCCCTTTGCCAGCAGCTCTCCTCTGAAGCTTCCCTCTGCTTCGTAGCGGACAGGAACGAAGAGAACTGCCAGAAGGACAGTCAGAACCAGTCCCAGGAGCACCAGGAGCAAAATCCCCAGCCATTTTAAGATTCCTAAAAAAATCCCTAACATGCAATCATTCCCAACTGTTTCTATTTTCGTCTCCGTCCGCACTGCAATGCAGGAATTCCTGCAGATTCAGCCTTTCCCCACAGCAGCGGTACATGTCCTCAACCATCTGCCGCACTACCTCCAGGGCTTCCCAGTAAGTAACTGCAATTCCCAGAATCTCCATATCCTCGTCCCGGTAGGGCGGGAGAAGAAGCATGGGAGCAGGATAAATATCAAGAATATTATTCCCGTTCTGCGGCGGTGTAATCACATAAACCTCCGGCTGCAGTTTTCCCTCCCGGATTCCCTGGATAATGGAAAACCGCCTTTTTCCGGCTTTCTCACCAACATACAGATGGCTATACCAGCGCATAGATTAATTCTCCATAATTTGCTGAAGCAGTTCCATACAGGTTGCCTTTTCAAAAGGATCTGTACAGCTGCCAAGGCTGTTTTCAATATAATTGTGAATTTCCTCCGCAGAGTTGAAAAATACAGGAAGGATGGAAAGGCTGGTTGCCATAATCGCCCGGGCTACCGGCTTCTGAACAGAGGTCAAAACCGGATCCATAACAGCTATGTATGCCTTCATGGCCTCCTCGATATCCTCTTCCTTTACAATACTCTGATCTGCCTGCTTCTCTGGCATAACAAAAGTACTTCCTGCCAAAAGCATATCGACCCATCTGCTTCGTTTTGCCTCATCGCTTTCATCTGTCTCAGAAAAAGGCGGCTGCTCCAGCCGGAGATAGCGGTCATAATATTCTTCCTGAAGTCCTTCTACCGACTCCAGCATTTCCTCCAGACCGGAAAGCTGATCCTCCCATTCCTCAGGTTCCCTCTGTTCCCGGCCTTCACAGATTCTGCAGAATTCTGCCAGGATCCGGAACGCCTGCTTCTCCTCTCCTACGTTGCGCATGGCATCCTCTCGAGTCAGGCAAAGCACATAAAGGCTGTTCAAAATTTCCGCTTCACTCTGACAGTAATCTGCCAAAGCGCGCAGCATGACGCCTGCTTCCTGTGTTTTGCCGCACGCCATGTGATAGGTGTCGGCATCCATGGTTTTAAAAGAAATCTCCTGCAAATTCTTCAGCAGCTGATTCAGGAACTGAAAACTGTCGTCCTCACAATCCCTTTCCGTCATACTGCCAGTGGAAAGCATATACATCATATGATCCAGGGTATCCCTGTACGCGCCTGCGTAAGCCTGAAGGGAATCCTTGACCATGCTGTAATATTTCTGCCGTGTGAAACGCACAGGAAGCTGTGATACCACCTCCTGAATCCGCATATTGACAGCATTGCTGTCCTCTCCGCCAAAAATATAGGCAGTCAGCTGCGAAACCAACTCCTGCTCTTTTACGGTGACATCCGGCATATCCGGGCAAAAGCGGCGTTCCAGCCGGTTTAATGCATATTCATACACCAGAAAAGCATCTGTATAGGAGATTACTGTATTCATTTCCTTTTCCGCCTGACGGCGCAGAGCCTTTACCTCGTCCAAAATATCCTGTCCGTCCAGAAACTCTTTTATGAGCAGAATCACCCGCCTGTCCGTCTGCTTCTGATAATCCATCCAGTCCTCATACTGCTCCGGAAGCTCCTCTGCAAACATAACTGCATTCAGCACCAGCTGTGTCAGAGAAAGACCATAGGCCGAAGATGCCTGTTTTTTCCATGTATATGCCATAATACCCTGTTCCTCCCGTTTTATCGGTAATTCTCCAGAATCGAGCGGCGGAGAAGATCCAGCGCCTTCACCACTGCCTGCTCTCTGATTTTCGCCCGGTTTCCTTTAAACCGGTATTCTTCTACCTTCACCTTATCCTTCATATAGGCAGCAATATAGACAAGGCCTACCGGCTTATCCTCTGTGCCTCCATCCGGTCCGGCAATTCCCGTCACTGCCACGCAGGCATCGCTGTCTGTGGCAAATACGCCGCCGGTTGCCATTTCCCTGGCTGTCTGGGGACTTACAGCCCCATACTTTTTCAAAGTACTTTTGCTGACCTCCAGATATTTTCGTTTTGACTTGTTTGAGTAGGTAATAAATCCCTCCCGGAATACCTCTGAGGCTCCCGGCACATTCACCAGACGTCCCGCAAGAAGTCCGCCGGTGCAGGACTCTGCAGTTGTGACAGTCAGCTCATATTTATGCAGAAGCTTTACCACTGCCTCCTCCAGAGTTTCTCTTTCCTTTACAGAATAAACACAGTCTCCCAGCCGGTTCTTGATTTCCTTCACCACAGGCTTTACCAGTGTCTTTGCCTCTTCTTCTGTCTTTGCACGAGCAGTCACACGCACAGAAACCTCGCCTGTTTTCGCATAGGTAGCAATGGTGGGATTGGTCTGACTGCTGATGAGATCCAGAAGCTTATCCTCCACCTGACTCTCACCCATACCGCAAATCTTAACCACCGCGGAACGAATCATCTCCGGCTGCTGTTTCTGCAGATAGGGATATACCTGCTCCTTAAACATAGGATACAGCTCTGCCGGCGGTCCCGGAAGGAGGATAGCTGTCTTCCCGTCTTTTTCCAGAATCAATCCCGGCGCCATGCCATTGTGATTATCCAGAATCAAAGCTCCCTCCGGCACCATGGCCTGCTTCCAGTTGTTGTCCGGAATTTCTTTATAGATATTGTTCTTGAAAAACTGCTCCAGATGCTCTCTTGTATGAGGATCCTCCACCAGTTTATATCCCATAACCTCTGCGCAGACTTCCTTTGTCAGATCATCCTCTGTGGGGCCCAGTCCCCCGGTCAGAATCACCACATCGGATCTGCCAAGAGCTGTCTTTACAACCTCAGCCAGACGGTCATGGTTATCTCCCACTACAGACTGATGGTACAGGGAAAGCCCCAGAAGGGCGCACTGCTCCGCCAGATATTGTGTATTGGTATTGACAATGTTTCCCAGAAGCAGCTCTGTGCCTACGGATACCAGCTCTACGACCATGTTACATCTTCCCTTCTGTAAGAACTTTGTGATTTTTTGCAATATAATCCACCAGTGAAATAATGGTGAGAATGAGGGCTGCCCAGGTACAAATCAGAGTAACCGCAGACAGGGCCTCGAAATTCAGAATCATTAAAACAACCGCAATCATCTGGAAAGTGGTTTTAAATTTGCCCCAGTAACTGGCTGCAATCACAATCCCCTGCTCTGCCGCTACCAGACGGAAACCACTGATAATAAACTCGCGGCTTACAATGATAATCACCATCCAGGCCGGAAGCTGTCCCAGCTGAATCAGGCAGATCAGTGCAGAACAGACTAAAAGCTTGTCTGCCAGAGGATCCATAAATTTTCCAAAGTTTGTTACCAGATTATATTTGCGGGCAATCTTGCCGTCCAGCATGTCTGTCAGGCTGGCAATAATAAAAATCGCTGCAGCCACATAGCGAAAGGTCTGGTTTGCTCCGTTTTCTATCATCATGCTTACTACAAAAAACGGAATCAGAATTACACGGAGAACCGTCAGCTTATTTGGTAAATTCATCGTACACCTCCCCAATCAGGTCGTATTCAGAAGCACCGGTTACTTTTACCCGGACAAAATCTCCTGACATAAAGAGTTCACCGCTGTTTACAAAAATATATCCGTCCACATTGGGCGCATCCATATAAGTACGTCCCACATAGGCTGCCTCATCAGCTACCTTGCCTTCAATCATCACATCCAGAACACGTCCCACCATGGACTCTGATTTTTCAAAGGCAATCTCCTGCTGCAGCTCCATAATCTCATCCCGGCGTTCTTCCTTTATCTCCTCCGGAATCTGATCCGCAAATCCGGCTGCCGGAGTGTCTTCCTCTGCCGAGTAGGCAAATACGCCCAGCCGTTCAAATTCCATCTCATCCACAAAAGCCAGCACCTCCTGGTGATCCTCCTCGGTCTCGCCCGGGAAACCGGCAATCATGGTTGTACGCAGCGCAATGTCTGGAATTTCCCTGCGTAGCCGTCCAATCATCTCGCGAAGCTGTGCCTGGCTGGTTCTGCGCCCCATCCGCTTTAAAATCCGATCACTGGCATGCTGAATCGGAATATCCAGATAATGGCAAACCTTTTCTTCTGACCGGATTGCCTCAATCAGCTCGTCCGTAATCTCCTCCGGATAGCAGTACTGAATCCGGATCCAGTAAATGCCCGGGATCTGGGCCAGACGGTGCAGCAGCTCCGGAAGCATCTTTTTCCCGTAAAGATCCACTCCGTAAAGGGTTGTTTCCTGGGCAACTAAAATCAGCTCCCGAACCCCCTGCTCTGCCAGCTGCTCTGCTTCCTTTACCAGTCTTTCCATGGGTACACTCCGGTAGCTGCCCCGCAGACTGGGAATAATACAGTAGGTACAATGCTTATCACAGCCCTCCGCAATCTTCAGGAATGCAAAATGGCCTCCTGTCGTAATCATTCGCCCTGTCTCTGTCTGAGGAAGACAATTCAGATCATGGAAGCAGGAAACTCTTTCCTCTCCTCCCAGCACCCGCTTTAAAACATTGGAGATCTCATCATAGGTGGAGGTTCCTAAAATCCCATCTACCTCCGGAATCTCCTCCAGAATCTCCTGCTGATACCGCTGAGCCATACAGCCGGTCACAATCAAAGCCTTACAGGTTCCTGTCTTTTTCAGCTCCGCCATCTCCAGAATGGTATTGACACTCTCTTCCTTTGCATCATTAATGAAGCAGCAGGTATTGATCACAATAATATCTGCTTCCTGCTCATCATCTGTAAAGGTATATCCGTCCCGGTTCAAAAGCCCCAGCATCATCTCTGTATCTACCAGATTCTTGTCACATCCCAGTGACACACACAATATTTTCATAGAAATCTCCCGCTGTTATGGAAAAGAGCCGTTCACTGCCGGCTCTGTTCTCTTCTTGCTGTAATATATGCTCCTATGCGTTTTCCTCTGCTTCTGCGGTTTCAGAAGAAAGCTCTGCCGCCTCAGCAGCGTTTTTGTTTTCCTCCTCATCCTCTTCGCCGTCATCGCCTACAATTTTCACCTTGCCCATATAAAGCTCCTGAACTGCAACAGAAAGCGGCTTTTTGCCCGGGCCTGCCGGAACCATGGGATCCTCACCGGCAATAATCTGTCTTGCTCTCTTAGCAGTTGCCAGAACGATAGAATACCGGCTCTGTACTACCGGCTGCTCTCCCGGTTCTACCTCGCTGTTTACTACATTAATTAAATCCGTATAGGATGGACGTAACATATGAATCTCCTTTCAGGGTTAATTTTATTCTCAAAGCTGTTTCAGCTCTGTTTTCATCTTTTCAATAAATTCCAGGTTCTCGCTGACCTTCTCATGCTGAGACTGAATCAGCTGATGCATCTGCTCCACACAGGTTTCCAGAGTGTCATTGACCAGAATATAATCATACTGTTCCATATACATGGCCTCCTCTGAAGCTCGCTTCAAACGATCCTGAATCACCTCTTCGGTTTCCGTTCCCCGGCCCCGCAGACGTTCCTCCAGAACTGTTGCTGAAGGCGGCGTTACAAATAAAAGCAGTGTGTCCGGGAATTTCTTTTTCACCTCCAGCGCTCCCTGGATCTCGATTTCCAGAATCACATCACGGCCTGCAGCCATCTGCTCCTCCACATAGGATCTGGGGGTGCCGTAATAATTGCCTACATAACAGGCATGCTCAATCAGAGAATCCTCTGCAATCATGTTCTGAAATTCCTCCACAGTCAGAAAAAAGTACTCTCTGCCGTGCTCCTCCCCTTCCCGGGGCTTCCTTGTAGTGGCTGAAATAGAAAGAGCGTACTGTTCCTGATACTGCTTTAGAAGAGCCTTCATCAGCGTACCCTTTCCCGCTCCGGAAAAGCCGGAAACCACTGCCAAAATTCCTTTTTTACTCATGGTATCTCCACTCCTGTCCGGCAGTACCACTGCCTTATTCAATATTCTGAATCTGTTCTCTTACCTTTTCAATCTCCGTCTTCAGCGCAATCGCCCGGTCAGAAATCTCCAGGTTAGTGGACTTGGAAAGAGTTGTATTGGCCTCACGGTTCATCTCCTGAGCAATGAAATCCAGCTTTCTTCCCACGCTGCCTCCCTGCTCCAGCTCTTTCCTGGTGGCGTCAATATGACTGCGCAGACGAACCATCTCCTCGTCTACACAGATTTTATCTGCAAATATTGTTACCTCTGCCGCAATTCTGTTCTCGTCAATAGAGGCGTTCTTTAAAAATTCCTGAACCCGATCCTCCAGACGCTGACGGTACTCTGCTACAATCGAGGGAGCCCGCTCTACGATAAAATCTACCAGCTCAGCCATATAATCCAGCTTGCCCAGCAGATCCTCCTTCAGTCTTTCTCCCTCCTGCTTTCTCGATTCCACAAACTGCTTTGCTGCTTCTTCCATAGCCTGGGACAGAATCTTCCACATCTGATCCTCGTCCTCCGGCTCCTCCTCCATAGTCAGAACCTCCGGCATCCTTGCCAGCCTGGTGGCTGTCAAATCATCCGGTATTCCAAACTGCTCGCTCAACTGCCGGCAGTACCTGACATATTCCGCCGCAAGGGCTCCGTTATATTTCAGGCAAAGCTTCTCCTCTGTATAATCCTCATAATTGATAAAGACATCTACCTTGCCCCTCTGAATATAGGTTTTCAGCAGGTTTCGAATGGCCGCCTCAAAATAGTTGAATTTTTTAGGCATTCTGATACTTAAATCAAGATACCGGTGGTTTACGGCTTTCATCTCCACAGTAATTTTATATTCGGTGGTGACGATCTCGCATCGACCAAACCCTGTCATACTCTTTATCATCTGACATTCCGCTCCTTTGCCATAGTTGGTATTATTATAAGTCAAATAGAAAAACAAGTCAACTTGAAAATCCGCTCCTAATCCTGTATAATCGTATCAGTTGAGCCATGCAGCTTCTTTCCCTTACAGCGGACAGGAGCGCCTGACGTCTGCTCGATGAAGCTTCAGGCAGGAAAGCGCTTATGAAAACAGGTTTTCAATGTGTTTTCCTGGCTCAATCTTCGCATGGCTGAACCGTTTTGTATCATCGGAGAGACTTGAAAAAAGGAGTTATTATATGGCATTTGATGGAATTGTAATCGCAAACCTGGCTCATGATATAAAATCACGGCTGGAGGGCGGAAAAATCAATAAAATTGCCCAGCCGGAAAAGGACGAGCTGTTATTTACCATAAAAAACAACCGGGAGACTTACCGTCTGTCTATCTCAGCCAGCGCCAGTCTGCCCCTCATTTATTTTACAGATACCAATAAGCCCAGCCCCCTGACTGCCCCCAATTTCTGTATGCTCCTGCGCAAGCACATCGGCACCGGAAGGATTGTCAAGGTCAGCCAGCCGGGTCTGGAACGAATTCTGGAATTTGAAATTGAACACCTGGACGAACTGGGAGATCTGCAGAAAAAGCGGCTGATTGTCGAGCTTATGGGCAAGCACAGCAATATTATTTTCTGTAAGGAAGACGGCACAATTTTAGACAGTATCAAGCACATCTCCGCCCAGGTCAGCTCTGTCCGTGAGGTCCTTCCAGGGCGGATGTATTTTATCCCCCACACGGTAGATAAGGCAGATCCTCTGACCGTTACCGAGGAGGAATTCCAGACGCTTTTGCGTTCCGTTCCTATGCCGGTTCAGAAGGCCCTTTATCAGAAGCTGACCGGCATCAGTCCCCTGATTGGCACAGAGCTTTGCCACCTGGCCTCTTTAGAAAGCGAAAAACCAGCCAGTGAGCTGTCAGAAAACGAGCTGACTCACCTGTACCGCATGTTCTCCCTTATGATGGAGGATGTGAAGGAAGGACGGTTTTTTCCGAATATTATTTATGAAAACGGCGCTCCGGCAGAGTTTGCATCTGTACCCTTAACCTGTTTCGAGGGAGCTGGATATGAATCAAGGCCCTCTTCCTCTATCAGCAGTCTTCTGGAAACCTACTATGCAGAAAAAAACGTTATTACAAGAATTCGCCAAAAATCTGTGGATCTGCGCCGGATTGTTCAGACAGCCCTGGAACGAAATTATAAAAAGTACGATCTGCAGCTAAAGCAGCTGAAGGACACAGAAAAGCGGGATCGGTACCGGGTATATGGAGAACTGTTAAATGCCTACGGCTACGAGCTTTCCGGCGGAGAAAAGGAGCTTTTGTGTCTGGACTACTACAGCGGGAAAGAAGTAAAAATTCCTCTGGATCCGCAGCTGTCCGCCCAGGAAAATTCCCAGAAATATTACGCCCGGTATAACAAGCTGAAGCGTACCTGCGAAGCTCTGGAAACTCTGACTGCAGAAACAAAACAGGAAATCGATCATCTGGAATCCATCAGCGCCGCTCTGGATATTGCTGTTCGTGAAGAAGATCTGGTTCAGATCAAAGAAGAATTGATGGAATTCGGATTTATAAAAAAACGTCCTTTTGGTTCCAAAAAACCAAAAATCACCAGCCGCCCCTATCACTACCGCTCTACTGACGGATTTGATATCTATGTTGGAAAAAACAACTACCAAAATGAGGAAGTCACATTTAAAATTGCCAACGGCAATGACTGGTGGTTCCACGCCAAAGGAATTCCCGGCTCCCATGTTGTTGTCCGCACGGAAGGAAAGGAGCTTCCGGACCGGGTATTTGAAGAAGCCGGTTCCCTGGCTGCCTGGTATTCTAAGGGACGCTCCAATGAAAAGGTAGAAATTGATTATATCCAGCGAAAACATGTGAAAAAGGCGGCCGGAGGCGCTCCTGGATTTGTCATTTACCACACCAACTATTCTCTGATGGCAGCCCCGAAGTTAGAGCTTCCGGAAGTAAATTCCTGACTGGACTGTTACGAATTGGTAAAGGAGTACCGCTCAATCCATGAACGATTGAGCAGTACTCCTTTTTAGAAGCTTTTAATTTTATTTATGCTTTGGCACCATAACCTCCATGCCGCCCATATATGGCTGCAGCACCTTCGGAATCTTTACGGAGCCGTCTGCCTGAAGGTTATTCTCCAGGAAGGCAATCAGCATACGAGGCGGAGCCACAACGGTGTTATTCAGAGTATGGGCAAAATATTTGTTTTTGTCCTTATCCTCTACACGAATCTTTAAGCGGCGGGCCTGTGCATCTCCCAGATTGGAGCAGGAACCAACCTCAAAGTACTTTTTCTGACGGGGAGACCATGCCTCAACGTCACAGGATTTCACCTTCAGATCTGCCAGATCGCCGGAGCAGCATTCCAGAGTACGAACCGGAATATCCAAAGAACGGAACAGATCAACTGTATTCTGCCACAGCTTATCATACCACATGGGAGATTCCTCCGGACGGCATACCACGATCATTTCCTGCTTCTCAAACTGATGGATTCGGTAAACGCCTCGCTCCTCAATACCGTGAGCGCCCTTTTCCTTACGGAAGCAGGGAGAATAGCTGGTCAGAGTTTTGGGAAGCTGCTCCTCCGGAGTAATGGTATCAATAAACTTACCAATCATGGAGTGCTCACTGGTTCCGATCAGATACAGATCCTCTCCCTCGATTTTGTACATCATCGCATCCATCTCTGCAAAGGACATAACACCGGTTACCACATTGCTGCGAATCATAAAAGGCGGAACACAGTAGGTAAAGCCCCGGTTAATCATAAAGTCACGGGCATAGGAGATTACGGAGGAATGCAGTCTTGCAATATCGCCCATGAGATAATAGAAGCCATTTCCGGCTACCTTTCCTGCAGCATCCAGATCAATGCCGTCAAAGGTTTTCATAATATCGGTGTGATAAGGAATCTCAAAATCAGGAACCAGCGGCTCGCCGAACTTTTCGATCTCTACGTTCTCGCTGTCATCTTTTCCAATGGGTACACTGGGATCGATGATATTGGGAATGGTCATCATAATCTTTAAGATCCGCTCATTATACTGGCTTTCCAGAGCTTCCAGTTCAGCCAGGCGGCTTGCATTGGCAGCAACCTGCGCCTTTACTGCCTCTGCCTCTTCTTTTTTGCCCTGTCCCATCAGCTGTCCAATCTGCTTAGACAGCTTGTTTCTCTGTGCGCGAATCTCATCGCCTTCTGCCTTTGCCGTGCGGTTTTTCGCATCCAGCTCAATCACCTCATCTACCAGGGGCAGCTTATCGAACTGAAATTTATTCTCAATATTCTTCTTCACAACGTCCGGATTCTCACGGACAAACTTTAAATCTAACATGGTTTCCTCCTGTATTCACTTATGAAAACCGAGCTTTTCCTGTGGTTTCCATATATTCCTTCTTATCATACTACACTTTTCCAAGAAAAAAAAGCCCCCTTGCCTAATTTCAGCCACCAGTTCTGCCATACGAAATTTCAGACAGAAAAATGCGGCAAAATCAGACCAGAAGACTTTTCCAACAACGCTTTCTATTCTATTTTCAGAAACAGCCCTGCTTTTTTCAGAACCGGGCGAACTGCCATGTAGACCACCACCACCACAATGGTTCCTGCAACTGCATTAATAAGGGTGACACCGGCAGCCCAGGTCGCCATAATTTTCGCTGCGTCAGACTGAATTCCTAAAATATAATTTTTGTAAAAATATCCTACAATCGGATCCATAATCACATTAAAGCCCAGGGACACAATCGAGGCAATCAGAGACCATTTGAAAATGTAACGTCTGTCATGCTCTTCTGTAATATGAGCAATCCTGTGAGCAATCCATCCGGCAATCAGGCCAATGCAAAGCTTCAGAAGAAAGGTTTTCGGCGCACTGGTAATATAAACCGGATCCAGCAGGTCTGCAATGGTCATGCCCAGGGAACCGGCCAGACCGCCGTACACGCCGCCCAGAAGCAGGGCTGCCAGAACACAGAAAGCGTTGCCAATATGAAGCGCCACATAGTCGCCTCCAAAGGTTGGAATCGGAATTTTCAGAAACGTAAATGCCACATAGCAGAGGGCTGCCATCAAAGCTGTCAATACGATCCTGTATACCTTATTGTCTGTCATATTCTTCATACTCCGTCACTCCTTTTGTTTTCCTGTCGATGGGCCTATGATAGCACATATGTGGAATGACACAAATATCCAGTTTTTCACTTTTTAACCAGTCCAGTTTGTTTTCCCACCCTGAAATCTCAGTCGGATGACTCCACGCAGATCAAAATTCCCTCCCGAAATTCCAGAACGGCCCTGTCCTCTGCCAGCTCATTGCTGATGCAAAGTCCTACCTCCTTCCCCCTCCGGATGGTTTTATCCTGAAGAGGATAACGAAATCCAGTCAGGGTAATCCCTGTTACTTCCTCCGTATACGGCAGAAAGGAGACATACTTTCCCCACAGAGTTTTCCGATAAAAGGTCTTGCCCTGATCCAGAAGATAAATCCTGTTTTGTGTATCCACCAGACTGGCATCAATCCCCTTCTCCAGGCAGGCATACAGGGCATGAAGATTCCCCAGCATATGATCAAGCCGTCCGCCTGTGGCGCCTAAAAACACCAGCTTTTCACAGCCCAGAGTCAGAGCCCGGCTGCGGGCCAGCTCTGTATCTGTCTCATTCTTTTCCGGCTTATGCTGTTCCCACACAATAAACGGCAGGTTTCTAAACCGCTCCACCACCTCTCCGGAAACGGTATCAAAATCTCCCACAATATAATCCGGTGTAATTCCTAGAGCCTCTGCTGATTCAAGCCCTCCGTCTACGGCAATCACTTTGTCAAAATGCTCTTTTTCCAAAAAAGAACGGGCGAAAGCCAGATTCAGCTTCCCGCCCGTCAGAATCAGACATGATTTCACTTTTTCATCTCCTTAAAAATCTCGCAGAAGGCCGCTGTATTGACTGCCGCATCTCCCTGATAAACAGCAGAACCGGCAACGATAATATTGGCACCTGCCTCCAGAACCTGACGTACATTGCCAAGCCCGATGCCTCCATCTACCTGAATGTCTGTTTTCAGTCCCTTCTCATCCAGCATAGCGCGAAGGCGTTTCACCTTTTCCAGAGCATAGGGAATAAATTTCTGCCCGCCAAAGCCCGGATTTACAGACATGATTAAAACCATATCTACTTCCTCCAGGATCCATTCCAGTGTTTCCACAGGAGTCGCCGGATTCAGAGCTACACCAACCTTCATACCCAGATCATGAATCTGATGAATGGTTCTGTCCAGATGTCTGCAGGCCTCCTGATGAACACACAAAAGATCTGCGCCTGCCTTTTTCATATCCTCTGCATATCTTCCTGGCTCTTCCACCATCATGTGAACGTCAAATACCTTGTCTGTACAGGAGCGGATGCTCTTGATTACCGGCATTCCAAAGGAGATACTGGGAACAAACATCCCGTCCATCACATCAATGTGAATGTACTGAGCGCCTGCCTCTGCCACTGTCTCCACATCCTGTCTCAGATTTCCAAAATCAGCCGCCAGAATGGACGGCGCCAAAATATATTCCATCTTCCTACTCCTTTTTGTGTTTTTCATATTTTTTTCGGTTTTTCAATTCCTGATAAAGCAAAACATAATTATCATACCGGCTCCGGGCAATCTCGCCCCGCTCCAGAGCAGCCTTTACTCCACAGACCGGCTCTCCTACATGAACACAGTCTGCCTGGAATCGGCATTCCGGTTCCAATGCCTCAAATTCCGGAAAATAATATTTCAGCTTTTCCGGTTCAATCTCCTCCAGATACATAGAACTAAACCCTGGAGTGTCCATCAGATACGTATCTCCCTCCACGCAAAACAGCTCTGCATGGCGGGTCGTGTGCTTTCCTCGCTGGATTTTCTGACTGATGCTTCCTGTCTCCATCGCTGCCTCAGGCTGGAGAAGGTTGGTCAGAGAAGACTTTCCTACGCCGGAGGGCCCTGCCAGAATCGTTGTCTTTCCCTGAAGAAACCGGCGGATCTCATCCATCCCCGTCTGACTGCAGGTGCTGGCCAAAAGCACCTGATATCCGGCCCTTTCATAGATTCTTCGAAATTCCTCCTGTTTCCCGTCCTCATCCAGATCTATTTTGTTAAAACAGATCGTAACGGGAATCTCCTGCGCTTCCATCATAATCAGAAATCGATCCAGAAGATTGAAATTCGGCTCCGGCTGAGTCACTGCAAATACCACCAGCGCCTGATCTACGTTAGCCGATGCGGGGCGAATAAGCACATTCTTTCTGGGCAGTATTCCCTCAATACTGCCCTCCCCATTCTCTTCATCCAGTACCGTAAATTCCACATCATCTCCCACAACCGGCTTGATTCCCCGGTTCCGGAAAATTCCTTTTGCCTTACAGGCATAGACCCTGCTCTGCCTGTCATGGACATAATAAAATCCTGCAATTCCTTTGATTATCTTTCCTGTCATTCTTTTACATCCTGCTTAATCCATTGGGAAAAACGTAAGCTTATAGGTTTTGATCACCTGTCCGGAATTCACATCCACAATCTCTAACTGTCCCTGATCTGTGCCGTCCATACTCTCAATACTCGTATAGTTGATTGGCAGAAGAACATCTCCCTTGACACTCATGGACTGGGTGAGAATTTTATAAAGGGGATCCTCATCTGTTCCCTGGCGAAGGCGGATCATAACTGTAACGCTGGAGCTTCCTGCGCCCGGTCCAATCAGATTGCTCAGATCATATACCTCACTGATGGATGCCACATAGCGCTGCTTTCGAATCTCCGGGCCGCTGCTGACCACATACCCCACCTTACTGCCAGGCTCTACCTGAGTTCCTGCTTCCACATCCTGGCTGATAACCGCCCCCTTGGGTACTGTGTCACTGCTTTCCTGGCTGGTATCTCCTGGCTGAAGTCCTGCTTCTGCAATCAAGGCAATTACCTCTGTCTCCTGTTTTCCTACCAGATAGGGAACCGGAACCATATTTACATGAGGACCGCTGCTCACATAAAGCGTCACCGTTTCTCCCTCTTCTGCCAGTTCTGGCTCATAACGAAGAATATCTCCAGCCGGAATCGTTTCGTTTTCCTCTTCTACAATTTTTACTTTTATATTTTTACTGAGAAGAAATTTCTCTGCTGTAGTGCTGTCCAGCTTTCCAATTCCCAGATCGGTAAGGTTCAGCTTGGAAGAGCCGCTGCTGACTACTACCTGCACAGTTCCTCCCTTTAAAACCATTTCACCGGGCAGGGGGGTCTGTCTGGCAATCTTTCCCTTATCTACATCATCAAAATTCTCATAAGTACGCTTCATGTTGATGAAATTCTGCTCCAAAGTGGCCTCTGCTGCATCCTCATCCATTCCTCTCAGATCCGGCATAGGAATCTGGGTTCCGCTCGCCGCATCATTTTCCTGCGTTCCCGCCTCCACAGAGGCTTCTGTCCGGTTCCCTCCGGAAAAAATGCCGGTTCCCGACTGAAACACACCTCCCAGCTTCGTAAATACCACAAGCAGCACTGCCACAATAATAATGGCAACAAGAATACCCGCTCCTGTCAGAAGCCGCTCAATGCCAGGATTCAGCTCATCTTCCTCCTGATGCCTGTCCTTCTTTCTTGGACGCCGCTGTTCCCGTACCAGTTCGTCCTCATTCTGGCTGTATCCGTCCTTCCTGCGGTACCCTTCCGGCTTTCTGGGTTCGGAAGAAATCCGCCGCGCAGCAGCCTCGTCCTTCAAATCTGCTGACAAATTTCTGGTCAGCTCCAGTTCCAGTTTTGAACGATTCCATTCTTTAATCCGATTCAGATCCTCTCCGCGGATCTCTACCGTATTTCCTTCCACAGTCAGATCCGTTCCGTGAACAGCAGATACGCGTCTGCCTTCCCGCTCTCCGGAATGGGAATTGTCACTCTGAACCAGCACCCGGCGCAGGTCTGCAATCACCTCATTAGCACTTGCATATCTGCGCTCCGGCTTTTTCTCCGTACACTTCAGAATAATCCGCTCCAGCCCCTGCGGGATCTGGGGATTGTAAACGCTGGGGGGAACCATAGCATCCTCTAAATGGGCAAGGGCAATAGCTACAGTATTTTCCCCCTCATAGGGAAGCCGCCCGGTCACCATTTCATACATGGTAATTCCCAGAGAATAGATATCGCTTCTCTCATCGCTGAAGCCACCTCTGGCCTGCTCTGGAGAAATATAATGGACAGAGCCCATAGCTGCTGAGTTCAGTGTCTGTGCAGACACAGCTCTTGCAATACCAAAATCTGCCACCTTCACCTTTCCATCTCTGGAGATAATCATATTCTGAGGCTTAATGTCCCGGTGAATAATATGCTGCTCGTGAGCTGCGGCCATACCCTGGGCAACCTGAATGGCAATACCGATGCTTTCTTTGATTTCCAGCTGTCCCTTCTTTGCAATGTAACTTTTCAGGGTAATGCCTTCAATCAGCTCCATCACAATATAGTGAAGCTTTCCCTCATCAATAACATCATATACACTGACAATATTGGGGTGAGAAAGTCCTGCAGCCGCCTGAGCCTCCATTTTGAATTTGCTGACAAAATTCATGTCGTTGCAGAATTCTTCTTTTAAAACTTTAATCGCTACCAACCGGTTCAGCTTATGGCATTTCGCCCTGTAAACAACCGACATTCCTCCAGAACCAATCTGTTCCTGTATTTCATAGCGATCCTGTAAAAATGTTCCGGGTCTCAGCATCATAAGCCCACCTCACTTATCTGCGGCTCTATCAAAACAACGGAAATATTGTCTCTGCCGCCGTTTCGGTTCGCTGCTGCCACCAGGCTTTCCACCTTCTGCCGCATCCCCTCCTCAGAGCGGATAATATATTCAATCTCAAATTCATCCACCATGTTGCTCAGCCCATCCGAGCACATCAGTACATAGTCTCTGCTTTTTAATTTCAGTGCAAACAGGTCGATATCCACCTCCCGCCCTGTTCCCACTGCACGGGTGATGATATTTTTCTTTTCTATGTAATCGTGACTGCCTCTCTTCATTTTTCCAAGAGCAACCAGCTCTTCTACATAAGAGTGATCCCTGGTCACCTGCTCTAACTGCTCCCGCAGAAGATACAGGCGGCTGTCACCAATATTTGCCACATAAAGAACATTTCCCTTGATGGTAGCTGCCACCAGGGTGCTTCCGGTTCCAAGCAGATCCGGATTTTCACTGGCCGCTTCAAACAGCGCCCGGTTAACTGTGCGAATTCCCTCTTTCAGAATTCCATGAACATCCCGCTCCGGGTATTCATGGCTGAAAAATTCTACCAGTTTCTCTATCACAAAGCGGGAAGCAAAATCCCCTGCCTTATGCCCTCCCATGCCGTCTGCCACAAGAAACAGATTCTGCAGAGAGCCAATGGGTTCAGTTGAGGAAAATATCGAGTCCTGGTTCATACTGCGTACCTGTCCCACATCTGTAAGCGCGTAAGCATCCATCGGTCCTCAGCCTCCTTTTTCTTCATCCATAAAGCTTTTCCGCAGCTGACCGCAGGCGCCGTTAATATCTCTTCCCATTTCCCGGCGCACCGTAACTGCGATTTTCTGACTTTCCAGATAGTGCTGAAAAGCCTCAATGGCACGGCGGTCAGACTGAACGTAATCCCTCTCCTGAATGGGGTTGACAGGAATCAGATTGACATGACCGTGCATACCCTTTAGCAAAGAAGCCAATGCCCGGGCCTCTTCTAAATTGTCGTTGACACCGCTTACCAGGCTGTACTCAAAGGTAAGCCTTCTTCCGGTTTCCTCAAAATACTCCTGACAGGCATCCAGAATCTCCTGAATCCTGTATTTGTTTGCAATGGGCATCAGTGTTTTTCTTACTTCATCATTGGGCGCATGCAAAGACAGGGCCAGCGTAACAGAAAGCCCCTCCTTCGCCAGTCTGCGGATTCCCGGCACAATGCCGCAGGTGGATACGGTAATGTTTCTCTGACTGATATTCAGCCCCTGGTCATGGGATATCAGACGGATAAAACGTACTACGTTATCATAATTATCCATCGGCTCACCGGATCCCATAATTACAATATTGGAAACCCGCTCCCCGGTATCAGCCTGAATGCGGTAAATCTGATCCAGCATCTCTCCTGCTGTAAGATTTCTTTCCAGGCCATCCAACGTTGACGCGCAGAAACGGCAGCCCATTCTGCATCCCACCTGAGATGAAATGCATACGGAGTTGCCGTGATGATACTGCATCCAGACACTTTCAATTACATTTCCGTCAGACAGACGAAACAGATATTTTCTTGTTCCGTCAATCTTGGAAATCTTTACCTCCACTGGATTTAATGCTGTCAGAGTATACTGCTGACGCAGCTTTTCCCGGAGCGCCTTCGATAAGTTGCTCATATCTTCAAAATCCGCTGCCAGCTTCTGATGAACCCACTGATAAATCTGCTTGGCCCGGAAAGATTTTTCTCCCAGCTGTCCAAGCTCTTCCTCCAGTTCCTCTAAATACAGCGATTTGATGTCCTTTTTTTCCATAAATGTCTTCTCTTTCCCAAACTCTCTTTTCAAGCTCCTGTCACTCTTCCTTTTTTCGGAAAGCTGCAATGAAAAAGCCGTCACAGGGATGCTTTCCCGGAAGCAGCTGAAGATATCCTTCCTTGAGTGAAGGCTCCTGCACAGAGCTGCCCAGTTCTTTTTCCAGGCTCAAAGGCTCCAATTCCGGAAATTCCTGTAAAATCCAGTCCCTCTGCCCCTGATTTTCTTTTCTGCTGACAGTACAGGTACTGTAAATCAGCTTTCCGCCAGGTTTTATATACCGAATGACCGCAGAGAGAATCTCTCTTTGCAAAGCAGCCAGACTTTCTATCTGTTCCGGTGAAGCCTGATATTTAATATCTGGTTTTTTTCCGATGATTCCAAGACCGGAGCAGGGCAGATCCGCAATGACGATATCTGCCTGCTTTTCCCATCGGGAATCGAACTCTCTTGCATCCCATACCTGGGCACAGATATTGGTAAATCCGCTCCGTTCAATATTATCCTCAATCAGAGCCACCTTCTGCTCCGTCAGATCACGGACTGTCACCAGTCCTGTTCCCTTCAGACGATCTGCCAGATCCAGGCTTTTCCCTCCTGGCGCTCCGCACACATCCAGAATCCGATCTCCGGCACAGGGAGAAGCAGCCTGTCCTACCAGAGCAGAACTGGCATCCTGAACCTGGATCCAGCCCTTCTGAAATGCTGACAGCGCCTCCAGATAATCGTATCCGGAAATCAGAAGACCGTGATCTGCCAGAGGACTTTTCTCTGCCAATACCCCTTCTTCCTTCAGCGAGCTGCAAATTTCCTCCATAGAAGCCCGATCCAGATTGCACCGGACAGATGTAGGGCGATCCTCCAGAAATGCCCGAAGCATGGACTCTACTGTCTCTGAATCGTACTCCCTCTGCCACATGTCAATCAGCCAGGAAGGCATAGAATAACGCAAAGACAAATCTGAAAAATCAAAACTGTCCTTTTCCCGGATAATGGTTCTTAATACACCGTTTACAAAGCCCTTCAGCCCCGAAAACCGGCGGCGCACAGCCAGATTCACAGCTTCACTGCATACCGCCCGATCCGGAATCCGATCCATCCAGAAAATCTGATAGACAGACATTCTCAAAATCGTCCGGATTACCGGTTTCATTTTCTCTACAGGAACCTTGGAGCATTGATTCAGCACCTGGTCAATGGTCATCCTGTATTCAATAGTTCCTTCTGTAATTCTCGTAATCAGAGCCCGATCCTGCTTTTCCAGATACTGATATTTCTCCAGCGCCTGCCGCAGCACCACATGGCTGTAGCCGCCCTTTTCCAAAATCTCCATTAAAATATCGAGAATCAATTCTCTGCTCTGTGTAGGCTTAGTCATCGTCTCTGCGTCCTCCAAACAGCAAAACAAGGCGCAGCAGCTGGAGCAGAGATACTGCCACTGCCGCAACATAAGTCAGGGCCGCCGCTCCCAGTACCTTTCTGGTTCCGTCAACCTCCTGACCGGAGAGTATTCCCAGCTGGTCAAGAAGCGTTACTGCCCGTGAGGAAGCGTTAAACTCCACAGGAAGGGTAATCACCTGAAACAAGAGGGCCAGAGTAAACATCCAGATACCCAGACGGATAAAGGGGGTCATACCAATCAGCAGGCCAATAACAATCAAAGGCCAGGATAAGGTGCTTCCCAGATTGGCCACCGGAACAAATGCGGACCGAAGACGAAGAGGCGCATATCCGACATTATCCTGGATCGCATGGCCGCACTCGTGGGCTGCAACTCCCAGAGCCGCTACAGAGGTCTGGGAATACACTGCCTGAGACAGGTTTACAGTCTTTGTCCGCGGATCATAGTGATCCGTCAGATGCCCCCGTACCTGACGCACAGTCACATCATAAATCCCCTGAGAGTGAAGCAGACGCATAGCTGCCTCTGCCCCCGTCATTCCAGTCATGCTCCGCACCTGGGCATAACGGCGGAAAGTGCTGTTGACCCGCGCCGACGCCCACATGGACAACAGGGCTCCAACGATAATTAAAATATAAGTTGGATCCCACATCATTCGGTATCCATAACCATAGCCGTAAAATGGCATGTTTTACTCGCTCCTTTCCATTCTTGCACCGGCCTCTACCGGAAATCCTCTCAAAAAGGCTGCTGTATCCATCCGCTTTTTGCCTTCCAGCTGAAGCTCCTCAATTTTCAAAATCCCATTTCCGGTCTGTACTGTCAAAGTGCTGCCGGCAGCCTCAAGAATCTGTCCCGGAACTGCCCCTTCCTGGCAGCCCTCAAGCACCTGAGCCTGCCAGATCTTCAACATCCGGCCGTTTAAGCGGGTATAGGCGCTGGGCCAGGGATTCAGTCCCCGAATCAGGCGCTCAATCGCCGCTGCGTCCATAGTCCAGTCAATATCGCCCATGGATTTGGAAATCTTCTTTACATAGGTCGCTTTTTCATGATCCTGCTTTTCCGGAACCAGAGTTCCTGCCTCCAGCTTGTCCAGAGTTGACAAAATAAGCTCGCCGCCCAAGAGGCTTAGCCGGTCAAACAGACTTCCGCCTGTTTCTCTCTCATCCAGGGCAATCACCTTCTTCTCCAGCATATCGCCCGTATCCATCTCGGTATCCATCATCATCGTGGTAATTCCCGTTTCCCGGTCTCCGTTGATCACTGCCCACTGAATCGGCGCTGCACCCCGATACTTAGGAAGCAGGGATGCATGAATATTCACACAGCCATATCTGGGGACATCCAGAAGCTCTCTGGAAAGAATCTGCCCAAAAGCAATCACTACCATAACATCTGGCTCCAGCGCCCGCATCTCCTCCACAAAGGAAGCCTCTCTGGCCCGCGCTGGCTGATAGACCGGAATTCCATGACGCAGGGCCGTTTCCTTTACCGGCGTCATGTGAATCTCCTTGCCCCTTCCCTTCGGCTTATCCGGCTGTGTCACTACAGCTGCAACCTCATGGCGGGATGCAATCAGACTCTCCAGAGTCGGCACAGAAAAATCCGGGGTTCCCATAAATACAATTTTCATATTATTCCTCGTCCTCCGCAGCTACATCCATCAGTTCTCCCTCTACCAGCTCCACATACAGCTGTCCCTTCAGATGAGCGCACTCATGGCAGATACATCTGGCAAGCAGCTCATCTCCTACAAGTTCAATCGGCTGCATATTGGCATCAAGAGCGCGCACCACCACATGATCCGGCCGTGTCACCATACCGCTCTTTCCCGGAACACTTAAGCATCCTTCAGGACCGGTCTGGCTTCCGCTGGTTTCTATAATCTCCGGATTGATCAGAACATACTGATTCTCATCATCTACATCCATTACCACAATCTGCTTTAATACGCCAACCTGAGGCGCTGCCAGGCCTACGCCGTTTGACTCATACATTGTCTCAAACATGTCATCAATCAGCTGCTGAATCCGCGGAGTCATCTCCTTTACCGGCTTACACTGCTTTGTTAAAATTTCATCTCCAATAGTTCTGATCTGTCTGATTCCCATCTGCTTCTCCCAATTCCTTTCTTTCCTGTCCCGGGCCAAAACGCCAGCTCCCTGCCTTTCCTCCTTACGAAAAATCGTACTGAATCGTCAGCTTGCGGCAGATCTCCGTTTCATCCCACCGATTTTGGACATACTTCTGAATTCTTATTAGTATATCATAATTTTCCTGTTTGATATATAAAATTTTTCTGTAAATATCATTAACTTTATATACTGGGGCAAAAACAGGCCCGATAAGCTCCGCCTGCTGCCCGAATCTCCGCCCAACTGCTTCTGCCACAGCTTCCGTCATATGGGCTGTCAGCTCCTCCTCTTTTCCGCCGATCTGAATGCTCAGCATATGAGCGGCAGGCGGATATTTCATCAATTTCCGATATCCCATTTCCTGACGGTAAAACTCCAGATAATCCTGAACAGCAGATGCCTTTACCACATAATGATCCGGCGTGTAGGTCTGAATCACTGCTGTTCCAGGCTTTTTTCCCCTCCCTGCCCGGCCAGCCGCCTGAACCAGAAGCTGGAATGTCCGCTCTCCGCTCCTGTAATCCGGCGCGTAAAGGGAAGCATCTGCCGCCAGAATTCCAACCAGAGTCACTCCGGGAAAATCATGACCCTTTACAATCATCTGGGTTCCAATGAGAATATCTGCCTCTCCCTTTGCAAAAGCGGACAGGATTTCCTGATGACCGCCCTTTTTCGATGTGGTATCCAGATCCATCCGGAGAACTCTTGCCTGAGGAAACATGGCTTTCGTCAGCTCCTCAATTTTCTGGGTTCCTGTTCCAAAGCCTGCCAGATAAGGGGAACCGCAGGAAGGACACTTTTTCGGCAGAGGAACCGTATATCCGCAGTAATGACAGACAAGACGGGTTTTGTTGTGCAAAGTCAGGGTTACGTCACAGTGAGGACATTTGACAGCCTCCCCGCAGGAACGGCAGGAAACAAAGGAGGAATATCCTCTTCGGTTCATAAACAGCATCACCTGTTCTTTCTTTTCCAGGCGATCTCTTATCAGCTCCTGAAGGCGGCGGCTGAAAATGGATTTGTTCCCTGCCTCCATTTCTTTTCTCAAATCCACTACCTCTGCAGCTGCCAGCACACTTCCCTCTCCTGCCCGGTTCTTTAAGGTATACAACCGATAAATCCCCTCTCTCGCCCGGGTATAGGCCTCCAGAGAAGGCGTGGCAGAACCCATAACAAAGGCGGCATCCCGCATCCCGGCCAGCTTCTCTGCCACCTCTCTTGCATGGTAGCGGGGAGTGGACTCGCTTTTATAAGCCCCCTCATGCTCCTCGTCCATAATAATCAGGCCCAGATCAGGAAAATCCGTAAACAAGGCCGATCGGGCTCCTATCATAACCTGAGTTTCCCCCTGTCTGGCCCGCTCATACTGATCCCACCGTTCGCCTGCGGAAAGGCGGGAATGCATGACACTGATACAGGATCCAAAACGCCGGTAAAACCGCATAACCGTCTGATAGGTCAGAGAAATTTCCGGAATCAGAACAATGACCTGCCGTCCCTGCTTCAGCACATGGGAAATCATTTCCATGTAAACCTCTGTTTTCCCGCTTCCAGTAATGCCATAAATCAGGGAAGGAGCTCTGTCCCCTCTGTCATAGCGGCTGCAGAAATCCTCTGCAATCTGCCGCTGCTCTTCATTAAGAAGAATTTCGGCCTCCTTGATTTGTACATCAACCATGGAGCGGACTACCTGCCGGTTTCTGGCTTTTACCTTTCGCTTTACAGGAAGCACTGTTTTTAAAGCCTGGTTCATAGTAGAGCCATACCGCTCCTTCATCCACCAGGCCAGACTGATGATTCTGGAATCTGCGGTTACACTTCCTGCAACAATCCCGGCTATGGACTTCATCTTTGTCACATCATATTCCGCTTTTTCTGAAATATCTACCACATACCCCGTTCTGGTTCTGTTCCCAGAACCAAAAGGAACGCAGACCTGCATTCCCACCTGAATTTCCCCCAGAAGCTGAGGGGGAATCCGGTATTGGAACACGCGGTCTACGTTTTCATGGGAAATATCTATAATAATACTGGCATACTGTTCTGCCATACACTCACCTGCACCTGTCTGTTACTTTTCCTGTTTTTCCAAAAGCCTTGCAGCAACCTGCCCCAGCTTCATGCTGTTAGATCCCTTCAGCAAAACGCAGTCTCCCGGTTTCAGATGAGCAGAAAGAGTCTGATAAAGACCGTCTCTGTCTTCTCCGGAAAAATGATAAAACTCTCTGCTGCCTCTGCCGCCGTTTTCCTGCGCACCTTCAGCAATCTCTGCCGCCAGGTCTCCCAGCGTAAATAAAAGATCCACCGGATGCTCTGCCAGCCACTCACCAATCTGACGATGGAATTTCGGCGCCTCCGGCCCCAGCTCCTTCATATCTGCCAGAACTGCAATCCGACGTCCTGATTTTTCCATGGAATGAAGAACCTCCAGCCCGGCGATCATGGAAACAGGGCTGGCATTGTAAGTATCATCAATCACCGTAATCCCGTCCTTTTCGTAGATCTGCTGGCGGTTCTGGAATCCGGTAAACTGCTCCAGAGCCCGGACAGCCGCGTCCAGAGGCACACCATTTTCATCCGCCACAGCCAGCGCCACCATAGCGTTCAGCACATTATGGCGTCCCATCACCTTCAGCGCCACTGTCATCTGTCTGTCTTTGCACACAGCAGTAAATACCGGATATCCATTGACAATCCGGATATTTTCTGCCCGGTAGCTGCTGTTTTCTCCGGTTCCGTAATATACCGTCCGGCAGCCCTCCTTTGCCCTGGTTTCCCTCAGCAACGGATCATCCCCGTTCAGGAACAGAACGCCGCCCTCCTTCAGACCATCCTGAATTGTCAGCTTCTCCCGGTAAATGTTTTCCTGACTTCCCAGCTGCTCAATATGCGTAATTCCCACATTGGTAATCACCGCCATATCTACCTGTGCAATCCGGGCAATGACTGTCAGTTCTCCCGGCATACTCATTCCCAGTTCTATCACGCCGATTTCATCTGCAGAAGCAATCTCTGACAGAGTAATTGGCAGGCCAACCTGGCTGTTGGAATTTCCCGGCGTTTTATATACCCGGTATTTTCCGGAAAGAGCCGCGGCCACCATTTCCCTGGTTGTAGTTTTTCCTACGCTTCCGGTAATTCCCACAAGGGGAAGGCTCAGTCTGCTTCTGTAATACTTTCCCACTGCCTGGAGAGCCTTCTTTGTGTCCTCTACGCGAATCCACGGATGCATATCCTCCATCTCGTTGTGCTCGCTGGTCAAAACAGCTGCCGCCCCTGCCTCAAACGCCTGGGAAATAAACCGGTGGGCATCTACCTTTTCTCCAATAATCGGAACAAACAGATCCTGCCCCTTCATGGTTCGGGAATCAATGCTGATATGCTTTAATTCCATTTCCCCGTCCCCACACAGCAATCTCCCGCCGGTTGCCTTTACAATATCATTTACCGTCATACATTCCATATCTGGTATCTCTTTTCTTTTTTATTTATTCTCCTGTCCGGCATCCTTCTGCTCAAGTCCGGCAATAACCTCCTCAACCACAGCCCGATCCAAAAATGGATAACGGACACCTTCGATTTCCTGATAATCCTCATGTCCCTTGCCGATCACAGCAATCATATCCCCTGGCTCTGCATGGGTAATGCTGTAGGCAATGGCCTCTCTCCGATCCGGAATTTCTACAAATTTTCCTCCGGTTTTCTCAATGCTTCCCCGGATATCTGCAATAATATCCTCTACCTTCTCAAACCGGGAATTATCTGCTGTAATAATAGAAAGATCTGCCATTCTTCCGCCAATCTCTCCCATAGAATACCGGCGATCCTTGGAACGGTTTCCGCCGCAGCCAAACACAACCACCAGACGTCTGGGATGATAGTCCCGCAAAGTGGACAGAAGGCTTTCCATGCTGACTGCATTGTGTGCATAATCCACAATCACGCAGCACCGCTGGGAAGTATGTACAATCTCCATGCGTCCATTGATTTTCAAATGCTCCATGGCATGCTGAAGACGCTCTTTTGGCACTCCGCACCAAAGGGTAACTGCTGCAGCTGCCAGCGCATTGTAGACATTGAATTTTCCAGGGATGCTGACCCGTACCGGGATCTCATGCTCTCCCCGGATGTCAAATCCAGTTCCTACAAAATCCGGCTCTGATACATACTCAATGTGCTCAGCCAGATAATCACTGCCTGTATGGTTTTTCTCTGAGCTATCCTCTGCACGCGGACAATCCTTCTGATTTTCCATAAGACCAAAACCAGTCCATGGGCAGGGAATGTCCTTTATAATCTCCTGGAAGTGTTCGTCATCCAGATTGACAAATGCTCTCCGGCTCTGGGTAAACAGCTGCTTTTTATAGAAAAGATACTCCGCAAAATCTGCGTGCTCATCTGGTCCGATATGATCTGGAGAAATATTGGTAAAGACTGCACAGTCAAACACAATCCCCGTCACCCGGTGCATTTTCATTGCCTGGGAGGATACCTCCATGACGCAGCACTCACATCCGGCCTCTGTCATCTGTGCAAAATACCGGTGGAGATCATAAGACTCCGGCGTTGTGTTTACTGTGGGATAATGATCCGTTCCAATCATCACGCCATTGGTTCCAATCATCCCCGTTTTCTTCCCCGCCGCCTCCAAAATGGTTTTTACCATATGGGTGGTTGTGGTCTTTCCCTTGGTTCCTGTAACCCCAATCATCAAAAGCTTCCGAGAAGGGTTTCCAAACCGCGCTGCCGACAGTCTGGCCAGGGCTTCCCTTCCATTTCCCACCACAATCACTGTCACCTGGGAAGATACCTCTACCGGATGCTCTGTTACAAGCACCCGGACTCCAGCCTCTGTCACCTGGGGAATAAAGTCATGGGAATCCCTTCTGGTTCCCTTCATGCAGATAAACACTGCTCCCGGTCCGGCCTTTCTTGAATCATATACTACCTCAGACACCTCTGCATCCAGGCTTCCCTGCTGCAGCGTATAGGAAATCTCTCCAAGCCATTCCCGAATTTTCATCTGATTTTCCGACAGCTTCTTTCAAGCTGCCTGCTCCTTTCTGCCCATGGCATTGCTTCTGCTTTCTTTGGAATCATCTTTAGAATAATCCTGTGATTTTTCCGTCCTCATTTACATCAATTCCGTCTGCTGCCGGTTTTTTTGGAAGACCCGGCATTGTCATAATCGCGCCGGTCAGCACAACCACAAAGCCTGCGCCTGCAGAAACGTAGACATCCCGGACATTGATCGTAAAACCGGTGGGTCGTCCCAGCTTATTCTGGTCATCAGACAGGGAGTACTGGGTTTTTGCCATACATACCGGCATAGAACCAAAGCCCATCTGCTCAATTCTGGCCAGAGCCCGCTCTGCTGCCGGAGTATAGGAAACGCCGTCTGCCCCATAAATCTCTGATGCAATGGTAAATACCTTATCCTTCAGGCTCATCTCATCCGGATACAGAGGATGATAATGGCTTTCCTTATGACTCAGAGTTTCCAGAACCTTTTCTGCCAGAACCTCGCCGCCCTCGCCGCCCTTGGCCCATACCTCGGACAGTGCAAACTCACAGCCTCTGGACTCGCAAAAATCGCGGATCAGCGCATATTCTGCTTCTGTATCTGTAATAAAGGAATTCAGAGTAACCACTACCGGAACTCCGTATTTCTGGATATTCTCAATATGCTTCTCCAGATTCACAATCCCTTTCTTTAATGCCTCCAGATTTTCCTGAGACAGCTCTGTCTTAGGAACACCGCCGTTATATTTCAGCGCACGCACTGTTGCCACCAGAACGACTGCATCCGGCTTTAAGCCTGCCATCCGGCACTTGATATCAAGAAACTTTTCCGCGCCCAGATCTGCTCCGAAACCAGCCTCTGTCACTACTACATCAGCCAGCTTTAAGGCTGTCTTTGTAGCACGCACACTGTTACAGCCATGAGCAATGTTTGCAAAGGGTCCTCCATGAACCAGGGCTCCGTTATGTTCCAGAGTCTGAATCAGGTTCGGCTTAATCGCATCCTTTAACAGTGCTGCCATAGCGCCTACTGCATGAAGCTGCTCTGCAGTAACCGGCTCGCCTGCATAATTATATGCAACAATGATTCTTCCCAGACGGGTCTTTAAATCCTCCATATCGGATGCCAGACAGAGAATCGCCATAATCTCAGATGCAACTGTAATAACAAAATGATCCTCTCTCACTACTCCGTCTGCCTTTGCGCCAAGACCTACTACGATATTTCTCAGGACACGATCATTCATATCCATACAGCGCTTCCACAGAATCTGCCGGGGATCGATCTGAAGTGCATTTCCCTGCTGAATGTGGTTGTCAAGCAGAGCCGCCAGTAGGTTATTTGCAGAAGTAATTGCATGAAAATCTCCTGTAAAATGCAGGTTCAAATCCTCCATAGGCACTACCTGGGCATAACCGCCTCCTGCAGCTCCTCCCTTAATGCCAAAGCACGGTCCTAAAGACGGCTCCCGCAGAGCCAGCATGGTTTTTGTTCCCTTACGGTTTAAAGCATCTGCCAGACCAATGCTGGTGGTTGTCTTTCCCTCTCCGGCCGGAGTCGGGTTAATCGCAGTTACTAAAACCAGCTTTCCATCCTTGCGGTCCTTAACCTGCTCCCACAGTTCATCTGTCAGCTTGGCCTTATACTTTCCGTACAGCTCCAGCTCCTCTTCTGTAATTCCATACCGCTGTGCAACCTCGCGAATGTGGAGCATCTCTGCCTCCTGAGCAATTTCAATGTCTGTTTTCATTTCTCCATCCTCCTGTGCTTTCGTATTTATGGGTGTTTCCTGTTGCTAACCTGATTGTATTCCGGCGGTTTCCACCGGCGCCTTTTTCCCGGTCTTTCTGCTCTGATGGTTTCTCTGTGATATTACTCTCTCTGTCCCGTCATCTGCCGGAACTCTTCCATCGTCATCAGAACCTTTCTCGGCTTGGTTCCTTCCTCCTCGCCTACCACGCCTGCCTCTGCAAGCTGATCCATAATTCTGGCTGCCCGGTTAAAACCTATCTTAAACATACGCTGCAGCATACCGATTGAAGCTTTTTCCTTTTCAATAATAAAGGCTCCTGCCTGCTCAAAATATTCGTCCCTGCCATTTGTTCCACCTGCTGCCGCTGCCGCAGGCGCCGCATTCATCTGCTGCTCTACCTCAGGATTATAATCCGCGGTCATTCCCTGCTCTGTCAGGAAATCCACCACCTTCTGAACCTCCTGATCCGAAACAAAGGCACCCTGCACTCGCTGCGGCTTGGGGAAGCCTGCTGGATAAAACAGCATATCGCCCTTACCAAGCAGCTTTTCTGCTCCGTTCATATCAATAATTGTCCGGGAATCCACACCGGAGGATACGGAAAAGGCAATACGGGAAGGCACATTGGCCTTAATCAGACCAGTAATAACATTCACCGACGGACGCTGAGTCGCAATAACCAGATGGATGCCTGCTGCACGGGCAAGCTGTGCTAGACGGCAGATGGCTTCCTCTACCTCACCGGGAGCCACCATCATCAAATCTGCCAGCTCGTCTACAATAATCACAATCTGAGGCAGCTTTTTCGGCTTTTTCTCATCCTCAATATCCTGAATTCCCTCTACCTTTGCATTATAACCCTTCAAATCCCGGACATTGTACTCAGCGAATTTTTTGTATCGATCCGTCATCTCTGCCACTGCCCAGTTTAATGCACCAGAGGCCTTTTTCGGATCGGTCACTACGGGAATCAGCAGATGTGGGATACCATTATACACACTCAGCTCCACCACCTTAGGATCCACCATAATCAGCTTTACATCCTCTGGACTGGACTTGTATATGATACTCATAATCAGTGTGTTGATGCATACGGATTTACCAGATCCCGTCGCGCCTGCAATCAGCAGGTGGGGCATTTTCGCAATATCCGTTACCACCACCTGGCCGCCGATATCCTTTCCTACAGCAAACGCCAGACGGGAACCATGATTTTTAAAATTGTCCGATTCCAGCAGTTCTCTTAAATAAACAGTATTATTCTCCTTGTTGGGCACTTCAATTCCTACCGCCGACTTTCCGGGAATCGGGGCCTCAATCCGGATATCCGCTGCTGCCAGACTCAGCTTAATGTCATCTGCCAGACCTACGATCTTGCTGACCTTAACCCCTTGCTCCGGGTGCAGCTCATACCGGGTCACAGAGGGACCACAGCTGATATTTGTCACAGTCACGCCTACTCCAAAATCTCTCAGAGTCTGCTGAAGCTTAACCGCCGTTTCTCTGTACTCCTGCTGGGAATGGCCTCCAGTCGGGCGGGCCGCCCGCTTCAGCAGGCTGACCGGCGGAAATACATATTCCTTTTTGGGCTTTTCCTCCTTCGCCTGGATCTGCTGCTGAACCGAAGCCTCTCCGGCCTCCACAGCTGCCTTTGCCTCCTGACGTCTGGACTCCAGTTTTTTCTGCAGAGCCTCTGTCTCTGTCTCAATCACCTTGCCGCCGGCAGTTACAACCCTTTTTTCCTCCTCAGGAATTACAAATTCACTGCCGGACAGGGTTTTCACCACCTGTCCCGGATCCTGTTCCTCCAGAGGTGCTTTCGGATCATATGTAGCTGATTCCGAAGATGTTTCTCTTGTCTCCGGCATATAAATCTCTTCCGGCTGGAACAGATCCAGCCCCTTTGCCTGTCCTGTTGAGCTGTCAGAAAATACATTCCCTGCCTCCTCAAACCGACGAATGCCGTCTGCTGCAAGACTCTGTGCCGAAAGCTCCGGCATTTCCCCATCCACATCAAAGGGAACCGTATCATCCTCATCCTGATATTCCGGCGGAAGAGAAATGCTGCCTGTAAATACGTCTGCTTCCGAGGGAACCACTTCCGGCTTTTCTGTATGGAAAGCACCAAAATCCGACTGTTCATCCGGGCCTTCTGCCAGAGCAGGATCTCTGCGGATGCTGTCATCAGCACCAGCTGTGGAATCCTCCCGGAAATCCGGCTCCGGCCGGCTCAGAAGCTCATCCTCAAAGTCCTCATCCCCGCTGGCATAAGCAGACAGATCCGTTGAGCTTAAGTTTACGCCTGAAACCTGCTCCTCCCTGCGTCTGCGCCTCTCCTCCTGGCGCTCCGCATGAAGCTCCCGCCTCCGATCCATATCTTCCTTTGCGTACTGATAAGCTGCATCGCTGTGCTTTTTGACCGCCTTTACAAAAGAACGCTCTGTAATAATCACAGCGCAGATAATTATCAAGACAGCCATAACAAGAAACGCGCCGATGGTTCCTAAAATTCCCTTCAGAACTGCGCAAAGCAGACCGCCTGCCAGACCGCCTCCAAAGCCGCTGCGGGCAGACATGGTGTAATAAGCCAGTATGGATTTGCCCTCTTCCGGATCCTGTCCGAAAAAAAGCTGAGCGAAGCCGCAGAGAAGAAAAAAAGCGGTTACTGCAGCCGCCAGCTTTCTGGCAGCCGCACGGTTTCCCCTGTTCGACATGGCAAAGCAGGTTCCCACAAACAAAATAAGCGGAGCAATATATCCCGCCATTCCAAATAATCCAAGCTGTACTCCACGCAAAAAGTCACCTGCCACGCCGCACAGGTGAAAATTGCTTAAAAAAAGCAGCACTGCGGCCGCAAAAGACAGAAGAATCATAACCTCCGCCCGAAGAAAGCCTGCCGGCTCCTCCTGTACGGGCACTGGATTTTTCCTCGGTCTTCCGGGCTTTCTTCCCGATGTCTTTCCTGCTGCTGTCTTTCCTTTTACCGAATTGGTTGTTTTATTCTTCGATGATGCCACAAATGTATGCCTCCTCTTTCCCATTGAGGATAGTATACAAAAAAAATCAGGGAATTGCAAGCCCGTCATCTTCTCAGACAGCCTGACCGTCAATCATCTCATACAGCCTTACAAGGGCATCCCGAATCCCTCCTACCTGGTCAATCAGCCCCTGCTTAACCGCTTCTTCTCCTACCAGCACCGTTCCCAGATCCCGGGTCAGCATCTCTGTATTCAGCATCAGCCGTTTTACCTGATCATAGGCAATCCGGGAATGAGAACTGATAAAGCTTAAAATCCGGTCCTGAATCATATCGAAATACTCATAGGTCTGAGAGGCGCCGATTACGGTTCCATTCATCCGCACAGGATGCACCATCATGGTGCCTGTCGGAACAATAAAGGAATAATCCGTAGAAACCGCAAGAGGAACGCCGATAGAATGGCTGCCTCCCAGCACCAGAGATACCGTCGGCATACTCATGGAGGCTATCATTTCCGCAATGGCAAGACCTGCATCCACATCTCCGCCAGAGGTATTTAACAGTACTAAAAGCCCCTCTACCGAATCATCATCCTCCAGCTGAGCCAGTTGAGGAAGCACATGATCATACTTGGTTGCCTTGGAATTCCCAGAAAGATTTTCATGCCCCTCCACTTCACCGATAATCGACAGCAGGTGGATTTTCCGCTTCCTCTGGTTTCCCTCCAGCGTCATCTGTCCGTAGTCCTCCAGCTTCTGATTCTCCTTTTCTTCGATTTCCTGTTCTTCTCTCCTGGAGTTACTGTCTAATGTTTTGTCGTATTCTTCCATCCTGTTTTCTTTCTGCCTACATTGATCTCTCATATTATTTTCATCTCCTGCTTTTCTGATTTGACATAGGATCTTTCAAAGATCTTCTTCGAAAACCTTCGCTTTTCCTTCTTAGTGTACCCAGGATTCTTGTTTTTATGTGCGTTTTTATATCAGGACAATCCCCCCATAAGTCCGGTCACATACAGTCCATAGGCAGGGATGTATTCGCCTTTTTTCTGTTTTTGTTGTATAATACCAATAGACGTTACGATTCAGGACGGCGGGAGAACTGGCAGAAAAATTCGTGTCAGATATCCGTCCTGAACAGTTACCAATCGACAATTTATCACAGAGGAGGAAATATTAAGTAATTAAAATGATTCACATTAGTGCTTAAAGGTGTCTCTGTTAAAACGTTGCAGCGTTGGGATAACACTTATGACCAATACCTTCCGTTTAAAGGCATTCATACAGAAAATGATAATCGTCAGATGGTTATTTATACCAGAGTATCTACAAGAAACCTTCATGTATTCTCCTGTAGGTTATACGGACTTCGTAAGTATAAAAAACAAATAGAAGGAGATGGGGAGATTGCTAAAGAGCTTCAAGACGGAAATAAATCCAACCGAGGAGCAAAAGGTTAAGATTCGTAAGACGATAGGAACCTGTAGATTTATCTATAATTTCTATCTTGCTCATAATAAAGAACTTCATGAAAATGGTGAAAAGTTTATGAGCAGTCATCAATTCAGAGTCTGGCTTAACAATGAATATATACCAAATCACCCAGAATATGCATGGATTAAGGAGGCTTATTCAAAAGCAATAACACAGTCAGTAAATCATGGACAAACCGCATTTAAAAAGTTTTTCAAACATCAAAGTGGTTTCCCTAAGTTTAAAAAGAAGGGAAAATCAGATGTAAAAATGTATTTCGTAAAGAATAATCCAAAGGATTGCCGCTGCGAAAGACATAGAATTAACATTCCATCCCTTGGATGGGTTAGAGTGAAGGAAAAGGGATATATCCCTGTTACAAAAGATGGATATGTCATAAAAAGCGGTTCGGTTTCTATGAAAGCTGGCAGGTTTTATGTTTCAGTTCTGGCAGAAATACCGGATAGCAAGATAACTACCAATGATTACAGTGAAGGAATTGGCATAGACCTTGGGTTAAAGGATTTTGCCATTCTTTCAAATGGTAAGACATATAAAAATATTAACAAATCAGCAAGATTAAAAAAACTTGAAAAACGACTGATTCGGGAGCAGAGATGTCTCTCCCGTAAGTATGAAAATTTAAAGAAAGGAGAGTCCACTCAAAAAGCAAATATACAAAAGCAAAAGCTTAAGGTACAGAAGCTTTATCATCGGATAGACAATGTCCGCACGGATTACATGAACAAAACAATCGCTGAGATAGTAAAAACCAAGCCATCTTATATAACGATTGAGGATTTGAATGTATCAGGAATGATGAAGAACAGGCATCTTTCAAAAACAGTTGCTTCTCAGAGGTTTTATGAATTTAAAGTGAAACTTCAGGCAAAATGTAAGGAGAATGGTATTGAATTACGAGTAGTAGACAGATGGTATCCATCATCAAAAACCTGCCACTGTTGTGGAGTTATTAAGAAAGACTTAAAGCTTTCAGATAGAATCTTTCGATGTAATTGTGGTTACGTCGAAAACAGGGATATGAATGCTGCTCTCAATTTGAAAGATGCGAAGACTTACGAAGTTGCATCATGAAACGCAAACGTAAGTATGTACCGAAGGCTATTTCGGGAATTGACGACTGTGGAGTGTACAGGAACCTGTGAGTAGATATGGCTTTAGTCAATCAAAAGCATACACGAAGAAGCAGTAAGTAGAACTTGCGAAAGTCTACATTATCTCGATGTGAGTATATTTAATCACATTTTGAGTGGCAGGAAATCTCTATGTCCGAATATATTCTCAGCCAAATAAGGCCCTCCGATCGCCGTGCATCTAAGCAGATGGATGCGCTTTTACAGCAGGAGGGAATCGAACGGGACAAGAATCTTGATTACAGCGTCGGCCTTTTCGATGAAGATTACAATCTGGCCGCTACCGGTTCCTGCTTTTCCAACACCCTGCGCTGTCTTGCCGTCTCTTCAGACCATCAGGGGGAAGGGCTTTTAAATCAGGTTTTATCTCATCTTATGGAATACCAGTACAGCAGAGGCAATACCAGTCTGTTCCTTTATACCAAATGCGGCACTGCCAAATTTTTTGGCGATCTGGGATTCTACGAAATCGCCCGGGTTGAGGGAAAGGTCGTGTTTATGGAAAACAGGCGTACCGGCTTTGCTGATTATCTGAAAAAGCTTCAGACGGAAACCAGTCAGTCTTCAGCTGCAAAAGCGGTTTCTCTGCTGGCAAATCCACGGACAGGCGCTGTTGTTATGAATGCCAATCCTTTTACCCTGGGTCATCGCTGGCTTGTGGAATACGCAGCTTCCAAAGTAGATCTGCTTCATGTATTTATTGTATCCGAAGACGTTTCCCTGGTTCCCCTCTCTGTTCGGGAGCAGCTGGTACGGGAGGGAACTGCGGATCTGGGCAATCTGGTTTATCATCAGACCGGCCCCTATATGATCTCCAATGCCACCTTCCCTTCTTATTTTTTAAAGGACAAGGACACCGTGATCCGCTCTCACGCCCGTCTGGACATTCAAGTTTTCCAGAAAATTGCCGGGGCACTGAACATTTCCCAGCGCTTTGTAGGCGAAGAGCCTTTCAGCCAGGTAACAGGAATTTATAATCAGGTTATGAAGGAGGAGCTGGAGGCCGCCGGAATTTCCTGCACCATCATCCCCCGCAGAGAAGATGCAGACGGTCCTATCAGCGCCTCTGGAGTCCGGGAACTTCTCCGTGACGGAAACTGGGACGATCTGCAAAAAAAAGTACCGGAATCTACATTCCGATACTTTTCTTCTGAAAAAGCTGCCCCTGTTTTACAAAAAATTCGAGAAGCCAATGAGGTTCGCCACTATTAAACAGGCAAACGCTTCCTGTGTTATTTCCAAATTCTTCCTCTACATCAGCGGAGCAATCAGCCGCAGCATTTTTCCTGCCATTCTCCGCCCCAAGGGATAATTCCGGCAGTCCTCCACCGTAATCTCCTGGCTTTTTTTCAGCGTATCCTGGAAATCTGCCTCAGCCTGTGCTACTGCCTGATTGCGGAACAGATAGGCGGCACATTCAAAATGAAGGTGGAGACTGCGGTAATCCAGATTAATTGAGCCCACCACAGCTTTCGTATCATCACTGGTAAATACCTTTGCGTGAATAAATCCGGGAGTATACTCAAAAATCCGAACGCCAGCCAGTAATAACTCCTCATAGTAGGATCTTGCCAGAACATAAGCATAAATTTTGTCAGGAATGTGGGGCATAATAATAATAACCTCTATTCCCCGCTTTGCCGCAAAGGTCAGCGCCGTAATCATATCGCTGTCAAGAATCAAATACGGCGTCATAATATGTACATAGTATCGTGATTCATTCAGAATATCCATATATACATGCTGTCCCACGGTCTCCTCATCAAGAGGGCTGTCTCCGTAAGGCATAACATATCCCTTTCGATCCAGCTCCGGCGGGAACTGGTATCCTGGATCCAGCTGATATTTTCTGTAATCCTCCGGCTTCTGCTCGGTAATATTCCATATCTGTAGGAACATCATCAAAAAGCTGTTGACTGCGTCCCCCTTCAGCATAATCGCCGTATCCTTCCAGTGGCCAAACCGTTCCTTCTGATTGATATATTCGTCAGCCAGATTAACTCCTCCGGTAAAGGCAGTGTGTCCGTCAATCACAGTAATCTTTCTGTGATCCCGGTTATTCTGATAAGAGGAAAGCATGGGACGAACCGGTGAAAACATCCGGCACCGGATTCCATATTTTTCCAGCTGTTTGGGGTATCCGTAAGGAAGCAGCGTCAGACTGCAGGTTCCGTCATACATAAACCGGACCTCCACACCCTGAGATGCCTTTTCCTTCAGAATTTCCAGAACACTGTCCCACATCTCCCCTTCTTCTACAATGAAATACTCCATAAAAATGTACCGTTCTGCCTTTTTCAGTTCCTCCAAAAGCTTCGGGTACATATCATCGCCCAGGGGAAAATATTCCGCATAGGTCTTGTCATAAATCGGATAGCCGCCATGATTTTTCATGTAGACTGCCAGCTGGGCATTGCCCCGGCTGGCCAGCCGCAGCCGATTCATAACATCCTCATCCTGCTTTAAATACGGTTCTGTCTCCTGAATCAAGCTGCGAAGCCGCCGGTCAATGATCCGCACGCCTACCTGTGATTCCACAAACAGATAGAACAGCGCTCCAAATACCGGAAATACCAGAACCGGAATAATCCAAGCCATCTGATACGACGGATTCTGTCTTTTATTAATAATATAAATGACAATAACTGCACTAAGCAGCGTAAATCCTCCATATACATAGAAGAAATGATCACTGAGCCATTGAAACGCCCCCAACAGCACAACTACCTGAAGCAGCAGCGACAAAACGACAAAGGATGTCCGCCCAAATATAATCCGAAGTGGTTTTCCCAGAGTTTTCTTGTTCAGCTTTCCTCTGGCCTTATCTACAGCACTCATGCTCTGTTCCTCCTGACTTTTTCTCTGTTTGGCCGCCTTTTCTCTCCATTTTCCCCATTTACCTTCTCCGAAGATGTCTTATGCCAGAGCCTGCTCCAAATCTGCAATAATATCCTCTGCCGCCTCAATTCCTACGCTGAAGCGAATCAGAGACGGATCAACCCCTGCCTCTACCAGCTGTTCGTCATTTAACTGCCGGTGGGTGTGACTGGCCGGATGAAGCACAGAGGTTCTTGCATCTGCCACATGGGTTACAATCGCTGCCAGCTTCAGTTTATCCATAAATTCTGCGGCAGCCGCTCTTCCTCCCTTTAATCCAAAGGAAATCACGCCGCAGGTTCCATTTGGCATATACTTCTGAGCCAGTTCGTAATAGCGGTCTCCTTTCAGTCCCGGATATTTTACCCAGGCCACGTCCTCTCTGTTCTGAAGATACTGAGCCACCTTCAGCGCATTTTCACAGTGACGGGGCATTCTTAAATGAAGGGTTTCCAGACCAATATTCAGCAGGAATGCATTCTGCGGAGACTGAATCGAACCCATATCCCGCATCAGCTGTGCCGTTGCCTTGGTGATATAGGCTCCCTTGCCAAATTTTTTTGTATAAATCACGCCATGATAAGATTCGTCCGGTGTAGTCAGGCCCGGGAACTTATCTGCGTGAGCTTCCCAGTCAAAATTACCGCTGTCTACGATACAGCCGCCTACACACATGGCATGACCGTCCATATATTTTGTAGTAGAATGGGTGACAATGTCTGCACCCCACTCAAAAGGACGGCAGTTAATCGGTGTCGCAAAGGTATTGTCCACAATAAAAGGAACCCCATGTCTGTGAGCCAGACCGGCAAACTTTTCCAGATCCAGCACAACCAGTGCAGGATTGGCAATGGATTCTCCAAACACTGCCTTTGTATTGGGACGGAAAGCCTTTTCCAGTTCCTCCTCCGGCGCATCCGGATCCACCAGAGTGCATTCAATTCCAAACCGCTTTAAGGTAACCGTAAACAGATTGGAGGTACCGCCATATATGGTTGCCGCACTGATAATGTGATCGCCTGCAGAACAGATATTCAAAACAGCATACATATTAGCTGCCTGTCCAGAAGAAGTCAGCATCGCTGCCACACCGCCCTCTAAAGCGCAGATCTTATCCGCCACTGCATCGTTGGTGGGATTTGCCAAACGGGTATAAAAATAACCATTCTCCTCCAGATCAAACAAACGTCCCATCTGCTCGCTGGTTTCGTATTTAAAAGTAGTGCTCTGATAAATAGGGAGCACTCTCGGCTCTCCATTTTTCGGCTGCCATCCGCCCTGAATGCAGATAGTATCTCGTGACTGTTTCTTATCCATAGTCTCTCCTCCTGTATCCTTCAAATATCTTTTAAAAATCTTTTAAAAAGAATTAAGCATAGTCTATCACATCCCGATAAATTTCACAAGTTTTCCTTTTTACAGACACAGCTTCAGCGCCCACAGTGCTGCCAGAAAAATCAGGTTCCATCCGGTAAAAACAGCCAGATAACGATTTTTCTTTTCCGGGCAGTATGAAACCGCCTGCTTATAGGAAATCAGACTTGCCATAGACGCAATCAAAGTTCCAAGGCCTCCCAGATTCGTTCCTACAATCAGACTTTCCCACTCTCCGGTAAAATTGGACAGAAGCAAAGCTGCCGGAACATTGCTGATCACCTGGCTCATCAAAATTGCCGCCTGGGTTTCATGACCGGAAATCATGGACACCACAAAATCGCGAAACGGGGCATAGCGGTTCATATTTCCAATAAAAACAAAGAAAAACAGAAAGGTCAGCAAAAGCGAATAGTCTACCTTTCCAAACAGTCCCCGATCCCGGACAATCACAGCCCCTGATATGATCAGAAGAAGGGCAAAAGCCGGAATTCCTCCGCTTACAGTCTGAAGACAGATCAGAAACAGGAGGCTGTAGTAGATAACTGACGGTATTTCCGGCTTTTCCTCTTTCTTCCCTTTTTCTACAGAGATCTCTGTTCCGCGGAAACCAAAAAAGCTGCAGAGAAAGAGCCCTAACGCCGCCGCTAAAGTGTAGGGAAGCATTAGTTTCACAAATTCCAAAAGGCTCATCCCCGACAGACTGTACAGATACAAATTCTGCGGATTGCCCATTGGAGTCAGCATACTCCCTAAGTTAGCTCCAATTGTCATCAAAGTAATCACAAAGCAAACCCGATTTGTCATACCGGCCATTTCCAGAACCAGAAGTCCAAAAGGCACAAAGGTAATCAAAGCCACATCATTGGTAATTACCATACTGCCCAAAAAGCACAAAAATACAAGAAGCAGCACAATTCCCCGCTCTGAGCGGATTTTCTCCAAAAGGCAGTGCCCCACATAACGAAACACTCCCAGACTTCTCAGTCCTGCCACCACAGTCATCAGGCAAAACAGAATCAAAATGGTATCCATATTTCCCGAAAAATAAGACAGATATTCCTCGTCCGGCTTTACCAATAAGCAGGAGCCTGCTGCCAGAAGCGCAGAAACAACAAGAACCGTCTCCTCTCTGAGCCATGCCATCATACGTGTTTTCATCTTTCAGATATCCTCTCTTTTTTGTTTTATAAAACCAGCTGCGCGCTTCCCATTCCGGACTATTTTTCTCTTTGTTCCCCAACAGCTGCAGCCGCCTTTCTTGCCATTCCCAAACCGATTTTATCCCGGCCAATCTGCCAAACCGTAATGTCCTCCCCTTCCTTTGGCGGAACATCCATGGAAATCAGCCGGTTATCATGAAAGTAGGTGTCCACCGGCTTTCCGTCCACACAAATTTTCGACCACTCATTAAAGCCCTCACCAGATACAATAATCTGATTTCCCGAACGCACGGTAGACTTCTGAATAATTGGCCTGGTTCCGTATTCCATTTTTGTTTCCTGATAAGGAGAGCTTCCCCCGTACACCTTCTGTTTTCCATAGAGAATATCATACTCCAGGATTTTCATATCATCAAGGCATGCCTGAGTTTTCGAATCTCCACGTTCCAGATGGCGCTGATGAAAACGAATCATCGTTCCCTCATGGATATTGATCAGATTCAGCACATGAGAAGTAAGCTGGTAGGACTCAATATCCCTCTTCTCCCTTGGAAGATCCAGATTATTCCAGATAACATAGGGAGTCTGAAACAGAGAACGGTTTTTCATTTCCTTTTCCGTCCATTCAAAGCCAGGAAGGTGATCTCCATACAGCACCAGAACTGCCGGCTCCTTTCTCTGATTCAGCATGGTAATCAGCTGACTGATAAACAGATCCATTTCTCCAATCTGTTCGCAGTAATAAGAAAAAGACGGGTATTTTCCATGTCCCTGAACAGAAATCGTATAAATAAAATCCTGTCCTATAGAGGAATCAAGGGCTTTCTCAATTTCCTCTGTCAGTATCTGATCCTTACACCACCCTGTAGGATTTTTTTCCACATGATACATATATTCAATCGGAGTAAAGGTGTCAAAACCGAGACGTGGAAATACCTTATACCGGTCGTAAAAGGTTGCCTCATTGTTGTGAATGGCATGGGTCCGATATCCCAAATCCTTTAAATTGAATGCGATACTTTCACAGGTCTTTTTTTGCAGAACCGTTTTGTACGGGTATTCACCGGGCCCAAAAAAATCAAGATTCATGCCGGTAATGCACTCAAACTCCGTATTGGCAGTTCCTGCCCCCACAGAAGGCACACTCAGATATCCCGATGGAAAATGCTTTGTCAGAAAACGAAACAGGGGAATGGGATCCTGCTTCACCGGGTTATTCTCCCAGAGCGTTGGATCGAAAAAGGATTCCAGCTGTACCATAATAATGTTGGGAGTTGTGTATTCTTCAAGAGAGTATGTATTTTCCGGAACCAGCTCCTTCTCCTTTAGCCGCTCCAATTCTTTCTGCCCGTATTCCTGCGGTCTTGAGATTCCTGTATTAAAAACTGAGTTGCCAAAACAGTAGGCAAATCCATAATCCTGAAAGGCCTGTCCGATATTGCCAAAATGCACTGCAACTACCTGAGTAAATACAGCAAGGTTCAGCCCTGCCCAGATTACCGTAGAAGCAACCGCAGCCACGCAGACAGATTCTGTCAGGTTGACCGGACAGGGATCTACCGGCGCTTTTTTCCAAAGCAAAACACAGACAAGAACTGCCGCTCCCAGCGCGGCTGCTCCCATAATAATCTGTGGCCAGGATAAATATGTCGTAAGCAGAGTCGCCCCATATTTGAGCAGACGCAAATCTGCCGCAGTAAAGGGTGTTGTCCGAAACATCAGAAGAACGCCATTAGCAATTCCCATTGCTATTTCAACCAAAACCACCAGTACGATATAAAAGATTTTTCTTTTTATGAAAAACACGAAAAGAAACGGAATCAGCGTCAGCAGTACGTTTAACAGAAATACCAGCGGACTGCCAAAAACATATCCGCCCAGGCCAGACAGGGATTTTCTGGAAAACAGTTCCACTGCCAGATTAACCGCCATGGAAATCAAAACCAGCCTTCCCAACAGTGTCCACAGTCGCTTCATGCTTTTTTACCTCGTTCTTTCTGCCAGATATTTTAAATCAGGCTTTAGTCTAACATATTTTCCTGCAAAACAACATAGTCTTTTTACACAAAACATACTGCAGCCTTCTGGTTTTTTTCCGATTATAATTGAAATTTTGCGCAGTATCGCATATAATGAGATTTGATTTGCCCCATGCATGGGCAGCAAAAGATTTTATAAAGGAGATTATTATGACAGATTCACTGGTACAGGGACTTACAGCGGCTTTAGGCGGCAAAGTATCCGGAGAGATCATTATTTTTATCATTTCCATGATTCCCATTCTTGAACTGCGCGGCGGCCTGTTAGCTGCCTCACCGGCTCTTTTGAATGTTCCGATTTTAAGAGCCATTCCCATCTGCATCATCGGAAACCTGCTCCCGATTCCCTTTATCCTGCTTTTGATTGAAAAGGTACTGGATTTAATGGAAAAAATCCCCGGCCTCTGTAAAATCGCCCGTTGGGTTCGCCAGAAGGCTGACAAAAATAAAGGACAGATTGAAAAATTTGGTTTCTGGGGTCTGGCACTGTTTGTGGGAATTCCTCTTCCCGGAACAGGCGCATGGACTGGTTCCCTGGTTGCCGCTCTGCTCCATATGAAATTTGGCAAGGCTATCGCTGCTATTCTTGTTGGAATCGCAATGGCAACTATTATTATGTCCCTGCTTTCCTATGGACTTTTAGGAGCCCTCTTCGGCTAATAAAAAAGAAGCTCGCTCGTGGGCTTCTCCGCCTGCTACGGGTCGTCTCATCAGCCCAATTCTCTTCCACCCATGGCGATCCTCACGGAGCGTTTTTATGTCATAGGACGCACTTTCCTATGACTAAAAAATCTCCCGTATCCGCAATACTGCAGATACGGGAGATTTTTATTTTCTAATTTTAGAAATCGAATCACCATTTCAGACGACTCACTGCACTGACCGGATTGCCCGGTCAGTATAACTCAGGGAGTCGAGTGAAAAAGCGTATTTATTATTCTTCGTTTCCGTACAGGGTAACCAGCTTGGTCAGATACTCGTATCTTTCCTTAGCCTCAGCCTCGTTCTTAGCAAACAGTTTTGCTGCTCTCTCCGGATTCTTCATAGCCAGAGATGCATAACGAACCTCGCCCTTCAGGAAGTCCTGATATCCTTCCATGTTCGGAGCCTTGCTGTCCAGAGTAAACTTCTTCTCTGCAGCCGGGTTGAAGCGGAAGTTGTTCCAGTAACCGGTCTCAACAGCCAGCTTCTCCTCAGTCTGAGCCTTGCTCATGCCCTTCTTAATACCGTGGTTGATACACGGAGCATAAGCCAGAATCAGGGACGGACCCGGATAAGCCTCTGCCTCTGCGATTGCCTTAACGGTCTGAGCATAATCAGCACCCATGGAAATCTGAGCTACATATACATAGCCGTAGGACATTGCAATGCTTGCAAGGTCTTTCTTCTTGGTCTCTTTACCGCCAGCTGCGAACTGAGCAACTGCACCGGTCTTTGTGGACTTGGAAGACTGACCGCCGGTGTTGGAGTAAACCTCGGTATCGAATACCATAATGTTGATATCCTTGCCAGATGCCAGAACGTGGTCTACGCCGCCGAAGCCGATATCGTAAGCCCATCCGTCACCACCGAAGATCCACTGGGACTTCTTAGCCAGGAATGCCTTGTTAGCAACAATGTACTTGCAGGTCGGGCAGTCGATGCCTTCCAGAGCTGCAACCAGCTTGTCAGTAGCAACGCCGTTTAATGCGCCGCTTCCAAAGGTATCCAGCCACTCTGCACATGCAGCCTTAACTTCCTCAGAAGCCTCTTCGCTTGCAGCAACGTTTTCTACCTTCTCCTTTAACTCATCACGGATTGCATTCTGAGCCAGCAGCATACCATAACCGAACTCAGCGTTATCCTCAAACAGGGAGTTATCCCATGCAGGACCCTGGCCCTTAGCGTTTACAGTGTAAGGAGTAGACGGTGAGGAGTTACCCCAGATAGAGGAACATCCAGTTGCGTTTGCAATGTACATTCTGTCACCAAACAGCTGGGTGATCAGCTTAGCGTACGGAGTCTCGCCACAGCCTGCGCATGCGCCGGAGAACTCAAGCAGCGGTTTCTTGAACTGGCTGCCCTTAACGGTGTTAGCTTTGAATTTAGCAACAACGTCTTCTTTCTCGGAAACAGTGGTACCGAAATCGAAAATCGGCTGCTCATCCATATGGTCAGCCAGCTTGTCCATGGTCAGAGCCTTCTCGCCCTTCTTGCCAGGACATACGTTTGCACAGGAACCACATCCGGTACAGTCAAGTGCGGAGATGGTGATAGCAAACTTGTAACCAGGCATACCGGTCATATCCAGCATCTTCATGCCAGCCGGTGCGTTTGCAGCTTCCTCAGCGGTCATAGCAACCGGACGGATTACTGCATGCGGGCAGACATAAGAACAGAAGTTACACTGGATACAGTTATCGGAATTCCAAACCGGAACGTTAACTGCAATACCGCGCTTCTCGTATGCTGCAGAACCGGACGGAGTGCTGCCGTCTACGTAGTCCTTGAATGCAGATACAGGCAGGGAGTTACCTTCCTGAGCGCTTACCTTGGTCTGGATGTTGTTTACGAAGTCAACAACGTCTTTTCTTCCATCGGTTACTACCTTGTAATCAAGACCTTCGTCTTCGCAGTTCTTCCAGCTCTCCGGAACCTCTACCTTAACAACGCCGGTAGCACCAGCATCGATAGCTGCCCAGTTCTTCTTAACAACGTCCTCACCCTTACGGCCGTAGGTCTTCTGAGCTGCGTCCTTCATCAGCTGAATTGCCTTCTCCTCCGGGATAATGCCGGTCAGCTTGAAGAATGCGGACTGCAGAATGGTATTGATACGGGTCGGGCCCATGCCGGTCTCGATACCGATCTTAACACCGTCGATGGTGTAGAGGTTGATGTTGTGATCAGCGATGAACTTCTTCATCTGACCCGGCAGATGCTGCTCTAACTCTTCAGCGCTCCACGGGCAGTTTAACAGGAAGGTACCGCCGTCAACCAGCTCCTGAACCATGTTGTACTTACGTACATATGCCGGATTGTGACATGCTACGAAGTTTGCCTGACGAATCAGGTATGTAGATTTGATCTTCTTATGACCGAAGCGCAGGTGAGACATGGTAACACCGCCGGACTTCTTGGAGTCATAATCAAAGTATGCCTGTGCATACATATCGGTATTGTCACCGATGATCTTGATGGAGTTCTTATTTGCACCTACGGTACCGTCAGCGCCCAGACCCCAGAACTTACAGTTGGTAGTTCCTTCCGGAGTGGTAACGATGGGAGCACCGGTTTCCAGAGACAGATTGGTTACATCATCAACGATACCGATGGTGAATTTCTTCTTCTCGGTGTTGTTGTATACAGCAACGATCTGTGCCGGAGTGGTATCCTTGGAACCAAGACCATAACGGCCTGCGTAAATCTCAACAGCGTCAAACTTGCTGCCCTTTAATGCAGCAACAACATCCAGATACAGCGGATCGCCCAGAGCGCCTGGCTCTTTGGTTCTGTCAAGAACAGTGATCTTCTTAACGGTATCCGGAATAGCATCGATCAGAGCCTGTGCGCAGAATGGTCTGTACAGACGAACCTTAACAACACCAACCTTTGCGCCGGTGGTCTTTGCCATGTAATCGATGGTCTCTTCGATGGTATCATTTACAGAACCCATAGCTACGATAACCTGCTCGGCATCCTCTGCGCCGTAGTAGTTAAACAGCTTGTAATCGGTTCCCAGTTTTGCATTTACTTTGTCCATGTAATCCTGAACTACTGCCGGAAGAGCATCGTAGTAGGGGTTGCATGCCTCTCTTGCCTGGAAGAAGATATCCGGGTTCTGAGCAGAACCTCTCTGGCACGGATGATTCGGGTTCAGAGCGTGGTTACGGAACTCTGCGATTGCGTCCCAGTCAGCCATCTCAGCCAGATCATCATAATCCCAAGTTTCGATCTTCTGAATCTCGTGGGAGGTACGGAAACCGTCGAAGAAGTTAATGAACGGAACCTTGCCCTTGATTGCAGACAGATGAGCAACCGGAGTCAGGTCCATAACTTCCTGAACGCTGGATTCACACAGCATAGCGCATCCGGTCTGACGGCATGCGTATACGTCGGAGTGATCGCCAAAAATGGAAAGTGCATGGCTTGCCAGAGCACGAGCGGATACGTTGATAACGCCCGGAAGCTGCTCACCTGCAATTTTGTACAGGTTCGGGATCATCAGTAACAGACCCTGGGAAGCGGTGTAGGTTGTGGTCAGAGCGCCTGCTGCCAGAGCACCGTGAACTGCACCTGCTGCACCTGCCTCGGACTGCATCTCTGTAATCTGAACGGTACGGCCAAAAATATTCTTTCTGCCTTCTGTTGCCCACTCGTCTGTATGCTCAGGCATTACAGAAGAAGGGGTGATGGGGTACATAGCTGCTACTTCAGTAAACGCATATGATGCATGAGCGGCAGCCTGATTACCATCCATGGTTTTCATTTTTCTTGCCATTTGATTTTCCTCCTACAAATGTGAATGTGCCTGTCCCCGAAAGGCTTTTTCGGAAACAGCGTCTGTCCGGAAAAATGAGCCGGACTTTAAGTCCCTCAGATAATGAGAGACCGACCTGTTAATATTATAGCAACTTTTTATCATTTTGCAAACCGGAAAACAACAAAATCACGTATTATTTTGCATACAATCTCTTTTTCCCGAAAAAAGCAAACAAAAAAAAATGGGTCTGAGAAAAACAAAATTTGTTTTTCTCAGACCCCTGAATCATCCGTTCTCTATAAACTTTCTCATGTTCCCGGATTTGGAACAATCAGCTGTGCTCCGTCTCCTCCCGGCGCACCAGACACCTCGGCGCTTCCCGGAGCTGCAGATCCTGGCCCATTTGAACCTCCCGGCGCTGCTCCCGGAGTCGGAGAAACCTGCTGGCTGCTGCCTTCCGGCGCAGGCGCTGCCCCACTGTTTCCTCCTGGTGCAGCTCCAGAGGAACTGCTGTCTGTTCCTGGAGCACTTCCCGGTCCGCTGTTTCCATCTGGAGATACTACTGCAGAAGAGCTTCCCTCCTGCGGTCCGCTGACAGACGGATTGGACGGATCTGTAATGCTCTCAATCAGCTGAGTGTCACCGGAGGACTCTGTAGGCGCCATTGTTCCTGAAGTATTCCGCAGGATAACCGGCGCATGTCCTTTATAAGTAACCGTGTGATCCACCTCCTGGCTGACCACTTCTCCGTCTTTAGTAATCACCAGTCTCGTCTCCCACTGGCTACCCTTGCTGCCGGAGCTCTTCACCTTTTCTGCACCCGGTTCTACGGTTCCGTCCTCTTCATAAACCGGAGCCGGAGGATCCATGTCCTTCAGCTTAGTGGATTTTAAAGAATGCTTTACGCCTTCCTCCAGAACAGGAATTCCATATATGGAAATCGTCACCTCCTGGTTTGCATAGCTGGCTCGAATGCCTACTGCAGTAGAGGAATTGTTGACAAAAGCATAATCTGGTCCACCCCAGCTTACAGTCGCATCTGTTCCCGGCGTTACATAAGACGGCTCAAAGGTATGAGAACGGCGGGTTGTGGTTTTCAATCCAGCCTTGACAACCGCATTATATAAGGTAGAAGAAGTCTGACATACACCACCGCCAATCTCCTGTACGACCTCGCCGTTGTTATAAGCAGCTGCCCCCTGGTATCCCTTGGCTTCTGTTCTCTGACCAACCCGGTCATTGAAAGAAAATTCTTCTCCTGGCTGGAGAACAATGCCGTTGATCGCCTGACAAGAAAGCTTAATGTTGTTATTGCGCTTGCTGTTGGACGTTGTCTTTGTTGTAAAACTTCCAATGGTCTTATACTTTTCCCTGGCAGCAGCCTCAGAAATCTCCGGCTCTACGGGATTCATCACTGCTGTCACCACTGCGCCGAAATCCTTTCGATTCACAGCATCCAGAATATCTGCAGCCAGCTTCTCCTGATCCACTGCCTGACCGGCCTCCTCTCCAGAAAATACAAATTTTCCAGAGGAAGCATCGTAGCTGGAAATAGAACCGTTTTTGGCCTTTTTATCCCACTGCGCAGCTGCCTTGGCTGCCTCAGACTTCGCTGCGTCTTCCAGTCCGCTGGTATCCAGCGTATACGACTCCTTCGGCATTCCGGAATAAATCTCTGTCAGAAGAGCCGATACCTTTTCTTCCATCAGATCTGCAACCTCATAGGTCTGATCCTGCCAGGTCACCTTCATCGACCAGCCAAACTTGTCCAAAATAGCACTTCGCGCCTCATCCATAGTCATGCCGGTAATATCAATGCCTTCCACGTATACGGTCTTCTCCGGCCCTGTAGTCAACTCCACAGCGCTTTCTGACTCTGTTTCCTCCGGCTTTGCCCCATTCATTCCCTTTATCAAAAAGGCGATACAGCTGATTGCCAAAATCAGCACCACACCTCCTATGGCAATTTTCATAAAGCCAGAATCAGATCCTCCGTTTCTCCGGCTGTTTCTGTTCCCCTGACCGCCTCTTGCCGAAGAGGTTCTGGAAGAAGTGCTTCTTCCTGAACTACTTCTTGTGCTGCGGGAAGCTTTGCAGCTTCCTCTTTCTTCCCTGTACTGCCCCGTTTTTCTGCTTCCTGCAGAGGAACTGCGGCCGCGGGAATTTCCTCTTGCCCTGGAGCGTCCTGCTCCACGGCTGCTTTCATGTTCATTCAGATTCATATTCTCACCTGTAATTTTGCTAACTATTCAGGACAAGAAGATATTCCGTCCTAAACAGTTATTAATTTTATTTGTAACACAGTTTTTGTAGTCTTGCACTTACTCAGTATAGCATAGATTTTAAAAAAAGAACTAGCAAAAATCTTTAAAATTATCTATCTTTTTCTGTCAATTTTGGATAGTTTTTTATCTGTATTTTTCTCCTCCTGCTTAACCCTCAGTCTGCGGTGCACGGTTTCCCGTAAAAGCGCATACAGCACAGAAGTCAGCGGTATGAAAATCAACATTCCAAGGACACCCATCATACTGCCGCCCAAGGTCACGGCTACCAACACCCAGATGGACGGCAGTCCTACTGACCCGCCTACCACATGCGGATAAATCAGATTGCCTTCAATCTGCTGGAGAATCTGAAATACTACAATAAAAATCAGGGCCTGCACCGGACTGACCAAGAGAATCAAAAAGGCTCCCACTGCGCAGCCTACAAAAGCGCCAAAAATAGGAATCAGCGCTGTAAAAGCAATCAGAACTCCAATCAACAGAGCATAGGGCATCTGCAGCAATGTCAGAGTAATAAAAAACATAGAACCTAAAATCATAGCTTCCAGACACTGTCCCGTAAGAAAACTGGAAAAGGTCTTTTCTGTAAGCTTTGCCACACGAGCCGTCTCCAATGCCGCTTTTTCCGGCAGAAAAGCCTGCAAAAGACGTCCTGCCTGACGAGCCAGATTCTCTTTCTGAAGAAGAATATACAGGGCAAACACAAAGCCAATACAAAAGGTAGCCACGCCATTGACAATGCCTACTGCTGCCGAAACTGTCGTAGACAGCACAGTTCCCGCTCCATGTCCCAGGAAGAATACAATCTGCTCCAGCGTACTTTTCCAGTCAATCTCCACACTGCTGATATAGGTTTCTATCTCTGGATAATCTGCAAACAGCCCTTCCAGAGCCCTCTGCACATTAGCAAAAAACTGCGGAATACTCCGCTCCAGTGTCATAATGGTTCGAAACAGCTCCGGGACTACCAATACCATCACCACAGCCAGAACGCCAGCAACCCCAACAATGGCAAGAATCAAACAAACCGGTCGCTTGTAACGGCTTTCCTTTTTCACAAGATGGCTCCACAGACGATTTTCCAAAAAACGCATCGGCACATTCAAAGCAAATGCGATGGCTCCGCCCAGAAGAAAGGGCGCCAGCATCTTAAGCAGTGCCCCTGCGGCAGCAAACAGCTTCTGGTAATTGACACCAACTACAACAACCGCCACCGTAAATACAATCAGTCCCCGAAGTCGGCGGACTGTTTCTTCATTCATGTTCATACTATTTTTTCACGCCTTTCCCTTTTTTCACATTTACCTCTTATTATACACAACAAATCCTGGACTGTAACGTAAAACTTTCTGAATTATTTCTAAACATGGAAACAGTGACAGGCCACCTGACATATAATTTCAGTGTAAATAAGTTTTGGAGGCTTCAATATGAGTGATTTAGCAGCAACAAACTGTGGATGTGACTGTAACTGCGGCTGTAATACAGGAGGAAACGGCTGCAATCTGATCTGGCTGATTCTGATTCTGTGCTGCTGCGGCGGTAATTTTGGAAACAGCGGAGGATGTGGATGCGGAGGATGTGAACATAGTGGATGTGACTGGATCTGGATTATTCTCCTTCTTTGCTGCTGCGGAGGCAATTCCTTCTGCTGATAAAAGTGCAGCTAAAACGGTTCTTTTCTGAAACCGGCTTCGCCCCCTGCATCCAGGGGGCGTCTTTCTGCCGGCAAACCGTTTATGTTTTCTGTTTCTTTCCTGTATTTCCCTCCTGCGTTCTCTGAATCTGTCTTTCTTCTTCCTTCTCTTTATTTCTCCGGCATACCTCACAATCCTCATCTATTTCGTAAACCGCATTTCCATCTATAACAAGTCTTATTGACATAAAATCAGCCTCCTGTACCATTACTATATGCAGTCGGAATGAATTCCTTGAAAAACGCATATATTGTTTCAAAACAAAAAAGGATTTTTTCATGAACGATGATGCGGAAAAAGACATACACCTGACCGAATTCGATTATCTGACAGCAGATCCAAAGCTGCAAATGATCAAGGCCGCCCTTCCCTATATGCCGGTTCCTCAGCAAAGGCTCATTTGTCTTCTTGTTAAAATGCAGGAGCTCAACCGAGCCAGAACCATGTTTTCCGAGGAAGGCGTCTCTGCCATGGGACTTTCCCACAGCTCCTCTTCCAGATACTCTCCCCTGGAAATGCTGCAGGCCATGAAGCCCTACGCTGGCCCTAAAGAACGGGACATGATTGAAATGATAGAAAACCTGCAGGTTATGCTGCAGGCCATGCAGATGCCCTAAAAGGAGGTCTTTATGATTGATATGAAGCACTGGCAGGAGGATCCGCGCCTGAAGCAGATGGATCCGAAAAAGCTGCAGTACATAACCGATTTTGCCGGACGGCTCACCTCCATGTCCAAAAATCAGCTGATTCCTGCACTTCTCCAGCTTCAGGCCGATGCGGCCAGAAACCACATCCGCTTTTCCGATTCGGAAACAGAGCTTCTGGTTTCTATTCTTAGCGCAGACATGAATCCTGCTGAAAAAAAGAAGCTGGAAACTCTGCGATTTTTTGCAAAAAAACTGGCTGCCAGGTCCTCCTGACAGCCGGTTTCCTTTTCCTGTTTATCATCCTGTTTCATCAAAAAACTGTTTACTCCATCTGTACTTCCGGAATCTGAGGCATAATCACAATCCGGGCATTTTCCCCCAGCTGCTGCACCAGGAGCCTGACATATTCTTCTGGAATGGCAATACACCCTTCTGTCCAGGTTTTCCAGGTATGAAGCCCATGAAGGAAAATAGCAGATCCTTTTCCCGGAGTTCTCTCCTCTGTATTATAATTCAAAACCAGGCTGTACCGATACTGAGGCATCACCCCAATCAGATGCTCCGCAGAGCTCCAGTCTTTTTCCACCTGGCTGATATTTACCATCTGATTATAGTATCTGCTGTTTCCATCATCTACCCAGTAATCCCCCTCATCCAGCTGCTTATAGGGAAGATGGCTTCCTGGATTTTCCAGACTGCCGAAGGCCTGAGTAAAGGAATAGATTCCCAAAGGTGTCCGCCGATCTCCCTCCCGTTTTTCCCCGGACATTCCGTCATGACCGCAGTAGCCCTCTGTGCAAAATTCCTCCTTCCAGAAGCTTTCTGCCAGAGCTGCCTCCGAAGCTTCTGCATTCTTCTCCCGCACATAGTAGCCGACCTTCACACTGGAACTGTCCATTCCGGTTCCTGTGACAACTACAAGCTGATCCACCATAGGATCGTTTGCTGCATCCAACTGCTCCAGCACAATGCCCAGCCCATTTTTCACCATCTGCGGTTCCTCCTTCTGCACCTGTCCGGGACTTAAAACCAATCCTTCTATTCTGCTCTGTTTGGTTTCCCCAGACTGACCCGCAGCCACAACAGGAGATGCTGCCAATGACCGAAGCTGCAGTCCGGTCTGCGGAATGCAGCCCAGCCCAACGGCTCCCATAACAAGAAATACTACCCCAAGGGCCGCCTTTCTCCAAAATTTCTTTTTCATCCTGTAATCCGCCTTTCTAAAAATGGCGCAGATACGAGGTTCCTATCTGCGCCATTTTCTGTTGCCAGGGTTTACTTGCAAACAATATTAATGATTTTTCCAGGAACATAAATTTCTTTTACAATCGTTCCTGTAATCTTATCTGCCACAGCCGCCTTTCCTGCTGCAATGGCATCTTCCTTGGATACATCTGCCGGAAGAGAAACTACGCCTCTTGCCTTTCCGTTTACCTGGACGCCAATCTCGATCTCGTCATCCTTCATGGCTTCCTCATCGCACTCCGGCCACTGGGCATGGAATACGCTGTCAGTGCCGCCAAGCTGCTCCCACAGCTCCTCGCCGATATGAGGAGCAAAGGGCGCCAGCAGAACAACAAAGGTCTTTAAGGTTTCTTTGTCAATGCCGCCGATCTTCTTTGCCAGATCGATCAGCTTGTTATTATACTCCATAAATCCGGAAATTACCGTATTCAGGTTAAACTGATTGAATCTCTGCTCAATATCAAATACCAGTTTATGACGCAGGCGAACCATTTCTCTGGTTTCTGCAACATCCTTGTCCTTGCTGTCCTGAACCAGATTCCAGAAACGGCTGAGGAAACGGGCAACGCCCTCAATGCCTCTTTCATCCCACTCTGCATCCAGCTCCGGCGGTCCTACAAACAGCTCATACATTCTCAGTGCATCACAGCCGTAATCGCGAACCAGAGCGTCTGGAGAAACAACATTGCCCTTGGATTTACTCATCTTAATGCCGTTCTTGCCGGTAATCATACCCTGGTTAAACAGCTTTTTAAAGGGCTCGTCAAAATCAATCACGCCAATATCATGCAGGAACTTGGTATAGAACCGGGAATACAGCAGATGGAGCACTGCATGCTCTACGCCGCCAATATACATATCAACCGGCAGATACTTGTCTGCTTTCTCTCTGGATACCAGCTCCTTATCGTTGTGGCTGTCTACATACCGCAGGAAATACCAGGAGGAACCTGCCCACTGAGGCATGGTGTTGGTCTCACGCTTTGCCGGACCGCCGCACTGCGGACAGGTGCAGTTTACCCACTCATCGATAGCTGCCAGCGGAGATTCTCCGGTACCGGTAGGCTGGTAACTCTCTACCTCCGGAAGACGTAAGGGCAGCTCCTCCTCCGGAACTGCAACGTTTCCGCACTTGGGACAATGAACAATCGGAATCGGCTCGCCCCAGTAACGCTGTCTGGAGAATACCCAGTCACGAAGCTTGAAATTAACAGTCTTTTTGCCCAGCCCTCTTGCTTCGATCATGGCAGGAGCCTCTTTTTTCAGAACTGCTGACTCCATGCCGTTCCATTCTCCGGAATTGATCATCACGCCGCTGGCTTCGGTATAGGCTTCTGTCATATTTTCAATTTCCTTGCCATCTTTGGAAATAACCTGAATGATCGGAATGTTGAATTTTTTTGCAAATTCAAAGTCACGGTCATCATGAGCTGGTACACACATGATTGCGCCGGTACCGTAATCTGCCAGTACATAGTCGGACAGCCAGATCGGTGTCTTCGCGCCGTTTAAAGGATTGATGGCATAGCTTCCGGTAAATACGCCTGTTTTTTCCTTATCCTGCATACGATCTACGTTAGAGCGCATTGAGGAATCGAAAATATATTTTTCCACTGCCTCTCTGGTCTCATCTGTAGCCAGTTCCTTTGCCAGACGATGCTCCGGTGCCAGAACCATGAAGGTTGCTCCATAAAGGGTGTCTGGTCTGGTGGTATAAACGGTAATCTTTTCATCCTTTCCATCCACCTGGAAATCAACCTCTGCACCATAGGATTTGCCAATCCACTCGCTCTGCATCTTCTTTACCTTTTCCGGCCAGTCCAGCTTATCCAGATCATTTAACAGGCGATCCGCATAGGCCGTAATCTTTAACATCCACTGACGCAGGTTTTTCTTCGTAACAGGAGAACCGCAGCGTTCGCAGCAGCCGTTGACAACCTCTTCGTTTGCCAGACCAGTCTTACAGGAAGGACACCAGTTAATGGGGAATTCCTTCTCATAAGCAAGACCTGCCTTAAACATTTTTACAAAAATCCACTGGGTCCATTTGTAGAAATCCGGATCCGTAGTATTGACCTCCATATCCCAATCATAAATGGCCGCAATTTCATTGATCTGACGTTTAATATTTTTTACATTCTCCGCAGTTGATTTTGCCGGATGAACGCCCATCTTAATTGCATAGTTCTCTGCCGGAAGTCCAAATGCATCCCAGCCCATGGGATGAATCACATAGTGACCCTTTAACATCTGATAACGGCTCCACACATCAGAAATTACATAGCCTCTCCAGTGACCTACATGAAGTCCGCTGCCAGACGGATAGGGGAACATATCCAGACAGTAATATTTCGATTTTTTTCCGTCATTTACATTGATGGGATTTTTTTCCCAGTTTTCCCGCCATTTTTTCTCAATGGCGCTGTGGTTGTAGCTTGCCATAATCTTTCCTCCTGAATCATGATGGAATAATAAGGTACAGTTTCTGTTTATAGAATTTAGAATCCTCGCGGAGCGTTTTTTATTTCGAATAACTATTCAAAACAGTGATTTAAAATAAAAAAACCTGCGTCTCCAGGCTTTTGCCTCAGAGACGCAGGCACTTGTTCTCTCTAATGCTCTGCGCGGTACCACTCTGTTTCATGCTTGTACATGCACCTTATGGATCTGCCACAGACAATTTTCATCAGCAGATACTCCTGTCTGATAATCTGTCACAAATCGCTTCTCCTGTAACGGTGAGAATCCGTCCGCTCCTACCAGGATCTCTCCCTTCGGATGGCTGCTCCAGGACCAGTTCAGCTGTCTTTCTGTCTCCGCCTTTCACCAGCCGGCGGTTCTCTGGGCACATCTGTACAGCCTACTTGCTTCCCTTCCCTGCATTTTTGCTGATTCTAAATTTATCACAATCCCATGCATGTGTCAAGCCATAACAGGGAAGATTCAGGCAGGAAAACTTTTATGAAAATAAAAACTGAACCGCACACACAGCCAGAAAAGCCCATACTCCCGGCGCCTTACACAGCTCGGAAAGTCCGCGTTCTCCCTCCTTCCATCCCCATGCCCTGGTCCAGGACAGCTTTGGAAGCCACATACAGGCCATGACCACAGCTCCTATGATACTGACAGCCATTCCTGATACCAAAAATGGGCCTGACGCAATGGATATCCACGGGAATGCATTTGCTCCCCGGACCAAAAGCAGAGGGATCACGCCTCCTGTCAGGTTGATTATCATATGAAGTACCACATTGTAGCGCAGCTTTCCGGTACTGCTGTACAGATAGGCAAAAATCATTCCCAGCATACAGGCATAAAAGAACTGGAACAGATTTCCATGATACAGGCCAAAGCTGACTCCGGAAATGATAACCGCCAGCGGCTGTCCATAAGGGATGAGACGATCAATCAGCAGCTTTCGAAACAGCAGTTCCTCCATAAGAGGTGCAATAACCACCGTTGTAAAAATCATAACTGCAGGATTCAAAGTCTGAATCACATCTGAAACAGGATTGGTGCTCTGAACCCCTCTTGTCATATCCCACACCGACGCCAGCACACTTCCCAGAAGATTTCCCATGTAGGCAAATCCCATACAGAATACAGCCAAGAAAAACAGCTCCATTCCCCGGATTCTTCGATCCCCCGGGCGGTGCCACGCCGGAAGCCGCCGAAGAGTCAGAAAGCAAAGGGGAAATCCCGCAAGATACATACTTGCCTGAGATAAAACCATAGTTACATTATCATTCCATAAAAATTTCTGCCACGGCTCCGGTGCAGCGGCTGATGCCAGAACAATCAGATATTGCACTGCCGTTGATGCCAGAAAAAATACAGTATATGCCCAGCCAAGTCTGGACAGTACTTTTCTTCCGTTCATCCTTTTCCTCCTGGTTTGTGTTTTCTCCATTAAAAGAAGCAGGCATATCGCCTGCTTCTTTTGCGGATACCTTATGTAAGTATAACCTTAATCGTTGCCGTTGTCTACCTTGGATGCGCGGGCTTCGATTTCTTTCTTCTGGATATCGCCAGGTGCCTGCTCGTAACGGCTGAACTCATATTCAAACACACCGATTCCGCCGGTCATGGAACGCAGATCGGTATTGTAGCCAAACAGCTCAGACATGGGGATATCTGCCTCAATCACCTGTTTGCCATGGTGATCAGAGTTCATACCCAGGACACGTCCTCTTCTGCGGTTCAAATCGCCCATTACATCGCCGGTGAATTTATCCGGAACGGTTACCTTCAGGGACGCAATCGGCTCAAGGAGTACCGGATTGGCATCCATAAAGCCCTTCTTAAACGCCATAGATGCTGCAGTCTTAAATGCAAGCTCGGAGGAGTCTACGGGATGGTAAGAACCGTCTACCAGGGTTGCCTTGATTCCAACTACCGGATAAGCAGCCATGGGGCCTTTCACACAGCTTTCCTGAATACCCTTTTCCACTGCCGGGAAGTAGTTTTTCGGAACTGCGCCACCGAATACACGTTCTTCAAATACATACGGTGTCTCCAGATCGCCGGAGGGCTCAAACTCCATCTTAACATCGCCGTACTGTCCGTGTCCGCCGGACTGCTTTTTATATTTGCCCTGAACCTCCACTTTCTTGCGGATAGTCTCACGGAATGCAAATTTCGGCTTACTTAATTCAATCTCAACCTTATATCTGTTTAACAGCTTGCTGACAACAACCTCCAGCTGCTGATCACCAATACCGTACAGAAGAAGCTGGCGGTTTTCTTTATCGTTGACCGATTTCAGAGTCAGATCCTCATCCATCAGCTTAGCTAAAGCGCTGGATACCTTATCCTCATCGCCCTTGGTTACAGTCTTATAACGCATATAAGTATAAGGTGTAGAAATCTGCGGTTTGTGGTATACAATCGGTGCAGAGCGCAGAGCAATGGTATCACCGGTCTGAGTAACGCCCAGCTTGGAAACAGCACCAATATCTCCTGCCTTTAACTCCGGAACCTCAATGGTGTCCTTGCCTCGCAGCAGATACAGCTTTCCAACCTTTTCCTCTGTATCCTTATTTACATTGTAGATCGTGCAGTCCGGTTTCAGAGTACCGGTACAAATCTTCATCAAAGAATATTTTCCGATAAACGGATCAACAATGGTCTTAAATACTCTGGCTGACAGAGATACCTGGTCGTTGTACTTGGCTGTAAAACGCTCGCCAGTGGATACATCCACACCAATACACTCAAACTTATCCGGAGTCGGAAGATAACGGTCAATTACCTGCAGAAGGGTTTTAAAGCCCTGGCAGTTAATGCCGGATCCCATCAGTACCGGAACAATGGATCCATCTATTACATGTTCCCGCAGAGCGCCCTGAATCTCTTCCAGTGTAAATTCTTCACCGGAGAAATACCGCTCCATATACTCTTCGCTGGTCTCTGCAACAGCCTCTAACAGAGCGTCTCTTGCAATTCCCAGGTTTTTCTGAGAGTAATCAGGAATCTCGCATTCTTCGTAATCGCTCAGATTGGTAAAGCGGCGTCCTGCCATCTTTACAACATTGACATAGCCCACAAATTTTTCATTTTCACGGATCGGCAGCTGGAACGGAGCCACGCTTCTGCCGAATCTTCTCTCCAGCTTCAGAACCAGTTCACGGAAGCTGGCATGATCGTCGTCCATATTGGTTACGAAAATGATTCTCGGCAGTCTCAGCTTATCGCACAGCTCCCATGCCTTTTCCGTACCAACCTCAATACCTGCCTTGCAGTTTACTACAATGATTGCCGCGTCAGCCACGCTGACAGCCTCTTCCACCTCGCCTACGAAATCGAAGTATCCGGGAGTATCCAACAGATTGATCTTCATCATACCGTTGTCACCTTCATACTCCAGCGGAATCAGAGATGTGGAGATGGAAAACTGACGTTTGATTTCCTCTTTATCGTAATCGCTGATGGTATTTCCATCGGTTACCTTGCCCATACGTTTCGTGACTCCGGTTACCAGTGCCAGTGCCTCTGCAACCGTCGTCTTACCGGCCCCGCCGTGACCAAGCAACACGACGTTTCGGATTTGTTGTGTTCCATAAACGTTCATATAATTCCCTCCTGTACATCAAATTTTGTCTATGATGCTATTTTACTAAAAAATTTTGAATTTTTCAAGCAAAACCGACGAGTTGCACAAATTATTTTTTTGCCCGCTTTAAAGCTCAAAAGTTTAAAGTAATAAAGCGTTGACAATCACCATCAAATCGAGTAGAATACCTTTATGTCAGAAAACGTGACAGAATTCCAGAAGAAATCGAGGACATCTATCTATGATTATTATTATGAAACCAGGCGCTCCCGAAGAAGCTATTCAAAGGGTTGCCCATGAGATTGAAAACAAGGGACTTCAGGTTCATCTTTCCCACGGTCACCAGGTAACCATCATCGGGGTAGTAGGCGATAAATCCAAGCTTCAGGGGGTCAATTTTGAAGTCAGCGAAGGCGTAGACAAGGTTATGTCCGTAACCGAATCCTACAAGCTTGCCAACCGGAAATTCCACCCGGAGGATACCATAGTCACCCTTGGCAATACCACCATTGGGCCAGGTACTCTGACCATTATGGCCGGCCCCTGCGCCATTGAAAGCCGGGAACAGCTGATGGAAACAGCCTTTGCCGTTAAAAAGGCCGGCGCTACCCTGCTGCGTGGCGGCGCTTACAAGCCAAGAACCTCCCCCTATTCCTTCCAGGGTCTGGAGGAAGAAGGCCTCCGCTATATGAAAGAGGCCAGGGAAGCTACCGGACTGAGCGTGATCTGTGAAGTGACCAGCGAGCACGCTATTGATACCGCATCCAAATATGTAGATATGCTTCAGATCGGCGCCAGAAACATGCAGAATTTTGAGCTTTTAAAGGCTGCTGGCCGTTCCGGAATTCCGATTCTTTTAAAACGCGGACTTTCCGCTACCATTGATGAATGGCTGAATGCAGCAGAATATATTATGTCGGAGGGAAATCACAATGTTGTTCTCTGCGAACGTGGAATCCGCACTTACGAAACCTCCACCAGAAATACCCTGGATATCAGCGCTGTTCCTGTTCTGCGTAAACGGACTCACCTACCCATTATCGTAGACCCCAGCCATGCCACCGGTGTCCGTGATTATGTAGCTCCACTTTCCAAGGCAGCCATTGCAGCTGGTGCTGACGGACTGATGATTGAGGTTCATCCGTGCCCTGCCTGCGCTCTTTCTGACGGTCCTCAGTCTTTGACCTTTGAACAGTTTGATTCACTTACAGGAGAGTTGAGACCGTATGCCGAGCTTTCCGGACGGAAATTTTAATCTGCTTTCTGCATCTGACTGCATGTTTATTGAATAGGGAGGTTTTACCATGGCAGATACAACCTTTGGTTTTATCGGCTTCGGCCTGATCGGCGGTTCCATTGCAAAAAGCATCCGCCGCTCCTGCCCCGAGGCCCGGATTATGGCCTATATGCGCAGCCGCTCCAAGCTGGAACAGGCAAAGCAGGACGGTGTTGTAGACCTTATTCTTGATGAGCCCGGAAGCCAGTTAGGCCAGTGTGACATTATTTTTCTGTGTACGCCTGTAGAGTATAATGCCGGTTATCTGGAAGCAATCCGTCCTTTCCTGAAGGAAGGAGCGCTGATTACTGATGTGGGCAGCACAAAAACCAGTATTCACCAGGCTGCCCGGCAGCTTGGCATGGAAGAGATTTTTATCGGAGGTCATCCCATGGCCGGTTCAGAAAAGACCGGCTATGAAAATTCTACCGATCACCTTCTGGAAAATGCCTATTATATTATCACACCTACGCCCCTTTCCCGGCAGGAAGACATTGACCGGATGGTTCAGGTAGCAAAGCTCTCTGATGCCATCCCCATTGTGCTGGATTACAGAGAGCACGATCGGATTGTGGCGGCTATCAGCCACCTTCCTCATCTGATTGCTTCCAGCCTGGTCAATCTGGTTCGGGATTCTGACAATACCCAGGAGCTGATGAAGCGGCTGGCTGCCGGAGGCTTTAAGGATATTACCCGTATCGCCTCCTCGTCTCCGGAAATGTGGGAACAGATCTGTATGACCAATACAGAAAATATTATTTTGATGATGAAGGATTATATTTCCTCTCTTCAGGATATTCTCTCTGCCCTGGAAAATCGGAATGGCTCCTATGTTCATCAGCTGTTTGACTCCTCCCGCACCTACCGTAACTCTATCTCTGAGGGAGTCCGCGGCTCCGTCATCCCCGACTATTCCTTTACCGTGGATGTTGTGGATGAGCCAGGCGCCATTTCTACCCTGGCCTGCATTTTAAGCGCCCGTGGCATCAGCATGTCCAATATCGGCATTAATCACAACCGGGAACACGGGGAAGGAGCTCTGCGAATTACTTTTTATGATGAAGCATCCATGAATCAGGCATGGGCACAGCTGAAAAAATACAATTACGAATTAATCAAAGGGGTATAAATATTATGAAATTCAGAAAATGCGGCAGTCTGCGGGGAGAGCTTACGATTCCCGGCGACAAATCCATCTCTCACCGCAGTGTCATGTTTGGCTCCCTCGCCAAAGGAACCACGGAAATCTATGATTTTCTCCAGGGGGCAGACTGCCTTTCTACCATCTCCTGCTTCCGCAGCATGGGGATAGAAATTGAAAACAAAGGAAACTGCGTTCTTGTACATGGCAATGGTCTTCATGGTCTGAAAAAACCGGATTCTGTTCTGGACTGCGGCAACAGCGGAACAACCACCCGGCTCATTTCCGGGATTTTGTCTGCTCAGGATTTTTCTGTTACCCTGACTGGCGACGCATCCATCCAGAAACGCCCCATGAGGCGGATTATCCAGCCCCTTTCCCAGATGGGGGCTAAAATCCGCAGCATCCAGGGCAACGACTGCGCTCCCCTTGAAATCGAGGGAACCCATCTCCACGGAATTCACTATCAGTCGCCTGTAGCGTCTGCCCAGGTGAAATCGGCCATTCTTCTGGCCGGTCTTTATGCAGACGGGGAAACAAAGGTGACGGAGCCTTTTCTTTCCAGAGATCACACAGAGCGAATGCTTCGAAGCTTTGGGGCCAAGGTAGAAAACCAGGGAACCACCACGAGAATTCTTCCAGCAGAAGAACTTTACGGACAGAAGCTCCGTGTTCCCGGTGATATCTCCTCTGCTGCCTTTTTCCTTGCAGCAGGACTGATCATTCCCGGCTCCGAGCTTCTTTTAAAACATGTAGGAATCAATCCTACCCGGGATGGAATCCTTCGTGTCTGCAGAGCCATGGGAGGAAATATTACCATATTAAATGAAACCTCCGAAGGGGAACCCGCCGCTGATATTCTTGTCACGTCCAGTTCCCTTCATGGAACTGTCATTGAAGGCGCTATTATCCCCACGCTGATTGATGAGCTTCCCATAATTGCAGCCATGGCCTGCTTTGCCGAGGGAGACACCATCATCCGAGATGCCGCTGAGCTGAAAGTCAAGGAATCCAACCGAATCGAGGTTATGGTTCGCAATCTTTCTGCCATGGGCGCAGATGTAGAGGAGACAGAAGACGGTATGATTATTCACGGCGGACGGCCGCTTCACGGCGCAGTGATTGACAGCCGTCTGGATCACAGGATTGCCATGACCTTTGCAGTTGCCGGCTGCATGGCTGATGGAGAAACGGAGATTCTTGGGGCAGAATGTGTCAACATTTCCTACCCTGGCTTCTATGAGGATCTGAAAGGTCTGATGAAATAAAAACCTTCCGCGCGGATCGCCATGCAGCAAAAAAAATTTTGCGCAGAAGCGATCCGCCACAGACAAAGAAGCTCGCCGCCGAGCTTCTTTTTTAATTTTCTCTTACAATCTTATGACCATTTCGGACATTTGTTCAAAAGGTCTTGGCAATCATTTTTTAATCCGCTATAATAAGTCTAATTGACGTAACTATTCAGGACGGCGGGAGAGCTGGCAGAAAAATTCGCGTCAAGCTTGCTTATAAGCGGGTTTTCCTGCCAGCTCTCGCATCGGAGGAATCTCCGATGCTTCTTGTTCGGCTTTGCCGGACAAGAAGATACCCGTCCTGAACAGTTGCTAATTGAAAAAAATACAAGTTAGGAGAATGGATTCATGAAAAAACATACAGGAAGAATCAAAGCCCTTCTTCTGGGCTGTATCTGTGCTGTGACCTCGGCATTTTCTACCATTCCGGCCGTGGCCGACACCATTGTTCCGCCGATTCAGGGGAATACCTCATCTGTTTCCGGTACTGCTCCTCTGGTAAGCGGCACCGCTGAACTAAATATTCCCACCCTCTGGGTTGCCGGCGACTCGACTGCAGCAGCTTTTAATGACACGAATTATTATTCCCCCCGGGCCGGCTGGGGCACACAGCTGGGACTCTACATCCAGGGTGTCAACATCCAGAATATGGCTGTTTCCGGCACCAGTTCTAAAACCTATGCAGATACAGATCAGTACCAGACGATCCTGCAGAATATAAAAGCCGGCGACTACCTGATGATTGGCTTCGGCCACAACGATAAACGCCCGGAGCTGGGACGCTATACCAATCCCGGCGGTTCTCCTTCCGTAGTCGGCTCCTTCCAGTACTATCTGTTTGAAAAATACATACAGCCAGCCAAGGAAAGAGGGGCTATCCCGATTCTGGTTACTCCCATTGTCCGCAGAGATCTGGGCAACAATTACACAGGAGAAAGCGGACATATTACGGAAACCGTTACCAATGAAGAAGGGACCTTCCAGGGCGGCAATTATGCTAAGGCTATCAAACAGCTGGGCGTAGGCAAAAGCGTAACCGTTCTGGATTTGACCACCCGTACCAAGGACGTCTATGAACGCCTGGGAGCTCAGGGAGTTAAGGAGCGCCACGCCTGGACCTCTCAGCGGGAAGCCAGCATTGACAATACCCACACCAACCAGTACGGCGCTGCCTGCAATGCCTGGTTCATTGCAGACGAGCTGTTAAAATCAAACTGCAATCTGAAGAATTATGTAGTTGCCAACCCTCAGGTTCCCCAGTTTACAGAGGCGGCCTTAAATCCCTCTTACCAGGGACAGAATTTCTCCGCTCCCACCGCAGCAAGCACTCTGTGGAATCCCTCCGGAGACTGGAAGCCCACTGTGTTTGGAGATATAGACGGATATGAGTTCCTGAATCATCTGTATTTCAGTCTTCAGCCTCAGTCTGACGGCTCCATCCGCATGGCAGCAGGCGGCGACTCCCCGCTGACCAGAGATGCCGATGCCGGAAAGATTGCCGCATCCAGCGACGGCCTGGCCATGTATTATCAGCAGGTACCGGCAAACCGGAATTTCATCCTGTCTGCTGATGTGACAATTAACTATCTGGAAAAAGAAAACCAGAATTCCTTTGGACTGATGGTTCGTGATGATATTTATCTGGACACCGTTATCAATGACACCATGGGCGACTATGTAGCAGCCGGTCCTCTTCAGATGGCCTCTGACCAGCCCTGGAACTGTTTTGCCCGAAAAAATGGGCAGCTGATCTCCGGCGGTACCGCATCCCGGATTTACAATCCTGGAGAAACTGTACATCTGGAAATCCGGAAAGGTCCTGATGGCTACACCTGTATCTTTGGTGATAACGCTCCTGTCAGCGCAGGCTTTGATTTCCCGCTGACTGCCATTGATTCTGATTTTGTTTATGTGGGTATGTTTGTATCAAAAAGCGCAGACGTTACCTTCCAGAACATTTCTCTGACTCTACAGTAGAATATCCTTATCTGGCGGTCACCCTTTTCGGGGTGACCGTTTTTTCTTTCATAAAAAAATACGTCCTGTGAAACAAAAATGCTCCGCGAGGATCGCCATGCTTCTGTTATGATTCATTTACCAGTTTTCCCGTCATATGCTCTGGGGTGAACTCCAGACAAAGCACATGAGGTCCGGCATGTTTTACTTCATGCTCAATGTATTCCTGATCCTCTGTAAATTTTCCGCACAGCTCCCTGCATATCTTCATGGACTTTTCCACGTCATGAATTGGGCGGAGCCTCCCAAAGACCACCACACTTTTTATATTCAGAGCCCACTCACCCTCTTTTCGGAAGCCTTTGTCATAAACACAGTAGGAAGCCTTGTCACACTTCTCAATCGCATCAATCTTATGACCTTCCTTTGCTCCATGAAAATAAAGCTTCCCATCCTCTTCGCAATACCAGTGATCCATGGGAATTCCATAGGGATATCCATTATCTCCAATTAAAGACAGAACGCCCCGGGGCTCCTGCTTCAAAATTTCCCGACACTCCTCCTCTGATATCTGCTGCTTGAATCTTCTCATTTTTCTGAACATTCTTTTTCCTCCTAAAATCGTAACTGTTCAGGACGGGGTATCTTCTTGTCCGGCAAAGCCGAGCAAGAAGCATCGGAGATTCCTCCGATGTGAGAACTGGAAGAAAGCCCTGCTTACAGGCAAGCCTGACACAGATTTTTCTTCCAGTTCTCCCGCTGTCCTGAATAGTTGCCTTAAATCATAGAAATCATTCCCGCCCACAAAGGCAGAGTAATAATACTTAGCAGAGTAGTGACTACAACGGAACCCGCAGCCATTTCCTCATTGTATCCAAACTGCACAGCAAATACAGATGTAATCGCCGCACAGGGACAGGCCTCCAAAAGAAAGACTACCTGGGCCTGCATTCCCGTAAATCCAGCAGCCAGATAAATTCCAAAGCATACCAGAGGAATCAGAATCAGCCTAAGTAAAACCATAGCTGAAATCTGTACATTCCGGATAATCTTCCCCAGATTGCTGTCTGCAATAATCATCCCTGTAATAAACATTGCCATAGGCGTATTCATCCCGCTGATTAGCTTTATAGGCTCTGCCAGCACACCAGGAATCGGAATCCGTCCCAGGTAAATCACCAGTCCCAGCATCACTGAAATCAGAACCGGCGTTGTGAAAAGCTTTTTCATCGTTGTCCGGAAGCCCCCTGCTTCTCTTCTGGACTTTCCTTCTCTTCCTTTGCTGAGCATAATATAACCATGCGTCCATAGCAAAATATTAAATACCGTTACATAGGCGCTGGCATAAAGAAGTCCTTCTTCACCAAACATCACCTGAATCAGGGGAAATCCCATAAAGGCTGCATTGGAATAAATGCAGGCAAATTGCTGAATCGGTCTTTCTGATGGGGGGAATTTTTTCGTAAAAATCACAGTTACAGCCAGTCCCACCAAAATCAGCAGCAGTGACACGCCGTAGGCCCAGAGAAGATTCCGGAAAATTTCCGGCTGAAATTCAGCAAAATAGGAATTAAGAATCATGCAGGGACAGATCAGATTGACCAGCAAATCCGAAAATGCTTTCTTGCCTTCCATCCGAATCAGTCCTGTCTTTACACCGGCAAAGCCTGCAAACATCAAAATAAACAACACAAAAACCTGCCTCATGGCTGTCATCGCCAAATCCATTTTTATTCCTCCTCAATACCGGGAAAGCTCCCCTCTGTTTAAATCGTTAAAAAAACTCCTTCCCGCACATTATACCAATGCTCAGGAAGGAGTTGTCTATACATCCATTATTCCTTATCTTTCGTCTGTATCCCAGTTGTGATATACCGCCTGCACATCGTCATCATCATCCAGCAGATCCAGAAGGCGGTTCATTCTCTTAATATCCTCCTCGTCGGTCAGTTCCACCCAGGTCTGAGGAATCATCGTTACATCAGCCTCCAGCATGGGGATACCTTCCTTCTCCAGAGCCTCACGCACTGCACTGAAATCCTCTGGAGCTGTAATTACCTCGTAGCTGTCCTCTTCCTCTGCAAAGTCCTCTGCGCCTGCATCCAGAGCCAGCATCATCAGCTCATCCGGATCCATTTCACACTCTTCTTTATCAATGACAATCTGCCCCTTTTTGTCAAACATGAAAGATACGCTTCCCTGGGTACCGATATTTCCGTTTCCCTTGGTAAATGCGCTTCTTACATTGGCAGCAGTACGGTTCTTGTTGTCTGTCAGTGTATCTACAATAACAGCCACGCCATTGGGGCCGTATCCCTCATAGGTCAGCACCTCATAATTAACAGAGTTTGCATCACCTGCTGCTTTTTTGATACCGCGGTCAATGGTATCATTCGGCATATTATTAGCCTTTGCCTTTGCAATCACATCACGCAGCTTGCTGTTGTTGGCCGGATCGGGACCGCCCTCTTTTACAGCTACAGCAATTTCACGGCCGATCACTGTAAAAATCTTTCCCTTTGCTGCATCATTCTTCTCTTTTTTGTGTTTAATATTGGCAAACTTGGAATGTCCTGACATAAAATCTAACTCCTTATCTTTTTCTCTTTTCGTCCCTGTTCAAAACATCTTTTTCATTCTAGCACTATTTTCCCGGAATGACAACCCTTTCTTCCTGAGTTTCCCCTGACAGGAGAACCATTTTTTCACTCAGGCCTCTCCCTGATGCATCTGCAACTCCATATTCAGATTCCTCAGCCACTTTTTCTGGCGGTACCGGGCATATCCAATCACTGCCTTGTATACCTCCTCAAACATGACCATGGCGTAAACCACATAAATCGGCTGCTTTAAGAAAAGTCCTCCCAAAAATGCCATGGGAATTCCGATCATCCATACGCCGCTGGTATCAATAAACAGGCAGACTCTGGTATCTCCTCCGCTTCTGAGGACACCGACAATATTGACGTAGTTAAACATTTTTGCCGGCATATACAGGATAAATACATTGAGGCAGCGTCTTACATGATCTGCAACCTCTGGAGATATACTGTACATTCCGATCACGGTGCCGCGGATTCCAAAACAGATTCCCATTGCTGCAAGCGTTACCAGAAACTGAAGAATCAGGAAATATTTCGCATATTTTTCTGCCCGTTTCAGATTTCCTCCGCCCATTTCATGTCCCAGAATCACAGCCGCCGCTGCGCTGAGCCCCTGGAACAAAACAACCACAATATCCTGAATCGTAGTCGCAATCGTAATTGCCGCTACGGCATTGTCTCCCATTCGTCCATAAGCAAGGGAGTACATGGTAGTTCCCAGGCCCCACATAAATTCATTGGCAATCACCGGCCCTGTTGTCACGGCAAACTGCCTCAGAAACGCACTGCTGTAGCCCCACAGCTCCTTTATCCGGCATGCAAGAGGGGAACGGCTGATAAAGGTTACTGCAAGAAGAGCCCCGCACTCGGCAATTCTGGCAATCAGCGTAGCAAGGGCCGCGCCGGGAGCTCCCATGGCCGGCGCTCCAAAATGACCGAAAATAAAAATATAGTTAAATAAAATATTAATTCCAATGGTTATGCAGCTGATAACTACAGGAGCCTTTACTTTTCCCACTGCCCGAAGCATAGCCACATAGGTATTGGAAATTGCCGTACAGGGGTAGGAAAGGGATACCACAGCCAGATAGGCAGCGCCCACTGTAATGGAACTCTGACTGGTTGTAAAAATCCGCATAACCGCCTCCGGGCAAAGCTGTGCCGGAATCAGAAAACACAGGGAACCGGCTATGGAAATCATAAGAGCCAGTCCCAGCACCTTCCGTATATTTTTCACATCATGGTTTCCCCAGTACTGAGCTGCAAGAACTCCAGAGCCGCTGACAATTCCGAAAACCAGCAGAGAAAACACAAAAAACACCTTATTTGCCAGTCCTACTGCAGCGATGGAGGTTTCCCCCAAAGTTCCTATCATCATCGTATCCACCAGGTTTACAATGGTATTCAGCATCCCCTGCATGGCAACCGGAAAAGCAATCGTCACTGCCTTCCCCAAAAATCTCCGATCCTTCAGCATATTTCCTGTATCCGTCAACATCTGTGTCATTTTTCTTTCTGTACCTCTTTCTTTTCTCTTTTCCTATGACATAAAAATAACGCCTTTTCTGAAAAAAGCGTTATTTTCCTCTTATTCGGTCGTTTCTTCCCGTTCTTGCTCTCCAGTTCCTTCTCCGGAAGTCTCTGTCTCCCTGTCTTCCTCTGGAAGCCTTGTCACACGGACAGAAGCGATCATTTTATTTTCCACCTTCAGTACGGAAAACAGATATCCCTGGTACTGAACCTCCGGCTTCTCCTCTTCGCCAGGGATACGATCCAGTCTGGAAATCAAAAGTCCGTTAATCGTGTCGTAATTCTCCAGATCCTCCTCAGGGAATGTCACTCCCAGCTCCTCCTGAGCATCCTCCAGAGGCGTCATGCCGCTCATCGTCAGAATACCGTCTGTTCCACGAACAATAAACTGCTCGTCCTCATCGTACTCATCCAGAATATTTCCCACGATCTCTTCCAGAATATCCTCCATCGTTACCAGCCCCGCCGTCTGTCCATACTCGTCAATCACGATTTCCATATGAATCTTCTGAGACTGCATTTCCTTAAACAGAGAATTGATATTGCGGGTTTCCGGAATAAAATGAGCCGACCTAAGCATTCCCGGAACTAGGCGAAGAGCCGTCTGCGCTTCCCCGGGATTCTCCGCATGAACCAGCACATCCCGGATATGTACCGTTCCGATAATGTCGTCCAAATCCTCGCCATATACCGGAAAACGGGAATTGCTTGCCTCTTTAAGAACAAACCGCGACGCCTCCCGCACAGTCATGGAACCGTCCAGCGCCACAATATTCTTCCTGTGGGTCATGATATCGCCGGCTTCTTTATCGTCAAATTCAAAGATGTTGGAAATCATCTCTGCCTCACTGGATTCCAGAACCCCCTGCTCATGCCCCTCGTTGACCATGGTTTTAATGTCTTCCTCAGTTACATTTTCTGCTTTTGATTTTTGATACCTCCAAATCAGGTATCCGGCAATTACTGCAATTGCCGCAGCTGCCAGGAAAATTCCTGGATGCCCATAACCGTCGTCCATAGCTTTTTTGGAACTCCTTTTTCCTTTGAAAATAAATAATACGTAAATTATTGTACTAAATTTATTAATTTTCGTCAATGGCGAACTATGTAGGAGCAGGAAGCTCCAGGCTCACCATCAGCGCCAGATCTACCCTTTTCTGAAGTTCATCGTCAATATGGCAGATTCTTTCCTTCAATCTCTGCTTATCTATGGTTCTCAGCTGTTCTAAAAGAATTACCGAATCCTTCACCATATCACATCTGCGGGTATCCAGCTCCACATGGGTAGGCAGCTTCGCCTTGTTCATTTTCGACGTAATCGCTGCACAAATCACCGTTGGACTGTGTTTGTTTCCCACATCGTTCTGTATAATCAGAACAGGGCGGACTCCTCCCTGTTCTGAACCTACTACCGGACGCAGATCCGCATAATAAATATCTCCTCGTCGGATAATCACAGTTTTCACACTCCGTCAATCTTGTTTAGCAGTAGTATTGCCGTCTTTTGACCGGTGTATACCTTTCTGTGATTATTTTATGCTGCAGACGGAAACCTGTTAATCCTGACTCTAAAACAAAAATAAATTAAGACACATTCCCAGTAACCTTCTCCCGTTACGAAAGGCTCTTTCCAGTAAAAAAATCCTCGTATTTGTCATCAAAATAATCCTTGGTTCCCACAACCTGTCCATTCTGGTAATAAACCCTCGGAATCCGTTTGCCCAAATCGCAGATCATTTCATAGTGAAAGCCGCCGCACAGCTCTGCCAGCTCTTCCACCGTAATTTCTTCCCCCTGATCGCTTCCAATCAAAGTAACCGGCGTTTCCTCCTTCACTCCCGGAATTCCTGTTACATCTACCATAAACTGATCCATACATACGCGGCCAAGAATCGGCGCTTTTTTTCCAAAAATCAGCACGTAACCTGTTCCGGAAAGACTGCGCGGATAGCCATCCCCGTATCCCACCGGAATGGTTGCTACCTTCATGGGATGATCTGCGACAAAGGTTCCTCCATAGCTGACTGCCTGACCTGGAAGGATCTCTTTTACGTAGGTTACAAAGCTTTTTAATCCCATCGCCGGTTTTAAGGGAACACGGCTGCGATCCACCTCATCGGAGGGATACAGCCCATATACAGAAATTCCCGCCCGAACCATATCAAAGCCCATGTGGGGCAGATCAATAATTGCCGCGCTGTTGGCACAGTGTTTTATAGGAATCTCCACTCCCCTCTCTTTTAAAAGCTCTGTAAAATGCAGATACCGCTCCAGCTGCTCCTCTGTAGAGGTTTTATCTAGCTCATCTGCCCGGGCAAAATGAGTAAAAAGACCTTCCACATAAATCCCGGGAAGCCCCGCTATTTCTGCTGCCAGATCAGCTCCCTTTTCATCCGGAGTCATCCCAATCCTGCTCATTCCTGTATCAAGAGCCAGATGTACTGCGGCTGTAACCCCCCTGGCTTCCGCCAGCTGAGAAAGAGGCAAAGCCTGTTCCATAGTAAAAATTGTAGGGCGGATATCCGCATCCAGCATTTCTCTATATTGGCTTTTATGAGTTACTCCAAGAATCAGGATCCTTTTGCTGATTCCATGACGGCGCAGCATCAAAGCCTCCTCCAAGGTAGCTGCTGCATAACCGTCTACATAGGGCTCCATAGCTATAGCCGCAGGCACTGCCCCATGGCCATAGCCGTCAGCCTTGACAACGCCCAGAATTCCTGTTCCAGGAGCAAGATTACGTTTCATGGATTCCATATTAAATCGAATTGCATCTAAATCAATGGGCGCATAAACCCGTGTATACTGCTTCATGATCATTTCCTTCCTATGTCATAGAACGCATTTCCCTATGGCATAAAATACAGTCTGCCAGATTGCCGGCAAGTACGCTGTGAATTCCCCAGCGCCTTGCGGCCTCTTCCCCCGCCAGTCCATGCACATATACGCCTAGAAAAGCAGCATCTGTACATTCCAGCCCTCTTGCCAGAAGTCCGGCAATTACTCCGGTCAGAACATCTCCAGAACCGGCCTTTGCCATGGCGCTGCAGCCGCTGGGATTCAGCCACACATTTCCATCTTTATCCGCTGTAACAGTTGCTGCATCCTTCATCACACACACAACCCCATATCGGCTGCTGTAACTCCTGGCTGCCTGTACCGGATCCTCCTTCAGCTGCTCTACGGAACAGGAACACAGCCTCGCCATTTCTCCCATATGAGGAGTAATAATAATATTTTCTGTAAAATAGCGGGTCAGATAAGGATGGGACGCCACCGTGTTCAGTCCGTCTGCATCCAGAACAATAGGCACAAAAGCATCTGCGAGAATCTGCTCCACCAAATCACAGACATAAGGCTCCCTTCCCAACCCCGGCCCCAGCACAATGACATCGGCCCAGCGGCACTGTTTTTCCAGAAAAAGTTTTCCTTCCTCCAGAGAAAGCTCCTCCGGATCGTAGGTTTCCACAATGGCTTCGGGAAGCTGATTTTGAAGAATTTCCCGGTTTTCCGGAACGGTAAGAAGCTTTACCAGTCCAGCACCTGTTCGGTAGGCAGCCAGTCCGCTTAAATAGGCAGCTCCGCACATTCCCCGGCTTCCTGCAACAATCAGTACCCTTCCGAATGTTCCCTTATTTCCATCTGCCTGCCTATTTCTCAGCCGTTCCAGTTCAGACGGCTCCGGCACCAGTCCATCCCATCCAGAATACTCCAGGCTGTCTTCTGTAAAACCAATATCTGCCGTCCTGACCTGTCCGGCAAAGCCTTTGCCCGGATACAAAAGCAGGCCTGTTTTTTCAAATCCAAAGGTCACCGTTATGTCTGCAGCCAGGGCAGTTCCCATCACTGCTCCTGTAGCAGAATGAATGCCGGAAGGAATATCCACAGCAGTCACCTGTATTTTTCCTGCCTGCTTTTTCTCCTGGAGGTACTCCAGAAGCCGAAAACCGGAGCCCTCCACCGGACGGGAAAGCCCTATTCCGAAAATACCGTCAATGACCACCGGCCATCTGCCTTCCTCCATCTCCTGCTTCCAGAGAACTTCCCCCTTTTGGCCTTCCCAGACCATAGGAATCTGAAGCTTCTCTGCAATTTTCTGCTGAAGCCGGTTTTCCTGGGTAGCCTGTTCCGGATTTCCCCATAGAAGAATCTTTACCCGATATCCCCACCCCTTTAAAATGCGGGCTGCTGCGATTCCGTCTGCGCCGTTATTCCCCATACCGCAAACTGCCAGAATTCCAGAATTCTCTGCAGCGCTCCAGGAAATCTGTCCGGAAATCGCCAGGTCTCTCCGGTTGGATAAAAGGTTCTTTGCTTCTTCTGCCACTGCCAGAGCTGCCCGTTCCATCAGCACCACAGAGGGAATTCCTATTCTCTGAATCGTATCCTGGTCGATCTGCTTCATCTGTGCTCCTGTCACCACATACCTCATATCCTCTCCTCCTAAAGACTCCATCTCCGATCATACACAAACTGCCGGCAGCCCAGGAAGCTTCCTTCCTGTCCGCCGGCAGATGCCCTTGTTTCCTCCTTAAATCACTGATTTGCTTCATCCTTCAGTGATTTACCTGCTTTCAAGGCCGCCCTTTCCCGTTCCTTCTCTCTCTGCTTTTCCTTCCGATCCTCCAGGCTGCACACCCGGTAGGACAGACGCATAAGGCTCTCTGAAAGATGTACGTTCTCAACAACTACATCCTCCGGCACATTCAAATCCACATGTGCAAAATTCCAGATAGCCTTAATCCCCGCCTTTACCAGCCGCTCTGCAATCTCAGGCGCCTTTGTCTTAGGGATCGTCAGCGCAGCCATCTGAACATCGTTATCCTTGATAAACTGCTCCAGATCATCTACCCCGCGAATCTCGATTCCCCTGACAACAAGACCGATCAGTCTGGGATTGATATCAAACATACCTTTAATGATAAATCCGCGCTTTTCAAAATTAGCATAATTGGCAATCGCCTGCCCAAGATTTCCTGCACCAATAATAATCATATGATGCTGTCGGTCAATTCCCAAAATTTTTCCAATTTCCGTATAAAGATATTTAACATTATAGCCGTAGCCCTGCTGACCAAATCCTCCAAAATTATTCAAATCCTGGCGAATCTGAGATGCAGTTACTTTCATTCGAACACTCAGCTCATTGGATGAAATTCGTTCCACTCCAGATTCCAATAATTCTCCAAGGTATCGATAATACCGGGGAAGCCGCGTAATCACAGCCTTTGATATTTCTCTTCCCTCCATGCTTGCCTACTCTCCTGTCTGTCACATATTCGGATGCTGAGCACCCTGTTCATCTAGCTTACATTATACCCGTTTGAGATTTTTCTGTCAAATGCGTTTTCACCATCTTGAAATCATTCCTCCCTTTTTCCGTAAAACACAGCACTCCACAGCACAGGTACACAGAGCATGATTCCCGCCATATACCGTACCAGAATACAGGGACCCGGAGCAAGGGATATCAGATATCCAAGCAAAATTCCCACAGGTGTCAGCCATCTGTACCTTCTTCTTCCAATCAAAAGCCCGCCGCAGAGTACCACTGCCCAGGAATAAAAGGAGGTGTAAAAAGGAATGGACAGCACTGGCAGCTTCTCCTTCAAATTATCATTCTGAAACCACAGATACCAGGGCTTTAACATCGGAAGACGACTCTCCTGCCACACATAGGAGGACGGTTTCATTTCATAAGCCATATAGCAGCTGGAGTCTCCGCCCAGATACCACAGTCCCATGGTATTTAAAAGCGTTGCCCTTACATATTCAGCCGGGAACTGCCGCCCTATGCTCAGCCAGAGTCTGATAAATTCCTCTTTTCCAGACTCAAACGCCTCTGCCTGGAAACCGGCTTTCACTGGATCGGACACATAGTATTTGTAGGCCTCCAGATTTTCTCTGGGAAGGTAGGCTGTAAGCTCCTCCTTTTCTTCTTCTGCCAGCTCCTCTCTGTGATACACATAGGTTCTCGCCATCTGCTGCATGGGAACACTCAGCATCTCCGCCACGCTTCCCTTAGAGGCATGAAGCGCCTGTTCCAGCCCATAGTTCACCCCTGTGCTGCCTGCTACAGAAAGGCAAAGAATCAGGCTCAATTCCGGAAGAAACCCTCCGCGCCTTCCCCTGAATCTCATAATCATCCACACCGTCATCATACACAAAACTGTCAGCAAAAACCCATAGGACGCATTGTTTCGAAAGGTTCCCATAAGGACTGCCGCCATCAGAAATCCAGCCAGCGCTTTTCCCCGATATACTTTCTGAGCCCTGGTCATATCACAGATACAGACAAACACCACCAGAAACAGGCCTCCAAATATGGTATCCTTGGTCGTACTGATTCCGAGCACCTGAAAAAAGGGGAAAAGCAGGTAAAATGCCGTCACCGCCCCGCGAATCTTCCATGGAAGTCCCCATTTTGCAAGAAATGATGCTGCAAATGCCATACAGCCGGTCAAAATTCCAATCTGCAGCAGGGACTGGAGCGCCAGCCCTGCGTTGTAGCTGCCAAACAGAGTATTCCCTGCCTCAAACAGCCAGCCGCACAAATAGGTGTGAAGAAGCGGATGGTGAGTGCTGTAATTTCCTGTCCAGTACATATCCCACTGCCAGGTCATGTCATAACAGTAAAGTCCTGGATAAAACGCCAGAAAACAGGGAAGGTATCCCAGAAACAAAAGAAGCCAACTTTTAAAAAATACCGATGAGGCTCTTTTTTTCCCTCTTTTACAGCAGGCTTCTTGCTCTGGAAGAAGCCCCCCAAGCCTGTAAAGAAACGGTTCCAGATAGGCAGAAAGCGCCACTGCTGTAAAAAACGTCCAGGCCCAGCTTTGCCAGCTGTCCAGATATACCTGCCGGCCTGCCGCAAGCTCTCCGGCTGCAGCCAAAAACTGTGTCCCCTCAGATACGTTCCCTAAATCACCTGTTTCCATGAAACGCAGTCCCATTCCCAAAAGCTCTGTAAAACAAAGCATTACTGAGAGAAGCTGCGCCGAAAACGCCAGACAGCAGTTTTCTTTCCAGTCCTCCGCCATACGTCCGACAAGAAAGAAACCTGACGCAAACAGAAAAAGAGACAGCAGGCTTTTGTGGAGCAAAAGCATCTCTGTCAGTCCCAGCTGCTTTTTCATGCGGCTGACCCCATAGACAGCTCCCCAGGCCCAGAGAAGCTGCAGGATCCAAAAACCTCCTCTGATTCTTTTCCCGTCTCCCTCACATCTCTTTTTATTTTGATTTCGCAATATCATAGTTTCCATCATCTTTTATTTTTTTCCTGTACATTTCACATGCGATTTGAAGCCGGAATTCAAATTCCTGCTTATGCTTCTGAATAATGGTCTGCAGAATCATTCCGGCAAACAGGGCTAATACTGCCGTAATTGCACAAAAACCGCATACCATCAGTGTAGGAAATTGCGGAACAAGCCCTGTTTTCAGATACTCCTTCATAATCGGTACAAAGAACCAGAAAGAAAGAACCAGCAGAATCAGAGCAATCCTGCCGAAAAAACCCAGGGGCTTATAGTCCCTGTAGAGCTTTCCTATGGTTTTTATTACCCGGATTCCGTCAGAAACAGTATTTAATTTGGACACACTTCCCTCCGGCCGATCGCGATAATCAATGGGGATATTTTTCAGAGCCATGTTTTTGTCCACTGCATGAATTGTCATTTCTGTTTCAATCTCAAATCCCTTAGAAAGCACCGGAAATGTTTTGACAAAGGCATAACTGAATGCCCTGCATCCAGTCATCACATCTTTGATATCGGTCCGGAAAAGACTGTTAATGGCTGCTCTCACCATGGAATTTCCCACATTGTGAAAGGGCCTTTTGTTTTCTGCAAAATAGGTCGAGGACAAACGATCTCCAATAACCATATCTGCCTGCTCCTCTAAAACAGCCTTTGCCATAATCGGCCCGCATTCTGCCGGATAAGTATCATCTCCGTCTACCATAATATAACATCTGGCGTCAATTTCCCGGAACATTCTCCGGATCACATTGCCCTTTCCCTGCTGATGCTCATAACGCACCACAGCCCCCGCCTGTCTGGCAATCTGGTCTGTGTTGTCTTTGGAATTGTTGTCATATACATAAACCACTGCTTCCGGAAGAACGCGCTTCCAATCTGCCACTACCTTTGCAATGGTACAGCTTTCATTGTAGCAGGGTATCAGTACAGCAATTTTGTCCATATCTACTCTCCTGTACGCTCAAAAAGCCCTCCGGAAACCTTACATTCCCGGAGGACTTTTTTTGTTTCATATTTGTCTGTTCTGTCCAAGCAAGACTGACTATTATACAATCTTGCGAATCCAGCCTTCCGGCGCTTCCACCGTTCCCATCTGAATTCCAGTCAGAGTTTCATACAGCTTCTTCGTAATAGGGCCCATCTCTGTCATGCCGCTGGGGAAGCAGATTTCTTTTCCGTGATCCACCACTTTTCCTACTGGGGAAATCACAGCTGCCGTTCCGCACAGGCCGCACTCGGCAAAATCTGACAGCTCGGAAAGCTTCACCGGCCGCTGAGTAACCTTCAAACCAAGATAATGCTCTGCCACATAAACAAGAGAACGTCTGGTAATAGACGGCAAAATAGAGTCAGACTTAGGGGTTACCACCTCATTGTCCTTGGTTATAAACAGAAAATTTGCTCCTCCTGTCTCCTCTACGTAAGTTCTGGTAGCCGGATCCAGGAACATATTCTCATCATATCCTGCCGCATGAGCAGTCACATTGGCGTGAAGGCTCATGGCGTAGTTCAGTCCTGCCTTTACGTGGCCGGTTCCATGAGGAGCCGCCCGGTCAAAATCACTGACACAAATGGTCAACGGCCTTACTCCGCCTTTAAAATACGGACCTACCGGGGTTCCAAACAAACGGAACTGATATTCGGTTGACGGCTTTACGCCAATTACCGGCCCGGATGCAAACATATAGGGTCTCAGATAAAAGGTTGCTCCGCTTCCAAAAGGCGGAACCCATGCCGCATTGGCTCTCACTACCTGATCCACTGCCTCCAGGAAACGCTCCTTGGGAAACTGAGGCATTTCCAAACGGGCGCAGGAATCCATCATACGCTCTGCATTCAGATCCGGACGGAACGTAACAATACTTCCATCCTCTGTGGTATAAGCCTTCAAGCCTTCAAAACACTCCTGGCAGTACTGCAGAATCCCGGCACATTCATTAATCACCACGTTAGAGTCTGCCGTCAAACCTCCCTCATCCCAGCGTCCGTCTTTATAATTAGCTACATATCGCATATCTGTAGGCATATAGCTGAATCCGATATTGCTCCAATCCAGATTTTTTTTCTCCATCACTGTTCCTCCATTCCACAGGCACGCCTTTTTCTTTGATACCTTATGACCTTCCTGTCTCCAAATTCGTATTAAACAACATTATATCCCCTATATGCCGTAAAATCAATGACTGTTTTTTATTTTCTGTATGCCATTCTGTCATAGCTGTTATAACTCGAATCAGAAAAAATCAACGTTTTTTCTATGCCAAAGGCGGCAGTCCATCCTGGAAGTCCTATCTCAGACGCTCCTTATATTCCCGCTCCACTTCCCGGCGCTGGTCCTTTTTCGCAATATCAGCCCGCTTGTCATAAAGCTTCTTTCCTCGAGCCAGTCCAATCTCCACCTTTACCAGACTTCCCTTAAAATAAACCTGAAGAGGAACCAGGGTGATACCTTTTTCCCGAATTTTCCCCTCCAGCTTGTCAATCTCGCTCCGATGGAGCAGAAGCTTTCTGGAGCGAAGGGGATCCTTATTGAAAATATTTCCCTTCTCATACGGATTGATATGCATTCCGTAAACGTAAACCTCACCCTTATCAATACGGACAAAGGCCTCCTTGATGCTGCAGTGCCCCATGCGGATGGACTTCACCTCTGTTCCAAACAATTCAATTCCGCACTCAATTTTGTCATCAATAAAATAATCATGCCAGGCCTTTTTATTGTTGGCCACCAGCTTTACTGAATCTTTCATCTTAATCCTCCCTGTTTTCCTCCTCTGCCGGAAGAAAATCGACAGTCCTGGTCAGCTTGTCCGTTCCCATAACCACAACCCGGAGCTTCTGCCCCAGCCGGAACGTCCGTCCGCTCATTTCACCTCTCAGTTCCATTCTGCTTTCGTCAAACAGATAGTAATCTCCCTGCAGGCTGCTTACATGAACCAGTCCCTCTACGGTATTGGGCAGCTCCACATAAAATCCCCAGTTTGTTACACCGGAAATCACACCCTCATACTCTCTGCCAATCCGTTTCGCCATATATTCACATTTTTTCATCTTGATGGTTTCCCGCTCCGCTTCCTCTGCCCGCCGTTCTGTGGCTGAACACTGGATGGACACGCCGGTCAGAAGCTTATCATAATGGGAAAGCCTCTTTTCTGTCAGATTTCCGTGAAGGTTCTCCTTAATAATCCGGTGAATCTGCAAATCCGGATACCGGCGGATCGGTGATGTAAAATGGGTATAATACTTAGCCGCCAGACCGAAATGACCGCTGCACACAGGCATATACTTGGCCTGCCGCATAGAGCGAAGAGTCAGACGGCTAATCAGCGCCTCCTCTTCGCTTCCTTCTATTTTTTTCAGAAGCTTCTGAATCTCCTTGGGATGAACCTCCCCCTGCTGGGTACGGATGGTATAACCAAAGTTATTAATAAATAATCCCAGACGTTTCATCTTTTCCGGATCCGGAGTGTCATGGGTTCGGTATAAAAACGGAACCTCCTGCCAGAAATAGTCCTCTGCAATGGTCTCATTGGCCATCAGCATGAAATCCTCAATAATCCGCGTGGCCGCATTGCGTTCATAAGGACGAATCTCCACTGGCCGGCCTTTTTCATCCAGAATCATTTTTGTCTCCGGAAAATCAAAATCAATGGATCCTCGCTGATACCGCCGCTCCCGGAGAATATCTGCCAGCTCCTTCATCAGAGCAAACATCTCTGTAAAGTCCCGGTACTCTTCCATTGTATTTGGATCCTGATCTGTAACAATGGCGTTGACTGCTGTATAGGTCATACGGCGATCGACCTGAATTACGGTTTCTGCCACCTCATGTCCCAGAACCCGGCCCTGGAAATCCAGATCCATAATGCAGCTTAAAGCCAGACGATCCGTTCCCTCATTCAGAGAGCAGATCCCATTCGACAGCTTATGGGGCAGCATGGGAATCACTCGATCCACCAGATAAACACTGGTTCCACGGCGAAGCGCCTCCTGATCCAAGGGACTGTTCTCTGTCACATAATGACTCACATCCGCAATGTGGACACCCAGCCGATAGCCGTAGGCTTCCCGGCTGATGGTAATGGCATCATCCAGATCCTTTGCATCCTCACCGTCTATGGTTACTGTCTGCCAGCTGCGGATATCCTTTCTTCCCTGCATTTCTTCTGCCGTCACCTCATCCGGAATCCGGCTTACCTGCTCCATCACCTCCGGCGGATATTCTTCCGGAAGCCCATAAGCCTTTACAATCGAAAGGATATCTGTTCCCGGATCGTTGACGTGACCAATAATTTCCGTCACCCTTCCCTCCGGCTTTTTCCGGGTTCCGCCAAAGCTGGTCAGCCTTACCACTACCTTATGGCCTGTAACGGCTCCCATATCTTCTCCTTCCGGTATAAAGATATCCGTAGCAATTTTCTGGTTATCCGGGATCACAAACCCGAAATGCCTGTTTTTCTGGTAATATCCCACCAGAGTTTCATTAGCCCTCTCCAGAACCCGAATCACCGTTCCCTCCGGTCTGCGTCCGGCTCTGGCCGGTTCTGCCGTAATCTGCACCTTGTCACCGTGCATGGCATCCCCCGTCTGATCCGCCGGAATATAAATATCCTGCTGGCCGCCCTCCAGAACAACAAAGCCAAAGCCTCTGGAACTGCCGGAAAAGGTTCCAGTAAGAATCTTCTTTTCTGGACGGCCATATTTACCCCGTTTAGAAAGAACAATCTTTCCATCTGCAATCAGAGCATCCAAAACCTCTTTGAGCTCCTCACGCCGCTCTCTCGGCACGTTCAGCAGCATGGAAAGCTCCTTCAGCTTCATAGGCACATAGGAAGGATCTTCCATCAGCGCCAACAGGCCCTCTTTCCTTTCTTTTAACGCTTCTTCTGTCATAAAATCTCCTTTTGTCACGATCTCTTTGATGCATAAAATATTACTGCTCAGGGTGGACTTTTCTATAAAAAGATAAAAGCACCCTTGCTGTATCCAAGAGTGCTTCTTCCATTCTTACAGTAAATTCAAAACAATTGCCAGTACCATAAATGCAACTGCTGCAAAGGTAGTAAACTTCTGCAGATTGCCTTCCATGGAACGTCCCTTGTTTTTTCCCCAGTAAGTATCAGCCATTCCGCTGATTGCGCCAAGGCCTGCTGATTTTCCTTCCTGAAGTAATACAACCACGGTCAAAGCCACACATATCAGAATAAAAATCACGGATAAGATAATCTTTAACATAAGAACGATACCTCCTAATAGTCAAACACCATTAGTTTAGCATACTTCTTTTGAAAAAACAAGCCTTTTTCCTTTCGCTTCCTCCTCAATCCTGAGCAGCCTGTTATATTTTGCAACTCGTTCTGACCGGCAGGGAGCTCCTGTTTTGATCTGACCGCTTCCTGCTGCCACTGCCAGATCTGCTAAAAACGTATCCTCTGTCTCCCCGGAACGATGAGAAACAATCGTCCGGTATCCGGCAAGCCTTGCCATTTCCATGGACTCCAGTGTTTCCGTCAGGGTTCCTATCTGGTTCATTTTGATCAGAATGGCATTGGCCGCCCCTTCCCGGATTCCTTTTTCCAGGCGAGCTGTATTTGTAACAAAAAGGTCGTCTCCTACCAGCTGAATCTGTTTTCCCAGAACCCCGGTTAACAGCTTCCACCCTTCCCAGTCCTCCTCTCCAAGGCCGTCCTCAATGGAACATATGGGAAAGGCCTCTGTCAGTCTTCGCAAGTACTCTACCATTTCTTCTGATGAGCGGCTTACGTTTCTCTGGCTCATCCGGCTCTCTCCCGGGAAAACATATCTGCCGGTTCTGCTGTCGTACAGCTCACTTGCCGCTGCGTCTATGGCAAAACAGAAGTCCTTTCCTGGTTCATACCCACTTACAGAAACTGCATCCATCAGACAGGTCAAAGCCTCTTCTGCGTTCTTAAAATCCGGAGCAAAGCCACCCTCATCACCCACAGCTGTACTGTATCCTCTTGTTTTCAGAAGTGTTTTCAGGGTATGATACACCTCCGAGCACATCCGCAGTCCTTCTGCAAAGCTTTCCATTCCCACTGGCATAATCATAAATTCCTGAAGATCCACCGTATTGTCTGCATGAGCGCCCCCATTCAGCACATTCATCATTGGGACCGGCATTTTTCTTCCATTTAATCCCCCCAGATAACGGTAAAGAGGAATTCTCTGCTGTGCCGCACAGGCCCTGGCTGCTGCCAGCGATACGCTCAAAACAGCGTTAGCTCCCAGTCTTTCTTTATTTGCAGTTCCGTCAGCCTCCCTCAGACGCCGGTCAATCTCCCACTGATAAAAGACATCCTGACCACAGACTGTATCTGCCAGAACCGAATTGACATATGCTGCTGCTTTTTTTACTCCTTTTCCATGATAACGAGGACCCCCGTCCCGCAGCTCTGCTGCTTCAAACTTACCCGTAGAGGCTCCAGAAGGAACCGATGCCCGTCCCACAGCTCCTCCCTTTAAATACACCTCTGCCTCCAGCGTAGGATTCCCTCTGGAATCCAGAATCTCCCGGCCGTACACACCTGCTATTTCAAAATCATGCCTCATAAAAAATGGCCTCCTTACCTTAGAATCTCTTCTAACGTAAGGATAGCCATTTTATGCTGCAATTATGCTCTCAGCTGGATTCCCATGCCTTCTAAGCCATTTAAAATCTTTTTCATTACTGCATTTACCTCATCATCGGTCAGGGTATGATCCTTTGCCCGGAAGGTAATGGAGTATGCAACGGATTTATGTCCGGCCAGAATCTGAGCTCCCTCATAAATATCAAACAGCTTGTAGCTTTCCAGAATCTTTCCGCCCCGCTGCGCAATAATATCTTCAATCTGTCCCACCAGAATTTCCTTGGGAACTACCATGCTGATATCACGGGTGGTTGCCGGATATTTTGCCAGTCCCTCATATTTCCAGTCAAAGCTTACGAAAGGAACAACAGCCGGCATATCCAGAACAGCCACATAAACACGCTCGCCAATCTTGTAATTGTCAGCCACCTCCGGATGAACCTCGCCAAGATAGCCCAGTTTTACACCCTCATAAACAATATCCGCCTTCCGTCCGGGATGCAGATAGGGGCGTTCGCAGGAAGGATCATAGTGTACCTTCTTTGTCATGCCCAGCTTGTCAAACAGCTCCTCTACCACACCTTTCATAGTAAAGAAATCTCCCTCACCGTACATACCCAAGGTAAACTGAACCCGCTCGTCCGGCAGCTCTGTCAGAGGAAGAGACTTAGGCAGATATACCTTGGCCATCTCGAACAGCTTCACATCTTTGTTTCGGCGATTATAGTTCGTGGACAGAGAAGTCAGCATACCATTTAAGGGCAGAGTTCTCATCACACTGAAATCCTCTCCCAGAGGATTGGAAATCTCAATTGTGCTGCGCAGGCTGGAGTCCACAGGAATCAGAAGCTTGTCAAAAACCTTGGGACTCTCAAAAGAGTATGTCATGCTCTCGCTGAAGCCGGAGAACATGGCAACCTCTTCTGCAATGTCTTCAATCCGACCCTCAAAGGAAATCCGTCCTGTTGTGGACTCACCGGAGGGAAGTGTTGTCGGAATCTTATCATAGCCGTACATTCTGGCTACTTCCTCTGCCAGATCTGCCATGCAGTGAATATCCTGACGGAAAGTAGGAGCAACGACCTCCTGAGTCTCCTCATCAAATCCAAGCCCCAGCATCCGGAAATAGTCCTTCATTGTCTCCGGCGCAATCTCCGTACCCAGCAGATTGTTGATTTTCTCCGGGCTGAAAGCCACTCTGGATTCCTCCCGCTTCTCAGAATAAACATCAATCAGGCCTCCTACTACCTCACCGGCGCCCAGCTCCTCTACCAGCTGACATGCACGGTTTACTGCCTCATAGGCAGTATTGGGATCCAGCCCTTTTTCGTATTTTCCAGAAGCATCGGTTCGCAGTCCCAGACGCTTTGCAGACAGACGGATATTCGTTCCGTCAAAGCAGGCGCACTCAAATACCATGGTCTGTACATTGTCTGTAATTTTGGAGTTTTCACCACCCATAATACCTGCAATGCCCACTTCTTTTTCGCCGTCATTAATCATTAAAATATTGCTGTCCAGGTTTCTCTCCTGTCCGTCCAGGGTCTGGAAGGTCTCCCCATCCTGAGCGCATTTCACCACAATTTTATGTCCTGCAAGCTGATCATAATCAAAGGCATGCATGGGCTGTCCGTACTCTTCCATAATGTAGTTGGTAATATCTACAATATTGTTGATGGGGCGGATTCCGCTTGCAGCCAGTCTTCTCTGCATCCATTCTGGTGACGGAGCCAGCTTAATATTTTTTACCATTCTTGCGCAGTAACGGCTGCACAGCTCCGGATTTTTCACCTCTACCTGAAGGTAATCATGAATATCCTCGCTGTTTCCTGTTTCTTTCACTACCGGAGGATGAAATTCCTTGCGGAAGGCTGCTGCTGCCTCTCTTGCAATTCCGATTACACCGTAGCAGTCTACACGGTTGGAGGTAATCTCATACTCAAATACCGTATCATGAAGTCCCAGAATCTCAATGGCATCTGCACCCACTGGAGCATCCTCCGGAAGAATATAAATTCCGCTTTCCGGAGCCAGAGGATACATATCCCGTGAGGATCCTAACTCCTCAATCGAGCACATCATTCCATAGGAATCGATTCCTCTGAGTTTTCCCTTTTTGATTTTAATACCGTCCTCAGGAAGCGGGCCGCCGTCATGACCGCCTGCCACCTTGCCTCCATCCAGAACAACGGGAACCTTATCCCCTTCCTTTACATTTGGGGCGCCGGTTACGATCTGTATGGTTTCATTTCCCACATCTACCTGGCAGATAATCAGCTTATCTGCATCCGGATGTCTTTCAATTTTCAGAATCTGTCCTACTACAATCTTCTCCAGATTTTTATCAAGACAGGTATATCCTTCTACCTTTGTTCCGATCAGGGTCATTGCATCTGTATACTCCTGGGGAGTTACATCCAAATCAGGAACATATGCCTTTATCCATGACAATGCTGTGTTCATGTCTCTATCTCCTTTTGATTATCTCTCTTATTTCACCGACTCACTCATTAAAACTGCTTTAAGAAACGAATATCGTTTTCATAGAGGAGACGCATATCGTCAATCTCATATTTCAGGAGGGCAATTCTCTCCAGGCCTACGCCAAAAGCAAAGCCTACATACTCTTCCGGATCAATGCCGCACATTTCAAGCACATGGGGATGAACCATTCCGCAGCCCAGAATCTCAATCCAGCCGGAACCCTTACAGAACCGGCAGCCCTTGCCGCCGCACTTAAAGCAGCTGACGTCCATCTCTGCACTGGGCTCAGTAAACGGGAAATGATGGGGGCGGAATTTTACCTTTGTCTCCTCACCAAACATTTCTTTTGCAAATTCAGCCAGGGTTCCCTTTAAATCTGCAAAGGTAATGTGCTTGTCAATAACCAGTCCCTCTACCTGATGGAAGGAAGGAGAATGAGTTGCATCTACCTCATCAGAACGGAATACACGGCCAGGAGCAATCATGCGGATAGGCAGCTTGCCCTTTTCCATAACACGAGCCTGTACCGGAGAGGTCTGAGTACGCAGCACAATGTCCTTGTTAATATAGAAGGTATCCTGCTCATCCTTAGCCGGATGGTTGGCAGGAATATTCAGTTTGGTGAAATTGTACTCATCATACTCAATCTCTGGTCCTTCCACAACCTCATAGCCCATACCAATAAAAATACGTTCTACCTCTTTCAGTGCCACCATGTTAGGATGGCTGTGACCGATATTCGCCTTCTTTGCAGGAAGCGTAACGTCAATAACCTCTTTCTTCAGCTGCTCCTCACGAGCTTTTGCCGCAAGGGCCAGACGGGTTTCTTCTAATTTCTCTTCCAGAAGTGCGCGAACCTCGTTAACCATCTGTCCTACCTTGGGACGCTCCTCCGGCGCTACATTTTTCATGCTCTTCAAAACGCTGGTCAGCTCACCCTTTTTTCCCAAATATGCTACCCGAATGTCATTTAAGGTTTCCAGCGCATCAGAAGCCTCAATCCTAGCCAAAGCCTCCGATTTGATTTTCTCTAACTGCTCTTTCATGGTTTCCTTCCTTTCTGTTATACTGAATGCAATGCCGGCCACCGCATGGCAATCCCCGCGGAGCGTTTTATGTCATAGGATATAAAAAATCCCTCTGCAATGGCGACATTGCAAAGGGACGATTCTTTTAACCGCGGTACCACCCATCTTCCTGCCGCATTAACCCTACACAGCCCTGCAGCAGACTCTCTATTGTACGTAACGTGCACTCTCCGTCACAGCTTACTCTCCTGATACGATTCTCACCAAAATGGGCAGACATCCGGAATTCAGCTGTGCAGCTCCTGTGGGAATTTCGTGGTTCTGTCTGAACGGAAAGAGGCTTTCAGCCGGTGACCTCTTCTCTCTGGCAGGAAACAGTACCCTACTTAACACATTCATTGCCTTTGTCATTTCTCTTGGAAAATCTATGTAATATTTTAGCTATCAAACCCCAAAAAGTCAAGCCCTTTTCTTATGGTTCTGCTTCTTCCTGCTCCAACAGCCGTCCTTCTTCCTTAATCCGTTCAATGATATCCATATAATTTTTGCAGAATTCATGATAAATCGGGGTAACCGCCGCCTGGAACCGCGCTTTTTCCGCTGGACTCAGTTCAATGACCACACAGCCGTTCCTGCGGACAATCTCTTCGGAATTGCGGGAGCGATCCTCCCATAAGGTCCGTTCATACCGGGCAGATTCCTCTGCACACTGACGGATCATCTCCTGATCCTCTTTGGTCAGACGCTCCCAGGTCACACGGGATGCAAGCTGAACCTCCGGAACCCGGGAATGCTCATCCTTGGTATAATATCCTGCTACCTCCTCATGATTCATCGACTCATAAGAAGGCCAGTTATTCTCCGCTGCATCAATTTCATCCGTTTGAAAAGCAGAATACACCTGATCATAATCCAGGGGAACTGGAATCGCACCCAGAAGCTGTATCATTCGTTCCATTAAAGCAGAATCCTGAACACGAACCTTCATCCCCTTCATATCCTCCACCTTTTCAATGGGCTGTCTGGAGCTGTAAAAGTTTCTGGCACCTGCATCATACCAGGACAGAGCTACCAGATTAAAATCCTGAAAGGAATCCAGAAAATCAGCCCCTATTTCGCCCTCCAGAACTCTCCACATGTGCTCGGAGCTGGTATACAGATACGGCATCTGAAGCACATTCAGCTTAGGGATCCGATCTCCCAGGGAGGAAAGGGAAACTCTTGCAAAATCAAGACCTCCAAACTGCAGCTGCTCTACCACATTCCGTTCCGCTCCCATCTCTCCTTCGGCTTTTACCTGAATCCGGATACGTCCATCGGAACGATCCTCCACCAGTCTTGCAAAGTAAAAAGCCCCCTGAGTTGTAGGATAATCCTCTGGCTGATTTTCTGCATAAGTCAGCACATATTCCGGAATTCTTTCACTCTCCGCCCGCTTCTGTTTCCCTCCGCAGGCAAACAGCAGGCATGCTGCTCCTGCTGTCAGCAGTGCAATTGTTTTTTTCACTGAAATTCTCCTTTCCCAAGCTTCCTTTGTCGCTCTGTCAGGCAGTCAAACACCTTTGATTTGGCTGTCTGACAGAATGACAAAACAGGCATTAACTCTTTCGTTAATGCCTGATTGTATTCTTTTATATGCAGATTTTATGCCTTACTTAGCTGAGCAGAGCCGGCAGTCCAAGGCTGATAGCCGGAATAAAGGTAATCAGCAGCAGAGTAATAATCATGCACAGATAGAATGGCAGAGTTGCCTTTACTACTTTCTCCATAGGTACCTTTGCAACTGCAGAACCAATGAACAAAACTGCACCTACCGGCGGAGTCAGAAGACCAATACCACAGTTTAATACAACCATGATACCAAACTGAACTGGATCGATGCCGATTGAGGTTGCAATCGGAAGCAGGATCGGAGTTGCAATCAGGATAATCGGAGCCATATCCATGATACATCCCAAAACCAGAAGAATCAGGTTCAGCAGCAGAGCCAGAATAATTGGATTGCTGGTCAGTCCGGTAATGGCATTTGCAGCAAGATCCGGTACATGAAGTCTTGTCAGGCAGTATCCAAAGATACTGGAGGTTGCAATCAGGATCAATACGATAGACAGGGTGTCTACACAATCCCCTAAAACTCTCCATACGCCCTTCCAGTCAAGTCCCTTGTAAATAAATACACTGACAAGCAGGCTGTAAACAACTGCAACTGCCGCAGACTCGGTTGCTGTAAACACACCGCCTACTACACCGAATACTACAATCAGAACTGCTGCCAGAGCCCAGAAGGATACGCTTAACTGCTTCAAAAGGTTAGAAATGCTGAATTTTTCACCCTTCGGATAGTTTCTCTTTACAGAAATAATATAAGAACCAATCATCAGGGAAGCAGCCAGCAGTGCGCCAGGCAAATATCCGGCCAGGAAAAGGCTTCCTACAGAAATACCGCCTGCAGTAGTTGCATAAATAACCATGTTATGGCTCGGCGGAACCAGAAGTCCCTCACAGGAGGAGGTAATGGTAACAGCCGTTGAGAAATCAGCGTCATATCCCTGGTCAACCATCATAGGAATCAGGATAGAGCCAAGAGAAGCTGTATCTGCAGATGCAGAACCAGAAATACCGCCGAAGAAATAAGAAGCTACGATATTAACCATAGCCATACCGCCCCGCATCCAGCCTACACAGGCATTTGCCAGAGCGATCAGTTTTTCAGAAATACCACCAGAACCCATCAGACAGCCCATGGTAATGAAGAACGGTACTGCCATCAGGCTGAAGGAACTGATACCTTTTACCATCTGCTGACAGATGGTTGTCAGAGGCAGTCCCTGGCTTAACAGGCACAAAACAGAAGAAAGTGCAACTGCATAGGCAATGGGAAACCGCAGCATGACCATAATAAAGAAGCTTGCAAGCAAAACAACAATTGCCATCGTTTCAGTACTCATAGTTTATGCCTCCTCCTTTACAAAGAAACCTTTAATGTGATTGTAAAGAGCCTCCAGTTCAAAAATCAGCATAGCAACGCCTGCCAGCGGAACCGGGAAGTACATCCAGAATCTGGATACCTTCGGCATACTTACATAGGTACCTTTTGAACCGATGCCGGACGCATATTTCCAGCCTACGGTAATCATAATAACAGCCAGGATCAGCACTGCCAGATCGGCAATGATGTCCAGAATTTTCACAAGAGTTTTCGGTAAATACGGATCCAGAGCAGTCATACGGATATGAGCGCCTCTACGGATTGCAAGTGCTGCTGAAAGCACTGCCATATAGGACATGCAGGTCAGAACCACTTCTTCACTCCATGCCGGATCCGGGATAAACGGAATATAACGGCCTGCTACGGACATACTGGTAATCGCGATATCTGCAATCAGAAGGATTTTACAGATAAACATAACTACCTTGTAAGTAATGTCATAGGCCGGTTTGATCTTATCGATCTTTTCAAAAATTGCTGGCATAATTTTTGTCCCCTTTCAAAACTCAGGGCACAGAGACAGTACCTAAACCGCTCTGTGCCCGTCAGCTTCATTCCCTAACACATACGCTTCAATTTAATATCTAATTATTCCTGATACTGCGTAATACTGGCTGGAATTAGTCTGCCATATCCAGAATCTGCTGATACAGTTCTGCCTGATCTGCAGTATTCTCATCGATAACTGCCTTACAAGCCTCTTTCCACGGAGCCTTATCCTCTACTTCAGTAACAGTTACGCCATCAGCCTTCAGCTGTTCCAGAACTTCGTTCTCTTTGTTCTCGGAATTTGCACGGTTGTTCTCAGAAGCATATTTTCCAGCCTCCATCAGGATAGCCTGCTGATCCTCGGTCAGCTTGTCCCATGCCTCGTCGGTAATGATAACCTGAACAGCGCCCAGAGTATGACCATCCAGTAACAGGTGCGGAGCTACCTCCGGGAAAGCGTTGGAGTAGTAGTTTGCGATCGGCTGCTCAGCAGCATCTACTACGCCGGTCTGCAGTGCAGAATACAGCTCGTTCATAGAAACAACAGTTGCGTTAGCGCCCAGTCCGGAAACCATACCGGTCATAACCGGGTCGTTAGATACACGGATCTTTAAGCCGCTTAAATCCTCCAGCTTAGTTGCCGGATTTACAAAGAAGAAATGACGGAAGCCTTCTTCACCGTAGTACAGACCTCTTACACCCAGGCCCAGATCAACCGGCTCGGTCAGGAATTCCTGTGCCAGATCGCTGGTTGCAAAGTTCCAGAAATGAGCACGATCCTGGAAGGTATACGGAATGGACAGAAGCATGGACTTCTTAGCGCCGTAGCTGTTCAGTGCGAAAGCAGAGATACGGGACATATCGATGGTGCCGCCGCCGCCCAGCATAGTATCCAGAACGTCGTTCTCAGAGCCAAGAACACCGCTGGCCTGAACGTCGATGGTGATCTTGCCGTCAGACAGCTCTTCTACTTTGTTCTTGAAATCGGTAGCCATCTGGCCAACGATAGTATCAAGCGGGTTAACCTCTGCATATACCAGAGTTACTTCCGGCATATTGGCAGTATCATAGGAGCCAGCCTCAGCTGCTGCTTCGGTCTCGCCCTCAGCTGCCTCAGTCTTTTCCTCTGCTGCTTCGGTTGCCTCAGTCGCTGCCTCGGTTGCTGCTGCTGTGGTCTCCTCAGCCTTCTTAGAACCGCAACCAGCCAGAGAACCTGCTACCATTGCTGTGCAAAGTACTGCGCTTACAATTCTTTTTTTCATTTTTGTTTCCTCCTCTTGATGTTTTTAACGTTCAAACACGTTATCTTTATAATAAATTAATATCCCAGAAATAGAAAGGGTAATTTTTTGTGAATCATAGTATATTTTTACCTCATATGTTTTTTTAATTTATGCATGTCACACAAAACTATCAAGGACCTGTTTTTTTCAAAAGCAGCTCTGTCCGATAATCTGTAGGACTCTGCCCGGTAATCCGCTTAAACACCTTGGCAAAATAATTAGCATCACAATATCCTACCGCCTTTCCGATCTCCTTTACATTCACCGTTGGCTGCCCCAGCATTTTCTTTGCCGTCTCCACCCGGTATTCTGTCAGATAAGAAGTAAAATTCTGCCCAAAACACTGTTTAAACAGCTTGCAGAAATATGCCTCCGAATAATTCATCTGGCGGGCCAGCTCCTGCATGGACAGATCTTCCATATAATGAGCCTGTATATAATCTGTTATCATATCCATCACCGCAGAAAGCCTCACCCCTTCCGCCTCATTGTCCTGCCCTCCTGCAGTTTCCGAAATTTTTTCATATTCGGATTCTCCAATTCCTTCCTCCAGATTTTCCAAAAGCTCCCCTTCTCCGTTTTGAACTGCTGTTTTGGATTCTGCGGCTGCTTCCCGCTCACAGACAATCCGCATCGCCTCCTCTACCACCAGAAGGAGCTCACTTTCCTCATAAGGCTTCAAAAGATAATCCAGCGCACGAACTGTTATCGCTTTTTTTGCATAGGAAAACTCATCAAAAGCCGTCAGAAAAACAATACAGCAGTCTCTGTCTGTTTCCCGGATTTTCTCTGCCGCACGAATTCCGTTAATTCCAGGCATTTCAATATCAAGAATGGCTATCTGAATTTGATGCTCTTCATGGATACGGACTGCCTCCCGCCCGTTTTCTGCCTGATAGATCTCACAATTCTCTCCAAAACGCGATTTTAATGTTTTGTACAGAACCGCTCTTTCTATCATCTCATCATCTGCAATCAGCAGTCTGTAAATCTTGTTCTGATTCATGACGTTTCCTTTCTGCTCTCAGCTTCCGTTTTCCTGCCAATTTGTCCGGCAGTCTTTTCGTCCGCTTCCCCTGTGTCTGTATTCTCGCTGTCTGGTTCTTTTTTTCTGATTTCTTTTCTTCCTGTTTTTTCTTCGTCTGCTTTTTTTGTTACCGTTTCCGTCTCATCCACCCGCTCAAGAGGAATGACCATCTGTACAACTGTTCCGCAGCCACGTCTGCTCCAGATGTTCATTTCACCCTTTTCGTATAAAATGTGGATCCGCTTATAAATATTTCCCAGCCCGATTCCTACTTTGGCAGAGCGTCTCTCCTTCAGCCCTTCCTTCAGAGATTCCAGCTGTTCCTGAGTCATACCGACTCCTGTATCTGCTACCGATATTATCACACAGTTTTCCTTCTGCCAGATTCGAAGATACAGCCGTCCACCCTGTTCCTTTTTGGAAAGCCCGTGAATTACCGCATTTTCCACAATCGGCTGCAGAGTAAAAGCCGGAATGATCACCTGACCTCCATTTACCTGAATATCGCTGTCATAGCGGATTCTGCTGCCAAACCGCATCTGTTGAATATACACATAATCCTGCACCACCTTCAGCTCCTGATTCAGGGCAACGAACTGCTCTGAGGTTTTCAGATTGTAGCGAAAGAGGTTACTCATGCTGTAAATCATCTTTTCTGTTGTAGCTGCATCCTCCAGCTTCGCCATACATCCAATCATATTTAATGTATTAAACAGGAAATGCGGATTGATCTGGCTTTTCAGCAGCTCCAGCTTTGCTGATTCCAGCTGCTTTTCCATCTCCATACGTTCCAGCTCCTCCCCGTGAAGAAGCCCTGCCATCTCATTATTCTTTTTCAGTGTATTAATATATCCCTCTGTAGCATGCTTCATCTTATTGAAAGCCGCTACCAGTTCTCCCATTTCATCTCGATTGGGTACAGCCAAATCCTCACCGGAAAAATCATTTCTTGCTATTTTTCTGGAATTGTGAGCCAGCTTTACCACTGGCTGAATCAGGGTATTGGAAAGCAGCCGGGTCAGCACAATGGCCATAACCGTAAGACACAGAGAAACGGCAAGAATCAGATAAGGAATATTGTAGAAAACCGGAACCTGTCTCTGATAAGTTTCATTTCCCTTGCTCAAGGTCACCTGCACCAGTCTCCGCGCATAATCCTTCAAATAATCCTGCATATCATACACCCGATACAGGCTGGTAATATATCCGCTCTCCTCCTCATTCATCTTCAGAATCTGTTCCCGAAAGACGCTGTAGGCCTCATAGCTGTTTTTTATATTCCACGTTCTTGCATACCGCTCTTCTCCGATGCTGCTGTACTGAAATGGAAGAGCACGGATGCACCGTTCCGTTCTGACACAGGAAAGAATATACTCTTCCCAGTGTTCCTCAGTTCGTTCTCTTACATAAGACTCAAACGCATCGATTTCCAGTTCCATCGCCTGCTGAAAATCATTGCATCGGGAATTATCGCTGAGAATTTTATCAAATCCATCCAGGGTAAAATCCATAACCCATACATTAAATACAGCGGAGGAAGCCATGATTAAGATAACCATAGCTGTATACAGGCTCAATTTATGCTTCAAGGTTGTAGACAGCCAAAGCTCTCGAAGTTTTTGATACATGGCGATTCCTTCCTGTTTCTGAACCAGAAGCTTTCCGCTTCCGTATATAAACCCCTTTATTATAACACAACTTTGAGTGTTTGACGATAAAAAAGTCCCTTCGCGTCGAGATATGAATTTTTTGTGACTAAAAAATAAGATTTCTGTGAAACACGTTACATAAGCACTTCTTCTGTGGTACACTAAAAGAAAAAAGGAGACAGTTATGCCACGTTTATTGATAACTGATGACGATCTCCATCTGCGGAGACTGGTTCGCACCTACGCAGATATGGAAGGCTACCAGTGTGAGGAAGCCGACTGTGGAGCAGCCGCTATTGAGGCTCTGCGGCAACAGAATTTTGACTTGGTCCTTCTTGATGTAATGATGCCGGGACCGGACGGCTTTGAAACCCTGGCCGGCATCCGTAAATTCAGTCAGATTCCCGTTATTATGCTGACTGCCCGAGATGAGGAATATGACAGGCTTCTTGGCTTTCAGCTTGGAGTCGATGATTATGTTTCCAAGCCCTTCAGCTCCAAAGAGCTGATGGCGCGGATTGCCGCTGTCCTGCGCCGCACGAAGGGTTCCCTGGAGCACAATGACGTTCTTCAGTTTGGCAAGCTCTGCATTGAACCAAAATCACGAACGATTACTCTGGATTCCCTTCCGTTGCGCCTGCCGCCTAAGGAATTTGATCTCCTCTTAAAGCTGGCTCAGAACCAGCGAATTGTACTGAGCCGGGAAAAGCTTTTAGAAACAGTATGGGGCTACAGCTACTACGGAGACAACCGTACCGTTGATACCCATATTAAATCACTGCGAGAGCACCTTGGCCCGTACCGGAAACTTATTCAAACTGTGTGGGGAGTGGGGTATCGATTTGAATACATGGATGAAAACTAAAATACAAGCACTTCGAAGCCATCTTGTCTTCCGCCTGTGGGCCATGATGATGGTTCTCGTTTTCCTTGCCATCGGTTTTATGTGGGTGGCGCAAATCGGCCTGTTTGAACAAAATTATGCCATATCATCTCTAAAGGACACCCGAGAACGAACTGCAAGCATCCTAGAAAGTCTTGCTGAAGAAGATATCGGAAAGAATCCACACCTGCTTTCTTTTTTAAGTCATGGAAATAGTGAACTGTTTTTAATCAGCCAAGAGGGACGACTTTTAGAAATGTATTCCGCTGGTCATCCAGTCAGCAGCACTGATCGCCGTGAGGAGTTTTTCAGGAACCGTTTTCCTACTGAAAAGAAGGAGCAGCCATTTCCCGCAATAGACCAGCCTTACCAGCAGGTTCTGCGTAAGGGCCGCCATGTAATCGGCTACGAAACGGGCTTTCCTGTAACCTGGAATGACAGCGAATGCTTTCTTTTAATTCGAACTATGCTGATGACAAAAACCGTAATGGATTTTAACAGACAGCAGCTGATCGTCCTGACCGTTCTCCTAACCTTAACAGCCTCACTTCTGGCTGCTGTTTTTTCCAGGCATTTTACCCGCCCTATTGGCCAAATTCGCGATTCTGTGGAACGGCTTACCAAAAACGACTTTACGGAAGTTCCCCCGTTTCATCGCGAAGATGAACTGGGACAGCTCTCTCAGTCTGTTGTCCAGCTTCGATATGCTCTTCAACGGCTAGATGTGCTTCGTAAGGAGGTCATTGCCAATGTTTCTCACGAGCTGCGCTCGCCACTGGCTCTGATTGGCGGCTATGCAGAAATGGTCCGTGATATTACCTGGAAGCAGGAGGAACAGCGAACAGAGGATCTCAACCTGATCATCCGGGAAGCCAACCGAATGAGCCGTATGGTCAGCGATATTCTGGACTATTCCCAGCTTCAGGCAGGATACTGTCAGCTGAAAAAAGAAAGACTGAACCTTTGCGAGCTTCTGGAATCAGCAATTGCCTGGTACCAGCCTCTGGCTCAGGAGCATCATATTACTTTGGAATTGGAATGCATGCAGGAAGAGCTCCTGACAGAGGCGGATGCCTCCAAGATGAATCAGGTAATCCGAAATCTTTTAAATAATGCCATTAATCACACCGCAGATGGCGAATGCATCCGAATCACAGCTGACGGCTGCCGAATTTCCATAGCCAATCCCGGACCGCCCATTTCCGAAGAGGATCGAATAATTATCTGGGAACGATATCAGCGCAGTCAGCATCAAAGCAGCAGGCGTCTGGGAACGGGAATCGGCCTTTCCATTGTCAGCACCATCCTGGAGGCCCATCACCTGGCCTATGGCGTAGACTGCCAGGACGGATGGAATATCTTCTGGTTTTCCTATCAAAGTGCCCGCCAGTAGGGACAGATATCTTCATAAGAGCCGTCCGGCATCCGGAATCCGCCCCGAATGATTCCCAGCTGTTCAAAGCCCAGACGCTCATATAAATGGCGGGCATGGATATTGGACGCCACTACTGCATTAAACTGGAGCAGGCGAAATCCCTGCTCCTTTGCTCTTTTCATGCAGTCCTTTACCAACCGCTCTCCAATGTGAAGCCCTCTGCTGTCCGCGCTTACCCCATAGCTGGCATTGCAGATATGACCGCAACGCCCCACATTATTAGGATGCAGAATATATAGGCCAAGAATCCGTTCAGACTCTGTGTCCTGAGCCACTCCACAGCAGGTCTGTCCGGCAAAAAAAGCTTCTGCCTCTGCTTCACTGAGCATCTCCTCCTGGGGGAATGCATTCCCCTCTCCAACAATCTGGTTCCATATTTCTGTCATAAAAGGTAAATCTGCTCTTCTATATTCTCTGATCATTATGTCCATAGCCTTATTTCTCCCCTGTTATCCTGTAACTGTTTCTCCGAAAAATCTGTATCGGATTTTCGTTTTCCTTATTTGTCAATTTTCCTGTCTGATAATCCTATTTTAATCATTCATCTTCTGGAATGTAAGAACCATATCCGAAAGTTTTTCTTAAATGTTTAATGAAATTTTCCCGCAGTGCTCAGCCCCGTCTCAGCCGTTCCTCCAGCTCCCTGCACAGCCAGGGAATCTGGGACTCAAACTCTGCCCCATACCATCTGGCACTGTCAGAAGCAGCCGTTGCCTCAATGCAGCGTACCACATAATCTGCAGCCAGGGCCAGAGCATCTTTCAGTCTCATTCCCCGCATAATCCCCCCTGCAACAGTAGAGGAAAAAATATCTCCCGTTCCATGATAGCTCTGTTCACATCTGCGTGTGAAATACGAAAATTCATTCCCGTCCCGGTCCAAAGCAGCTACCCCCAGTTTTCCCGGCTCATAACTGACGCCAGTCAGAACCGCTGTGCCGCAGCCAAGCTCCAGAAGTGCTTCCAGAAGCTGGCGGATATAGGCCGGATCCTGCTCTGTTTTATAAGGAAGTCCCGTCAAAAGACTGGCTTCTGTCATATTGGGGAGAATCACATCAGCCTTTGCACATACCTCAGCCATTTCAGCTGGAAAAGCTTCATCAAAGGCTGCATAGAGCTTTCCATTATCTGCCATAGCCGGATCTACAATAACCATGCTTCTTTTCCCAGATGACCTGCCGGAAAACCGATCAAAAAAATCGCATACCTGATGGCACTGTTCTCCAGATGCCAGATATCCCGTATAAATTCCGTCAAAGCTTACCTGTTCCTTTTCCCATGCATCCGAAATCGGCTCAATCTGATCTGACAAATCCTTGCAGGTATAGGTCTGAAACATCGTGTGCGTAGAAAGTACTGCTGTAGGAAGAATCCCGCATTCTACTCCCATTGCTGATATAATAGGAAGCGCTACTGTAATGGAGCAGCGTCCCACACAGGAAATATCCTGTAAGGTTACAATTCTTTTCATCATCAAAACTCCTCCTGAAACTCTTAATACCAGAAGTATACAGAAAAGTGGATTGATTGAAAATAGCCATTTTCAAAGTTTATGACAAGGCCAGTTTGCTTTGCCTCTCCCTTTTTATTTTAAAGTTCTGAAAAATTCTGGAAAGAGTCCAAAACCCCATTGACAGTTTGTTTTCCATAAGCTATAATTTAAGTTCACCGATGAGTCGCGGTGAGCCAGTAAGGGGTTGTACTGGTTTCGACGGGGGTCATGCAGCTGGTGAAGCTATCCGCATGCAATGCGTCAAATGGCAAAATTAAAATTAAACGCTGAAGATAATTTAGCATACGCAGCCTAATGGCTGCTGTCAGCCTTAGTGCACTCACACATTAAGAATCTGGCATCGACGATGTGAGAAACGACATACATTAAGCTTTGCGTGTATGGGCGTATGATGAAGCTACTGAAACCGCAAGAGTGTCTGTTCCCGTGCGGCAGAGGGAATGTCAAATAACCGACTATGATAGTAGAAGAACAGGGAATTGGTTTTCGGACAGGGGTTCGATTCCCCTCAGCTCCACTAAAAAGCCTTGAAGCTACGGTTTCCTTTAAAACCGTAGCTTCAAGGCTTTTTTATTCCATTCCAAACTCAGTCTTCTCCCAGCAGAATTTCCACCTTCTCCCTGTCAAATTCCACTGAGGACACACCGTCCACCTCAATCTGATACAGGGCATTGGCTGCAAGATGCTCTGCTGCCTGCTCCAAATCCCGGATACCACTGGTATTTTCAAATCTATGGATGACTGCATCCAGTCCGCTTTCTGTCATCACACATTCCTCCGGCCTTAAGCTCATGCGTCGGAGTACCTTAGGAAGCGCAAATCGAGAAAAAATAATCTTTTTCTCCTCTGCTGTATAGTCAGGAATATCAATCACAGCAAACCGCGACATGAGAGGCGCGCTGATTCGTGATTTATCATTTGCTGTTGCTATGGGATACACGCCCATGGTAGGCACCATACACTCCATATAATTGTCAGTAAAGCCCAGGTTGTCCAGAAGTGTCAGAAGCACGTCCGCCGGGTTTCCACTTCCTCTGGCAGATGTAGCCTTATCCAATTCATTAATAATAAACACCAGATTGGATTCTCCTGCCATAGAAAATGCCTCCATAATTATGCCCGGTTTGGCATTGGCATAAACTCTGGAGCTTCCAGTCAGCTGCTCTGGATCGCTGATAGAGCTCATATCAAGAGTAGTCCAGGGAAGCTTCAAAATCCTGGCAACCGCATATGCAATCTGAGATTTTCCTGTTCCCGCAGGCCCCACCAGCAAAAGCCCGTAGGCTGGCAGCGTATGAGTTCTGTTGATCTGAATAATCGTCTCCATGATCCTCTGCTTCACCCGCTCCAGTCCGTAAAGCTCCTCATCTAAAATCCTGCGGGCCTCTTTCGGATCAATAGACTCAAAATAGTGGTTCTTCCACTGAATATTCATCATAATAGAAAGAGCTCTCTGGGCGTGGCGCCGCTCTTCTGGAGAAACCTCGCTGGAACGGGCAACCGCAAGATTCCGTCTTGCCCAAAGACGGATATGGTCCGGCAGAGTCTTTCCAGCGCAGGTCATAAAGTCTGTAATGCTCTGCAGACTGGTCAGCTTCATGTCATCGCCATCCTCTTCCTGTCCCTCCTCCCCTGCTTCCTCTGCAGGCGCAGGGCTGGCAAACAGCCTTTCAATCATAAACTGCAGAAATCCGTCCTCTGCAGACAGCTTGGTTCCGCCGCCAAAGGCAATCTCCCGGATCCGGTAGACACAGTATCCTTCCTCCCTGTTTTCTCCAGAAAGGCGCACCGGAATATGGTTTTCTCCCAGCCACTTCAAAAGGCTTACAAAACGGGCATCCAGCTTCCGGATATCTGCTGCAGCCACACCGTCCTCCTCCTTAAATTCAAACGAAGTTCTCTTTACAGGATTGGTAAAGATCCCGCAAGAATGATGCGCCCACTTTCTCTCCCGGTTATCCAGAATCAAAATCGGCTGCTCTGGTGACGCCTCTGATTCACTGGACAGAAAGGTTGTATAGGTACACACTGCCTGGTCATTTTTTTCATCTGGCATGTGGTTAAAATCAAATACTGGCATAGCTTCTTCTCCCCTGTATGTTATGTTTTTATTGAATTTTCTCTCAGTTTACCATGATTTATTGTTCTCTACAACCCTATTTTCCGCCTTCCCTCAGCTTCCGAAGTATCCTATTTTAAGCACCTCTCCTGCATTCTATAATATAAGGCACTTTTCCATCCCGCTGTGGTTCATTTTTTCTTCAGTTTTTCCGCACTTAAAAGCCGCCTTGCCGCCTCCCTGGTATCTTCCGGAGAGCCAAAGGTGGAAAATCGAAAATACCCTTCCCCACAGGCTCCAAATCCCGCTCCCGGAGTCCCTACAATCTGAAGTTCCCGAAGAAGATAATCAAAAAACTCCCAGCTTCCCATAGAATCCGGGCATTTCATCCAGATATAAGGAGCATTTTTTCCACCGCAGTACCAGATTCCCAGCCGATCCAGGGCATCCATCAGACAGGCTGCATTTTCCTTGTAAATCCTGATATTTTCCCGGATCTGCTTTTGTCCTTCTTCCGAAAACACTGCCTCTGCCCCCTTTTGAATCACATAAGAAACGCCATTGGTCTTGGTTGTACGGTTTCTCACCCACATCTGGTTCAGATTCATCCCTCCCCGGATCAATTCCTGAGGAATCACGGTATATCCACACCTTGTTCCTGTAAATCCTGCTGTTTTGGAAAGAGAACAGATTTCAATTGCACACTCCCTTGCGCCATCAATTTCAAAAATACTGTGAGGCAAGCTATCATCCTCAATAAAGGCTTCATAGGCTCCGTCAAAAAGAATCACTGCATCTGTGCTTCGCGCATAGTCCACCCAGACCTTCAGCTTTTCACAGTCAAAAACAGCACCGGTGGGATTATTTGGGGAACAGAGATAAATAATGTCAGCCTGAAGCGAAGGATCCGGAACCGGCAAAAATCCGTTTTCCTTTCCCGACGGAAGATGGAGAATCCTGTTTCCTGCCATAACATTGGCATCCACATATGCAGGATAGGCCGGCTCCATAATTAAAACCGTCTTGTCCCTGCCAAACAGATCCAAAATATCCCCCAGCTCATCACTTGCTCCGCTGGATACAAAAACCTCCTCCGGCAGAAGGCTGACGCCCCTGTTCCGATAATATTCTGCAATTCTGCGGCGCAGAGCCGGATCTCCGCACTCTGGCATATAGCCGTGAAAAGTCGCTGCCTTTGCCTGATCCTCCACAGCCTCGTGAAGTGCACGGATCACCGCACCACACAGGGGGCGGGAAACGTCGCCGATTCCCATACGATACAGGCGCGCACCCGGATGCTCCTCCAGATAAGCTCCTGTTTTCTGGGCGATATGATAAAATAAATAAGAATCTTTTAAATTGTTATAATTTGTATTGGGTATCATTCCGCTTTCCTCTCGCTTTCTTTTTCTTTCTGTCACAAATCCCTCTGGGATAATCTCCGCTCAAACCGGTCTTTTCTGGTATCCTCTGGCACAGCTGTAGGATATTCTCCGTTAAAGCAGGCTGCACAGTAGTTTTCACCGCCTGTCAGACGATCAAGTGATTCCATGGGCAGATACCCCAGGGAATCCGCTCCGATTATCTCTGCAATCTCCTCCATGCTATGATGGCAGGCAATCAGGTTCTCCTCAGAATCAATATCCGTTCCATAATAACAGGGATGAAGAAATGGAGGCGCAGAAATTCTCATGTGGATTTCCGTGGCACCCGAATCCCGCAGCAGGTTCACAATCCTTTTGCTTGTCGTTCCCCGAACAATGGAATCGTCAATAATAATGACCCTCCGCCCACGGATTACACTTTCCACCGGACTTAATTTGATCCGCACCTGATCCAGACGGTTGTTCTGCCCAGGAGAAATAAAAGTTCTTCCAATGTATTTGTTTTTGATCAGTCCGATTCCATAAGGAATTCCCGATGCCTCTGCATATCCCAAAGCTGCATCCAGTCCGCTGTCCGGAACGCCGATTACAATATCTGCGTCAACCGGATATGACTCTGCCAGTAGTTTTCCCGCTCTTTTTCTTGATTCATGGACGGAAATTCCATCGATAACTGAATCCGGCCTTGCAAAATAGATATATTCAAAAATACAGGTTTTTCGCCCCTGTTTTCCACAGTGTTCTCTGCGGGATACTACCTTTCCATCCTGAAAAACAAGAATTTCTCCCGGCTCCAGATCCCGGACCAGCTGCGCCCCTATCGCTGACAGCGCGCAGCTTTCCGAAGCAACCACCCACGAGCCATCCGGCATTTTCCCATAGCACAGAGGACGAAAGCCAAAGGGATCCCGCACTGCAATCATTTTTGCAGAAGACATTAAAACTATGGAATAAGCCCCCTCCAAAGCATTCATTGCATTGCTGACAGCCTCCTCAATACTGGTTGTGCGAAGCCTCTCTCTTGTAATGATGTAGGCAATGGTTTCTGTATCGCTGGTGGTATGAAAAATCGCGCCGGAAAGTTCCAGCTGATCCCGCAGCTTCAGCGCATTGCTCAAATTTCCGTTATGTGCCAGCGCCATTTTTCCTTTCTGGTGATTTACTTCAATGGGCTGACAATTATTTCGTGTATTTCCTCCTGTAGTTCCATATCGCACATGGCCAACCGCCATGGTTCCCTCCGGCAGATGAGACAGGATATCCTTCGAAAATACTTCGTTAACAAGTCCCAAATCCTTATAAGATGAAAATATGCCGTCATCATTGACTACAATCCCACAGCTCTCCTGCCCCCGGTGCTGAAGCGCATACAAACCATAGTAGACAATTTCCGCCACCGCTTCCCGCCTCGGACTTATGATCCCAAACACACCGCATTCCTCATGAACAGCCATAATCTGATTCCCTCCTGAATCTTATTTCCTAATGTCCTGTTTTAAGGCAGCACCTATGAAACCGCAAAACAAGGGATGCGGTTCATTGGGACGGCTCTTAAACTCCGGATGAAACTGAACGCCCACATAAAACGGATGATCAGAAAGTTCCACTGTCTCCACCAGCCGTCCCTCAGGAGAGGTTCCGCTGATTCTCAGACCTGCCTGCTCCAGCTTCTCCCTGTACGTATTATTAAACTCATACCTGTGGCGATGGCGTTCATAAATCAGATCGGCGCCATAACATTCTTCCATTTTTGTATTCTCCTGAATCAGACAGGGATAGCTTCCCAGGCGAAGGGTTCCTCCCTTATCCAGATCCTCACTCTGACCAGGCATAAAATCAATGACCTTATTGGCGCACTGCTCATCAAACTCTCCAGAGTGGGCATCCAGAAGTCCTGCTTTATTCCGCGCATACTCGATTACAGCAATCTGCATTCCCAGACAGATACCAAGATAAGGGATCTTATGCTCTCTGGCATACTCTGCTGCCAGAATCATGCCTTCAATTCCACGGCTTCCAAAACCACCGGGAATGAGAATTCCCTGTAGCCCTGCCAGGATTTCCCCGACATTTTCCCTGGTAATGGATTCAGAATCAATCCAGTGGATCCTTACATGAGAATGATAAGCATAGCCTGCATGGTTCAGCGCCTCTGCCACAGATAGATAAGCATCATGAAGCTTCACATATTTTCCCACCAGACCAATGGAAACCTCCTGATCCCGATTACAAATTCTCTCCACCAGCTGCTCCCACTCCCGCAGATCCGCTTTTGGCGGATCCAGATGAAGTTTTCTGCACACTGCATCAGAAAAATTCTGCTTTTCCAGCATCAGAGGAGCTTCATACAGATTAGGCAGTGTTCTGTTTTCAATAACGCAGTCCTGGCCGACATTGCAAAACAGAGAAATTTTCTGAAAAATAGATTCCTCCAGCGGTTCATCGCAGCGCAGAACAATAATGTCAGGATTGATCCCCATTCCCTGCAGTTCCTTCACAGAATGCTGGGTTGGCTTTGACTTGTGTTCCTCGGATCCCTTTAAATACGGCACAAGGGTCACATGAATAAACATGCTGTTTTCCCGTCCAACCTCAAGAGAAATCTGGCGCACTGCTTCCAGAAACGGCTGGGACTCTATATCGCCGATGGTTCCTCCTATCTCTGTAATTACCACATCTGCGTCTGTCTGCTTTCCCACCCGGTATACAAACTCCTTAATCTCATCTGTAATATGGGGAATCACCTGCACCGTAGAGCCCAGATACTCTCCCCGGCGCTCTTTGTTCAATACATTCCAATAGACCTTTCCTGTAGTCAGATTAGAATACCGGTTCAGATCCTCATCAATAAACCGCTCATAATGTCCCAGATCCAGATCGGTTTCTGCCCCATCCTCTGTGACAAATACTTCACCGTGCTGATAGGGGCTCATGGTTCCCGGATCTACATTGATATAGGGATCCAGCTTCTGTGCCGCCACCTTCAGTCCTCTCGCCTTTAAAAGTCTTCCCAGAGACGCTGCTGTAATTCCCTTTCCCAGACCGGATACCACGCCTCCTGTTACAAAAATATACTTTGTCATTGCTGTTTCCTTTCTTTTACTCTCATTCCCGCATCACTGCTATTTCCCGCTGGCTCCGTAGTTAGAAAGCACGCGGGCCGAGGGATCGTTGACATCACAGCCCTCCCATTCCTTGTTTGGCATCCAGAAGCCGGCAATCATTTCCGCCTGACCAGGATAATAAGATTCGAAAATTTCCCGGTACAGCAGTGACTCCTTGGTAAAAGGCCGGGCATAAGAATACTCTGCCGCTTTCTTCTCAAACTCCTCCTGCGTGTATTTCTTCTCTGCATATTCCTTCAGATAATCAACCATGGAATGTCCGACTGCATCGGAAAACGCTGCCTTTTCTCTCCATAAAATCTCCTCTGGCAGATATCCATCCTCCTGAAAAGCACGGCGAAGAAGATATTTTCCCTTTCCGTAGTGATTCATCTTCAATTCCGGCTCTACTGACATCACATATTTTACAAAGTCCAAATCCCCAAAGGGAACTCGCGCCTCCAGGGAATTGACGGAAATGCACCGATCTGCCCGGAGAACATCATACATATGAAGCTCGTGAATTCTCTTTTCCGACTCTCTTTGAAATGCCTCTGCATTCGGCGCAAAATCAGTATATTTGTATCCAAACAGCTCATCAGAAATTTCTCCTGTGAGAAGGACGCGGATATCCGTTTCCTGATGAATGGCTCTGCACACCAGATACATTCCCATAGATGCCCGGATCGTAGTAATATCATAGGTTCCTAACAGGTAAATCACATGCTCCAGTTCCGAAATCACCTGCTGCGGAGTCATAAATACCTCTCTGTGATCACTTCCAATATAATCAGCCACCTGCCGCGCATATTTCAAATCAATGGCGTCCTCGCTCATGCCAATCGCAAAGGTTCGAATTGGCTCCTTGCTTTTTCTGGCTGCAATGGCGCAGACCAGGGAGGAATCCAGTCCGCCTGAAAGGAGGAAGCCTACCTTTGCGTCCGCTACCAGACGCTTTTCCACACCTGCAGTCAGTTTATCATGAATTTTTCGGCAAACAGTTTCCAAATCATCCCGGCATGCAGACTCCGGATGAGAAATATCGCAGTAGCAGACAAACTCTCCGTCCTTATAATAATATCCTGGAGGAAACGGCATAATCCGCTCCACCAGCGATGTCAGATTTTTTGCTTCACTGGCAAAAACAATCACTCCATCCTCATCATATCCATAATACAGAGGACGGATTCCAATAGGATCTCTGGCCGCCAGATAGGTATTTGTCTCCCCATCGTAGAGGATACAGGCAAACTCTGCATCCAGCATGGCAAACATGTCTGTTCCGTATTCCCGGTACATGGGTAGGAGCACTTCGCAGTCAGACTCACTCACAAAGGTGTATTTATCAGAAAGTTCTTTTTTCAGCTTCTCAAAGCCATAGATTTCACCATTGCAGACCACATAGCTACTGCCCAGGCTAAAAGGCTGCATTCCCGATGGAGTAAGTCCCATAATCGCCAGACGGTGAAACCCCAGGTAGCCGTTTCCCGTATCCACAACACGGCTGTCATCCGGTCCTCTGGATATCGTTTTTTCAAAGCCCTCCATAAATCGCTCATAGTCTGCGCTGGCGCCGCAGTATCCCATAATTGAACACATAGATAGTTTCCTCCAAAATCAATGTAATTCATACAGGCAATCACCTGCAGCTTCTGCAAGTGGTTGCCTGTATGTGCTTCTTTTCTTATTTGGCTTTTATCGCCGTATTTTCTCTATCCTGTTATTCTGTTTTTAATCTCAGCGGACGCTGAATAAAATATCTCCATAGGTGGGGAATGGCCAGTATGCCTTTGCCGTCAGGATTTCTGCCTGATCGCAGACAGCCCGCAGCTCTTCCATCTTTGCAAGCACTTCATCCCGAATCATAGCTGACTCCTGAATCACATTTTCCGCCTGCTGAACCTCTGACAAAGCCTGAATCAACTCCTCCCTTTTAACCGCCATCTCATCTGTCAGACCAGACAGACGGCTTACCAGGTCTTTTTCGTAGCTGCAGGCAATTTTAGCATCCAACGCTTTTTTCGCCGCTGCCGTTTTGGAAAGTTCCAGGGAATAAGCGGAAACTGCGGGAGCTATCTCTGTCTGTACCATCTCAGTCATGGTATTTGCTTCGATGATTATTGTTTTGCAATAGTTTTCCAGCATAATCTCACACCTTGATCTTAACTCAGCTTCAGAAAATACCTTATGGGAAGTCAGCATCTCTACATTTTTCTTGTCCAGAAGATGGGGCATGCAGTCTGCCGTTGTCCGGTAATTCAGAAGACCTCTCTTCTGGGTTGCCTCCTGAATCCAGGACTCGTCATAGCCATTTCCATTAAAGATAATATTTTTATGATCCTGAATGGTTTTCCGAATCATGGCATGAAGAGCTGTCTCAAAATCCTCTGCTTTTTCCAGACGATCCGCATAAATTCTCAGGCTTTCAGCCACAGCGCTGTTTAACATAATATTGGCACAGGCGATACTGTTGGAGGATCCCAGCATACGGAATTCAAATTTATTTCCCGTAAAAGCAAAGGGGGAGGTTCTATTCCGATCCGTAGTGTCCCGGTTAAACTTCGGCAGCACATCTACCCCCAGCTTCATCTGGGTTTTCTGGGTTCCTGCATAGGGAATATCCTTTTCTATGGCCTCCAGCACAGCGTTTAATTCATCTCCCAAAAAAATGGATACGACTGCCGGCGGCGCTTCGTTGGCTCCCAGACGGTGATCATTCCCTGCTGTTGCTACAGAAAGGCGAAGCAGATCCTGATAATCGTCTACCGCCTTGATCACCGCACAAAGGAAAAGGAGAAACTGGGCATTCTCATAAGGGGTGTCTCCTGGAGAAAGGAGGTTGACTCCAGAATCTGTGGAAATAGACCAGTTGTTGTGTTTTCCACTCCCATTGACACCTGCAAAGGGCTTTTCATGAAGCAGACAGGCCAGACCATGCTTCGCCGCCACCTTCTGCATAATCTCCATGGTAAGCTGGTTATGATCCGTTGCTATATTCGTTGTTGTATACACAGGAGCCAGCTCATGCTGTGCCGGAGCCACCTCATTATGCTCTGTTTTGGCAAGAATTCCCAGTTTCCACAGTTCCTTATTCAAATCCTCCATATAAGCCTCTACTCTCGGCTTAATCACACCGAAATAATGATCATCCATTTCCTGTCCCTTTGGAGGTTTTGCTCCGAACAGGGTACGTCCGGTAAACCGGAGATCTCTTCTCTGATCATACATTTCTTTTGTTATCAAAAAATATTCCTGCTCCGGTCCAACTGACGTGGACACATATTTCACATCCTTATTTCCAAAAAGACGGAGAATCCGAAGAGCCTGCTTATTCAGTGCCTTCATGGAACGAAGCAGCGGTGTTTTCTTATCCAGCGCTTCACCGCCATAGGAGCAAAAGGCAGTGGGAATACAAAGCGTCTTTCCTTTCACGAATGCGTAGGAAGTTGGATCCCATGCTGTATAACCTCTAGCCTCAAAGGTTGCTCTCAAACCTCCCGAAGGAAAAGATGAGGCATCCGGTTCTCCCTTAATCAGCTCTTTCCCGGAAAACTCCATAATCACTCCTCCTGCTGGAGAGGGAGAAATAAAGCTGTCATGCTTTTCCGCCGTAATGCCTGTAAGCGGCTGGAACCAGTGGGTATAATGGGTTGCTCCGTGGGCTACAGCCCAGTCCTTCATTGCTGCAGCAACGGAATTAGCTACGGTAATATCCAGCTTAGCGCCCTCGTCAATGGTCTTTCGCAAAGACTGGTATACCTTTGCAGAAAGATTGGCTTTCATTTCTCTGTCATCAAATACCTTACATCCAAAATACTCGGGAATCTTTTTCATAATTGTTATTCTCCTTCCGCCTACAGCGGCAAGGGCGCCTGTCATGTTCTCCATGATAGACGCCCTTGCCTTTGCTGAATGATATAAAAGAAAAGGCGTCTCTGAGATTTGTATCTCACAGACGCCTTTGCCTTTATGCAGAAGATAATACACCCAGTAAATTCATTTGTCAATTATTTTTTTGTCTGATTAAAAAAACTTTATTTTCTTAATTTTTTACTTTATTTTCTTTTCCCAAGTTCCCAAAAAGCCACAGCACTGGCTGCCGCCACATTCAGAGAATCCACTCCATGGGCCATGGGAATCATCACCGTGTAATCACAGTCGGCAATGGTTTTTTCTGACAGCCCATCACCCTCAGTTCCCAACACAATGGCAAGCCGCTCCTCTGCCATCAGAGCCGGGTGATCCACACTTACTGAGTCCTGCTTCAGCGCCATGGCCGCCGTTCGAAATCCCAGCTTCCTGAGGTTCTTTTGCCCTTCCTCCGGCCAGCTGCAGATTTTCTCATCCAGAAAGGTCCAGGGAATCTGAAATACGGTTCCCATGCTGACCCGGGCAGCCCTCCGGTACAGCGGATCACTGCAGCCAGGAGTCAAAAGCACTGCATCCATTCCCAAGGCGGCTGCAGAACGAAAAATCGCCCCCACATTAGTCGGATTCATCACCCGCTCCATAACGGCAATCCTCCGCGCTCCGGCGCAGACAGCTTCTAAAGTCGGCAATGGTTTTCTCCTCATAGCACAGAGCAGCCCGCGGGTCAGCGCAAATCCAGTCAGACGAGTCAGAATCTCAAATTCAGCTGTGTACACTGGCGTATGCTCACACCGCATAAGAATCCTTTGTGCATCTCCATATAGTTCTCTTGTTTCTGCCAGAAAAGAAAGAGGCTCATAACCTGCGTTCAGGGCCCGTTCGATTACATTGGGGCTTTCTGCTATAAAAATCCCTGCATCCGGTTCATATAGATGGTACAGCTGGTTTTCAGAAAGCCTTGCGTACACATCCAGCTCCGGCGCCATAAAATCCATAATGGGGATGATTCTGTCTGTCCTGATATCCATTTTACTCTCCTGCCTCTTCTAATTTTTCTTTTGTCCTTCCTGGGCCAAGCTGCTGCTCGCACCAGCCCAGGATATCATCATAAACCTGTTTTCGGTTGATTTCGTTTAAAACCTCATGGCGTGCCCCCGGATAAATTCTGCAAGCTGTATTTTTTACTCCTGCCTTCCTGTAAAGTCCAGCCACTTTTTTTGTTCCCCGGCCAAAATCTCCCAGAGGATCCTCTCCTCCGGACAAAAGCAGAATCGGGAGTTTTTCTGGTATCTGTTTCATCAGCAGCCTGTCATTGGCATAATAAACGGCATCTACCAGTCCGTAAAACCCGTTCAGACTAAATGAAAACTGACTGCGGGGGTCTGCATAGTAGTCCTTTGCCAGTTCGGTATCTCTGGTCAGCCAGCTGTCTTCCGGCCTCTTTCCGGAAAGATCATACCGGCTGTATTTCCCGGAAAACACAGTTTTTTCTGCCAGCGGACTGTACGTATGCCATCCCTGTCCTGCCGCTGCAATCCTTAAAAGAATCAACCCGATCCCTGCAATCCATGTGGGAATTCTTCCCGTTCCCGCCAGGATCACGCCAGAAAGCCCTCTGCCGTATTTGGTTATATAGCACCTGGTCAGAAACGACCCCATACTGTGTCCCAACATGAAATAAGGAAGCCCCGGATACCTGCTTTCCATCTGCTTTCTCACCTGATGCATATCACAAATCAGGCAGCTACATCCCGGCTCGTCAGAAAAATACCCCCGCATATCTTCAGAAATAACGGAGTCTCCATGTCCCAGCTGGTCACAGACTGCCACTGCAAAGCCTTGGTCTGCCAGTGTACTGGCCGTCTCCTGATATCGTTCTCTGTATTCTATCATTCCATGAGTAATCTGGACAACCGCCCTGCAGCTTCCCTCCTCCGGAATCCATTCCGTTCCGTAAATCACTGTTTTTCTATCTGATGACAGAAAATGAAATTCTCTTTTCTCTGCCAAACCCCTTCCTCCTTCCGGAAATCCCCCTCAAAGTCTTTCTTTTTCTTCATTCATAACATACTTTTTTCTGAAAAGCAAGCATTCCCCATCCAGCTGTAAAGTCTTTTGTATCCCTCCCACTCTGCGAGACTTTAAACAGAAAATCGTATACCTGAACTGACTGTTTTTCACTTCATGCATTTGTGGATATTGCATATGTTCTGGCTTTTACCACTATACTATGACAGAAAAACAAGATAGTTTTTTGTAAATCCAGAATCTAAACAATTTCTGTTTTTTCTGATATACTAAAAAACAATGTGAAAGTTTCTATGAAAGTACCCTATATCTGCAGCCAGATCGGAATGGTGCAGAAGAAAGAAGTGAACGACAGAATATGAAAGAACAAGAATTGAAAAAACTTCTTTGCCTGACTCCAGAAGAAGAACAGTATCTGACAGAAAAATTCCAGATTGCAGATGAGCATACTGCAGCAGAGCTTGAATTTGAACCATTTTTTCATAACCGTCAAATGATTGCTGTACGGCTGCTGGATGCAGAAGCAGGAATTCCCACGCACAAACACAAATACATTGAAATGTTTTATGCTTATTCCGGTTCCATTACCCATCAGATCAACGGAACCGAGATAACGCTCAACGAAGGGGATCTCCTGTTTATGAACCAATATGTGGAGCACGGCAGGCCTCCCGGAGAGAAAGGGAATCTCGGAATTGTTTTTATTATTCGTCCGGAATTTTTCGATATTCCCCTGCAGATGATTTCAGAGGAAAATGAAATCAGAGCTTTCCTTGTAAATTCTCTGCGCCAGAACAATCCTGTTTCCCAGTATCTTCTGCTGCATACCAACGGACTTCGGCTGATTCACAACCTTGTGGACAATCTGCTTCAGATTTCCTGTGAAAAACCCGGCAACGCGCTTGCTTTATACCAGTATACCATGGGATTGATTTTTCTCCATCTGACAGACAGCTCTCACTGTATCAGCAGCAATTTTTTCCATGGTTACAGAGACACCATTATACGGGAAACTCTGAGCTGTATTGATTCCCATTACAGTACCGTAACCTTAAGCCAGCTGGCCGATGATTTCCACCAGCCCCTGTCCACCATGAGCAAAATTATCAAAGAAGAAACCGGCCATACATTCCGGGAGCTTTTGATGAAAAAGCGGTTCCAGATGGCTGTCCAGCTGCTTCTTGAGACGGATCTCCGGGTTGAGGAAATTGCCATTTATGTAGGCTACGAAAATCTCAGCTATTTTTACCGTCAGTTTAAAAAACGGTGCAAAATGACTCCGCGTCAGTACCGGCTGATTCATAAAAACGGATTCTTCCGCAGAGCATAGTGCTTCTGCGAGAGGATCCGTTTTTTACTTGCTTTCTTTTCTGCAAGTGATATAATAAAGCCGATTAATCGACAGGGAGGCAATCAAAATGGAGATACAACAGGAACTTCTGAATGCTCTTGACATAGATTATTCTTACCGTCTGGCCAAAAAAATGGAACAGTTTCGCACTCATCCAGAACTGGGATACCGGACCTCAGGTTCCCGGGCCGAATTCCAGACAGGAGAAATGCTGAAAGAGGAAATGGAACGGATCGGTCTTTGTTCCGTTACCAAAGATCCCGTTACGGCAGACGGCTGGGAATTTAAAAAGGCTCTTCTCTCCTACACCGCGCTGGATGGAGAAAAACGCTCTGTTCTCTTAGGTGCTTATCAGACCACCATGGTCACAGACGGCCCCCGGGAATATCCCCTTTTGTATCTGGGCAAGGGTACGGAGGCGGATTACGAAGGCAGAGATGTATCGGGAAAACTGGTTCTGGTAGAAATCAATCAGAGAGATGAATGGTGGATCAATTATCCTGTTTACCAGGCCCATTTAAAGGGAGCTGCGGCTCTGATTGCCGTTCAGAGCGGAGGATACGGCGAGATCGACGATGAAGCGCTTAATGCCCAGGATATTGCCGGACCGGAAAACGCACCGGCCTTTTCCATTTCCAGAAAAGACGCCGCCCCCTTAAAGGCCATGCTGACGGCAAACGAAAATACAGACTGTCCCGGACAACTTCTTGTTACGCTTGATGCCGATACAAGAGTTACCCGCGGCTGCACCACCTACAACATAACCGGTACCATTCCCGGCCTTCACCCGGAGCGGATGATTCTTCTGTCTGCCCATTACGACTCTTATTTCAGCGGATTTCAGGATGACAATACTGCCGTTTCCATGATGCTTGGAATTGCCAGAGCCTTGATTCGCAGCGGCTATCAGCCCCGGAACACTCTTGTGTTTTGCGCCATGGCCGCAGAGGAATGGGGAGTTGCCGACTCCAGCTTTGACTGGTCCACCGGCGCCTATGAACAGGTTTTCACCGCTCATCCTGAATGGGCTGGAAAGGTCATTGCTGATTTGAACTTTGAGCTTCCTGCTCTGGCCCACGGAACCCGCGCAAGAATCCGCAGCTGCTACGAATACACCAGCTATCTGAATGAATTCCTCCGGCAGCTTCCGCCCCTTACAAAGGCTTATCCGGATGAAACCAGTGTAACAGCCCCCATCGAAACCTGGTCTGATGATTTTTCCATTGCCATTGCAGGCATCCCTTCTATGGTAAATGATTTTACAGGCGGCAGCTTTATGGAAACCCACTATCACTCTCAGTTTGACAACGATGATTATTATGACGAGGATGTGTACCGTCTCCACCACGAGCTGTTTCTTCTCCTTGTTCATGAGCTGGATCAGACTGCCGTTGTTCCACTGAATTTTGCCCCTGTCATGCATCGGGCCGCAAAGGCTCTCAAATGTGAAGGCCCCAAGGAGGTTTCCGCCAGCTTTGCCTCACTGAAGAAGCTTCTTTCTCAGGCAGAGCTGTCTGCGGAGGCTGCTTACAAGACTGTCGAGAAAACAAATCTCCAGTACCGTACCCTTTTGCAGGAGGGACACCTTTCGGAGGCAGAACAGCTTTTTGAAAATTCCCGGCAAGACGAACGCCATGCCTTAGAACTGTTTTTGCTGGCCCAGGACGAGCTTGTCCGGATCGACTGGTACGGCAATGTATTTTATCCTCATGAAATTTTCATAAAACGACTGTCCCTTCTGGACAATGCGATTGAAAACCTGAAGCAGAATGATTTAAAGTCTGCTCTGGGAAGCCTGTATCAGTTAGACAACAATGCCTATGCTTTTATGTTTGACGAACAGGTTTACAATCACTTTACCGAGTACGCCTTCCACCAGCCGCGGGAACGCCTGAAATGGGGCTATCAACGGCTGCTTCCCCACCAGAATCTGTACCACCTGGTAAAGGCTCTTCTGGCAAAGAAAAAAACAAAGTCTTCTGATTTTCAGGAGGAAATCCGCCTTCTCACCCGTATCCGCTCCACTCAGCTGGAGGAGCTTTCCATGGCTCTGGAGCGCTTAAAAGCCCTGGCAGAGAAAGCCTTTCTTGTATAACAAAACAGGAACGGAAAACAACGAAACTGCAATTGCAGAAATACCTCAGAAAGGAAAGGCAGACCGATCTTCTGCCGGATTTTTATGGACAGTACAACGCTATACCGCGTAACCCGAGATGATTTACCAAAGCTGGAACTGCTGCTGAATCAGTGTTTCGCCCACGATCCCCTTTACGAAACTCTGATCCCGGACCCGGATATCAGAACCCGCCTGATGCCGGAGCTGTTCCACTGCGATATGACTGAATTTTATGAAACATGTGAAATATTCGCCGACAGCCCTGAATTAAACGGAGTGCTTGTGGTTTCTGACGAAGCAGAGCCCTACAATTTTATTCATTTTTATCTGTCAGAAGCCAAGGCCCTTCTCCAGACAGACACCTATCTGATCAAGGAGGACCCGACGCTTAAAACCTTCGGCAATTTTTTAAAGGGGGAGGATTATCTGAATTCCCGCTGGACAGAACGTCTTCATCAGAAGCAGCGGCTTCACATTATTTATCTGGCTGTCAATCCCCAGATGCAGCATCATGGAATTGCAGCTCTTCTTCTGGATGATGCCATCAACTATGCAAACCGCCATCAGATGATGATTTCACTGGAGACCCATAATGAAAAAAATCTGGAATTCTATCACCATTTCGGTTTCCAGCTGTATGACATTGTAGAAGCCCACTTTTCTTTAAAACAATATTGTATGATAAAAGAGCCGGCTCTGTAACGAGCCGACTCTCATTTTTTAGATTGCGCCTGCAAATCCTAAAACAGGAACTGTTCTGACCCCGCCTGTCCTCTGCTCTGTCTGTACAGGAGCAGTCTGAGACGCATAGGCTGCCGCGCGGCTTTTTGTTGAAGAAGAGATTGGATGACCGCAGGCCTCCATTCTTCTTAATACCTGCTGCTGACGGCGAGCTGCCAGACCTGGATTCCTGGTAGGCGCATATCTGGAAGGAGCATTAGGAACGCCAGCCAGAAGTGTGCACTCATACTCATTCATCTGCCAGGGCTCCTTGCCAAAATATCCGCGGCTGGCATCTCCTGCTGTATGGTATCCCTCACCAAAGGAAATACTGTTGACATACAGCTCAAGAATCTCGTCTTTACTGTACTTTCTTTCCAGCTCCAGTGCCGCAAAAACCTCAGCAATCTTTCTCTCCATCTTTTTTTCATGGCTGAAATACAGGTTCTTGGCCAACTGCTGGGTAATGGTACTTCCGCCCTCCACATACCGTCCTGCCCGAAGGTCATTGACCAGAGCACGGCAGATAGCAATCGGATCCAGACCGAAATGACTGTAAAATCTGTGATCCTCCACAGAAACCACTGCATTCAGATAGGTATCCGGCAACTCCTCCAGAGTCGTATAGCCTTCTTTGCTGCGAATGGAATCAACCATACTCTCCAGACTTGTCTCTGCAACTGCTGCCTGATACATCTCATAACCCTGTCCGGCAACGGTGAACCCGGTACAGGCTGCCGCAGTCATCATCATCGCTGCCACATATCCAATTATTTTCTTTATCATTGTCCACCGCTCCTTTCATGGTTTTCTTCGTTTTCATTTTACAAAACTATTTTACCATGAAATTTCCGGTAAGACTTTACCATTCCCTTAGGGTTTCTGAAAACATTTGAAACTTTCTGACGAATTTATTACGAATTCTTACATAAACTGATAAATATTGTATGCACAAATCAGCATGATCACTGCCATCAAACCGATAAACAGCTTATTTACCATATTAACGTCCATTCGTTTATTGACAATTCTTCCTGCTGCTCCTCCAAGAATTCCTCCGCCTACCATGAGAATCAGAAGTCCGACCTCAAATTCCGGCACTGTATGGGTAATCAGCGTATTCACCAGACTGGTAATCTGGGAGAACAAAATAATATACAGGGAGTTCTGTGCTGCTGTCTTAGTATCCATAGAGAAGAAATAAAACAATACCACCAGATTGATGGGGCCTCCGCCAATTCCCAGGAAGGAGGAACAGATTCCCAGAACAAGGCCAATCGCGATGCACACCAGCGGATTCTGAACGTGCAGCGTCTTAATCTGATCTTTTTTCAGCGTATAAATCATAGTTCCCAGAGTAATCATCAAAAGGCAGACTGCTTGAATAGCTCCTACCTGATCCTTATTTGTAAACATATCAGACAGATACTGGAACATCATTTTTCCTGTAACGCCGCCAATAGCTGCACCTATCGCCAGAGGAGTACCCGTCTTTAAATCAACCAGAGACTCTTTGCTGAGCCGTGCCTTCAAAACGGAATAGCAGGACATGGACAGAACCGTACAGCCTGATAAAAAGCTGATACTGGCTACACTCAATACTCCAAAGGCATCGAGAATTGGCTTAATCAGTACGCCGCCGCCGATTCCACAGATAGCCCCTACTACAGATGCTCCAAAGCTTACCCCAAGAAATATCAAATACAAATATAAACTCATAATGTTTCCTTCTCCTTCTTCTATACAGGAAAACCCGTCCTTTCCAAAATCTGGCAGGTACGGGAAACTCCTGTCTTGCTCTTACTGAAAAACAACTTCCCCCGCAATTCTTATCATTTCTGCTCCAAAGCAGCCTTCACTGCAGCAAACACACCCTCGGAGGTAACGGTCGCTCCGGATACTGCATCCACGCCTTCTACGGTTCCTTTTTCCAGAATCGCGCTGGTCAGCTCTTCCATAGCGGTTCCGCCGATTTCCGGAGTCTCTCCATCTCCCATCAGAAGCAGATCTGTAATCACTCCACTTTCATCAACAACCACCTGAGCCTGGATCTCTCCTCCAAAGCCCTTAGCTGTTCCTGTTAAGGCGCCCTCCACAGCAACTGCCTTGGTTTCTTCCTCAACAGCCTCTGCTTCCACAGCAGCCTTCACTGCAGCAAACACACCCTCAGAGGTAACGGTCGCTCCGGATACTGCATCCACGCCTTCTACGGTTCCTTTTTCCAGAATCGCGCTGGTCAGCTCTTCCA
>NZ_CAXSLG010000002.1:332616-436087 GCF_964238185.1 Lachnoclostridium sp. Marseille-P6806
TCCATAGCGGTTCCACCAATTTCCGGAGTCTCTTCCTCTCCCGTCAGAAGCAGATCTGTAATCACTCCACTTTCATCAACAACCACCTGAGCCTGAATCTCTCCTCCAAAGCCCTTGGCTGTTCCTGTTAAGGCGCCCTCCACAGCAGCTGCCTTGGTTTCTTCTGCTTTGGTTTCTTCTGCTTCTTCAGCTTTCTCCGTTTCTGTCTCTTCCTGAGCCGGCTCAGTCTCTGCTTCCACAGTCTCTATCCCCATCGCTGATTTTACAGCAGAAAATACTGCTTCTGAGGTAATCGTTGCTCCAGATACTGCATCCACTCCCTCCAGGGTCTGGGCTGCAGTAATCGCCTCTGTCAAAGAAGACATAGCCGCTCCGCCGATTTCCGGAGTCTCTCCCTCTCCCGTCAAACTCAGAGCAATAATTTTATCACCAGCTACAGTCACCTCAGCCTGAACCGGACCGCCAAAGCCCTCTGCTTCTCCGTTTACCACTGTAATCTCTGCGCCGTCGGCCGCCGCCTTCAGTCTGCTGCTTTGAATTGCCTCATATGCCGGACCAGACACAGCTACTACTGCTGCCGCCGCTGCCGCCATTACGCCCAATCCAATAATATTTCCTTTGTTCATTGATGTTCCTCCCTGTATTTTTATTGTTACTTTATAACTGTTCAGGACGTGAGCATCTTCTTGTTCGGCTTTTTCCACCAAATTTCCTTCCATCCTGAATCGTTACGTTACGTTTTCGTTAAGACATCTCTATCAGCGTATCATTATCTTATGTATTTGTCAATCTTTTAGCAAACAGGAATCGCTGGATTCCTAATAACTCATTTATACATTTTCTTGCCTGCTTACAGCAGGCAAAAAGTGCAGGCTGAACCAGTACCTGGTCCCTAACGGAATTCCTCCATCCAGACACCCCGTCCCTCTTCCAGGGACTTCTTCACATTCAGCACTCTCTGATTTTCTGAACCGCGGAATTTCAGACTCAGATTCTTTTTCTCCGCCACAAATTTTCCATCCACCATCACATCAAACAGCGGAATCAGTTCTCTGGTAACTGCTGATGTTTTCATCATCTTTCCCAGAATGTCCTTCTCAAAATCATAGCCAGTAAAGCACCAGATCGTTTTCCCAGGCAAATGCTCCCGAACTGCCTTGATAAAAGGCAGAAGGCTTTCCTGATTGGAGGGCTCCATCGGCTCTCCTCCCAGCAGTGTCAGTCCTTCAATATAATCGTGATCCAGGCTGGACAGCAGCTGCTTCTGAACTTCTTCTGTAAAAGGCTTTCCAAACTGAAAATCCCAGGCCTCCTCATTAAAACAGCCTTTGCACCGGTGGGTACAGCCGCTGACAAACAAAGACACTCTCACTCCCGGTCCATTGGCAATATCTACGGGCTTTATCGTTGCATAATTCATAGAAACAATTCCTTTCTCTGTTCTGTCAAATATCGTTTTACTGCTGGTTTTATTATAACAGCACCAGAAATTCTATGCAAGCAATGTATTTTCTTTCTTGCAAAATGTAATATATATTTGACATTTTGCAATTTATAATTTATAATAAAAGCATAACAAAGATACCTTAGCCGATCCTTTTCTCGATCTGCTGTCAAAAGAAATGGAGGGACCCTACATTTTCCATGAAAAATCTGAAGATGAAAGCAGCCAGAGCCGCCCTGGATATGTCCCAGGGAGATCTGGCTGCTGCAACCGGAGTCACTCGGCAGACTATTGGTATGATTGAAGCCGGAGACTATAATCCATCCCTGAAGCTTTGCCTTGCAATCTGCAGAGCTCTGGGCAAAACACTGGACGAACTTTTTTGGGAGGAATAGCCATGGATGAACGAATCAAAGAAACCTATCGAAGAATTTATGCAGAATTATTTGTTATTACCTTATCTGTCTGCTGTATTTCCATGTTGAGCAAATTCATACTTTTTCATCAATCAATGAAAGACTGCTTGTTGGAGTTTCTCATTTTGATCGGATCGCCAGTTTATATGGCTGTCCGCACCAGAATGCTTGGTGTCACCCAGGCGCCGCTTTTTCAGGAGACTTCCCGGCTTCGCCGCCGTACTGGTCTTGCTGTCGGCCTCCTGACCGGTCTTTTTGTATTTGCCGCTGTCCGGCACTCTCAAAATGCAGAGACCGATTTTCTTTCTCTGGCTGGATTTGCCGTTTCTTTTCTTGTATCCTTTCTTCTGGCTCAGTCAGCCTACAGAAAAATGGAAGAAAAACGGCAGAAAAAACTGGACTCCCGGTATGATGATTAACACAATACGAAGTATCCGTTTTTTCTGCCTGTCTTTCTTTTTCTTTATCCTTCAAATTGACTATTGTAAAGCTCTGCATAGAACCCATGTCTCGCCAGCAGCGACTCATGGGTTCCCTGCTCTATAATATGCCCATCCTTCATAACCAGGATAACATCCGCTTCCTGAATGGTAGAAAGACGGTGTGCCACAATGAAACTGGTTCTTCCTTCCATCATAGCTGCAAATGCCTTCTGAATCCGGATTTCTGTACGGGTATCAATAGAAGAAGTAGCCTCGTCCAGAATCAGCATCGCCGGATTGCAGAGCATCACGCGGGCAATACACAAAAGCTGTCTCTGTCCCTGGGAAAGATTCCCCCCATCCTCTGACAGAACAGTATCATAGCCCTGAGGCATTCTTCTGATAAAGCTGTGAGCATGGGCATCCTTTGCCGCCTGGATAATCTCCTCCTCCGAGGCATCTGGTCTTCCATAGGCAATGTTTTCCCGGATTGTTCCCGATTTCAGCCAGGTTTCCTGCAGCACCATTCCATAACTTTCCCTCAGGCTTTCTCTGGTCATGTGACGGATATCTGTCCCGGATACCCGGATTGCCCCCTTCTGCACATCATAAAAACGCATCAGAAGATTGATAATCGTAGTTTTTCCACACCCCGTAGGCCCCACCAGGGCAATTCTCTGCCCCGGCTTTACATCCAGATTCAAGTCCTCAATCAGTGGAACCTCCGGCTGATAAGAAAAGCTGACATTTTCCAAAGCTACGCTTCCGTCTGCCTGTTTTAATTCCACCGCATCTTCGTCCTCCGGTTCAAAGGGCGGCTCGTCCATCAGAGCAAATACCCGGGCCGCACAGGCCAGAGCATTCTGCAGCTCTGTTACCACACCGGAAATCTCATTAAACGGCTTGGTATACTGATTGGCATAGCTGAGGAAAATAGAAAGCTGGCCAACTGACAAAAATCCACGGATTGCCGCAAAGGCTCCTGCGGCTCCCACACTGGCGTATACCATGCTGTTTACAAAGCGGGTAGCCGGATTGGTAATAGAAGAAAAGAAAATCGCCCGCAGGCTGTAGCCCCGGAGACGTTCGTTGATTTCCTCAAACCGTGCCTGCGCCTCCTTCTCATATCCAAAGGCCTGAACCACCTTTTCATTGCCAATCATTTCGTCTACCAGAGTAGTCAATTCTCCTCTTGTCTGGGACTGAAGCTGAAACATGGAAAAGGTTTTCCTGGCAATAAAGGCCGCAACAAACAAAGACAACGGAGTAACCAGAACTACAACCGCAGTAATCACTGGATTGACTGCCAGCATAAAGCCCAGAGTTCCGATAATCGTCAGCACCCCGGTAAATAGCTGGGTAAAGCCCATTAAAAGTCCTTCTGAAAACTGATCAATATCCGCAATCAGACGGCTGATAATATCGCCATAAGGATGGCTGTCCAGGTATTTTAAAGGAAGCTCCTGAATATGCTGAAAAGCCTTGACCCGGATATCCTGAACCACATGGTAGGTAATCTGGTTGTTCATATGATTCATCAGCCACTGAGTCAGCGCCGTCAGAGCTACAACAACCGCAATTTTTTTCAGAACAGCCAGCAGTCCCTGAAAATCCACATTGCCCGGTCCCAGGATTAAGTCTACGCCCTCTCCTACCAGGATCGGCGCATACAGAGTCAGAGCCACAGTGACTGCCGCCAGAATCACGGACAAAAGAACCAGCCATTTATAAACGCCAATATAATTAAGAATCCGTCGAATGGTTGATTTATGCTTTGCAAACTGTAATTTTGGCATTCTACTGCACCTCCTTCTCAGAAAGCTGAGATTGACAGATTTCCCGGTAAATCTGACAGCCATCCAGAAGCTGTCTGTGAGTTCCCATCCCCGCTATTTTTCCATCGTCCAGAACGATAATCTGATCTGCTCCGCGTACAGTAGCTACTCTCTGGGATACGAGAAATACCGTCATGTCCCTGGTTTCTTCCCGAATGGCCTTTCTCAGTCTTGCATCAGTAGCAAAATCAAGAGCAGAAGCACTGTCATCCATAATCAGAATCTCCGGCTTGCGCACCAAAGCCCTGGCGATTGTCAGCCGCTGCCGCTGGCCGCCGGAAAGATTCTTTCCTCCCTGCTCTATAAAAAGCTTCAGCCCCTTTCCCTTGGCCTCCACAAAATCCCGGGCCTGAGCTATGGCAAGCGCCTGATAAATTTCTTCGTCAGAGGCATCTGCTTTTCCCCATTTCATATTTTCCCGCAGACTGCCCTTAAACAGGACTGCCTTCTGAGGAACCACACCAAACTTTTCTCTCAGCTCGCGAAGCGGCCAGGTGCGGACATCTCTTCCATCTAACAGAATGCTTCCCTCCCGGACATCGTAAAATCTGGGAATCAGATTTACCAGGGTAGTCTTTCCTGAACCGGTTCCGCCGATAATTCCAATCGTCTGTCCTTTCTCTGCCTGGAAGCTGATATCTGTCAGAGAATCCTCCTTCGAACCATTATAGGCGAAGCTTACATGAGAAAAACAGATCTTACTCCTCTTCTCCCCAATCTCGGAGGTATTTTTCTGAAGACCGCTGCCTGTTTCAGAGCTGGCACCGACATCTTCCTTATGAGCAAAGGAAACCGGATCTTCAATAGAAGTTTTTTCCTCAAATACACGGCTGATTCGGTTGGCACATGCCAGCGCCTTGGAAATTGACACAATCAGATTTGCCATTTTAATCAGTTCCACCAGAATCTGAGACATGTAATTAACCAGAGCAACCGTTTCTCCCTGGGTAATTCTTCCAGCATCAACCTGCTTTCCGGAAATCCAGACTACTGCTACAATTGCCAGATTGATGATCACATAAGTAACCGGATTCATCAGCGCAGAAATTTTTCCTACAAACACCTGAACCTTTACCAGCTGATCATTGGACGCTTCAAAATGCTCCATCTCGTTTTTCTGACGGCTGAAGGCCCGGATAACCCGCACACCGGTCAAATTCTCCCTGGCAGACCGCGTCACCTGATCCAGCTGCCTCTGCACCTTTTTATACAGGGGCATACTGACTGCCATAATGCCAAATACTACCACACTCAATGCAGGAATCGCCACGGTAAAGACCATAGCCGCCTTTGTATCTACCGTAAATGCCATCACCATGGCGCCAAATACAATAAAGGGGGAGCGAAGCAGAAGACGCAGGGTCAGATTCAGTCCTGACTGTACCTGATTAACATCGCTGGTCATTCTTGTAATCAGAGTCGCCGTTCCTATTTTATCCTGTTCATGATAAGAAAGGCTGTTAATATGGGCAAACAGCGCATTTCTCAGCGCAGTAGAAAATCCTACCGCCGCCTTTGCTGCAAAAAACTGAGCCGTCAGGGAGCAGGCAAGTCCGATGGCAGCCAAAAGCACCAGAACTCCGGCCATTTTCAAAATATACCCCGTATCCTGATTCCTGATTCCTATATCAATCATACTGGCTACTACCAGGGGAACAAACAGCTCAAAGCTGGCTTCCAGCATCTTAAACAGCGGTCCCAGTACGCTTTCCACCTTATAATCCTTTAAATATTTCAGCAATCCCTTCATTTTCCGCCTCCGTATTTTGCATATCATCAGCCAATATTCCGTAACAGCTCAGCCATTCCCAATCGCTGTAAGAGGTCAGAAACGCCTGCCCGTTACCATATTCCGAACGCCCTGCCTTCCATCCTGACTGAAAAATTCGGCGTCCCGAACTGCTATGTCAGATTATAACATTTTGAAGAAACAGCCGCAAGGTTTCCTTGCTATTTTTCTCCTCTCATGATAGGATACTATTTATAAATTTAAAGAAGCGTTTGCATTCCGGAACAGACTTTTCCGGTGCAGTCAGGAGCGATGATGATTGCATTTATCAAAAACTGTAGAAAAATATGGAACAAGTACGTAGAGGATGAAATTACCGTTTATGCGGCTCAGGCATCCTTTTTTATTGTCCTCTCTTTCTTTCCGTTTATTATGCTTCTCCTGAGTCTGATCCAGTTTATTCCTGCGGTCAGCAAATCGGATCTGCTGGCTATTTTGATTCGGCTTATGCCAGATATGCTGGACGCTCTGGTTATGGGCATTGTAGATGATCTCTATGTAAAATCTCCGGCAACCATTCTGTCTGTAACCGCACTTACGGCCCTCTGGTCTGCTGCACGGGGAATGATGAGCATGGAGCGGGGAATGAATCGGATTTATGGCACCTTAGAAAAGCGCAACTACATTCTCCGACGTTTAGTCTGCTCTTTTTATACGTTAATTTTCATGGTGGTATGTATTGTTTCCCTGGTTCTTCTTGTCTTCGGCAACGCGATTCAAAACACCTTTATCCGAATGTTTCCTCTGCTGAAAACCATTACCAGACATCTCATCAGCTTCCGCAGCCTGTTAGCAGCAGTGCTGTTTTTGTTCACCTTCGTGGGACTTTACACGATCCTTCCAAAGAAAAAACAAAACCCCTGGAATCAGATTCCCGGGGCCGTCTTCACAGCCATTGGATGGCTGCTGTATTCCTATTTGTTTTCTCTTTATTTTACAAATTTCAGCAATTTTTCCTATATGTATGGAAGTCTGACTGCGATTGTACTTCTGATGCTGTGGCTGTATTTCTGCATCTGCATTCTTTTTATCGGCGCAGAAATCAACTGCTATCTGGAGGAACAGGGATTCTTAAATCCCAGAGACCTGGATCAGCGCGATTAGCCCTGATCCAGGTCAATTTCCAGATACTGCCCCAGCTGTCTGAGTTCCTCCTCATGCAGACAAGTTGGTATGGTTCCAGCTTTTACAGCCTCCAGACACTCTAAAAAATCCATCCAGCACACAGACTCTACCTCTTCCCGCTGAAGCGAAAGTTCTTCTGCCTTCACTGATTTTCTGTATACATAAACAGCGCTGATTTCCCGGTTTCTAAAGGGCTTTCCGTAAAAGATATTTTCCCTGTATTCCTCATGGAAGCCAAGAAATTCCAATTCCTCCGGCTCTGCCAAAACCCCCAGCTCCTCCGAAAGTTCCCGCACAGCTGAGGGCAGATAATCATCTCCTGCCGCCACATGACCTGCTGAAGAAATATCGTAACAGCCCGGATGAGAATCCTTATTTGCGCTCCGCTTCTGCAAAAGAAGATCAAACCCGCTCTTTTCATTCTCCCGCACAATCCAGATATGAACCGTTCCATGACGGCTGCCATCCCGGTGGGCTACGCCCCTTTCCCTGACAATCCCTGTCGGCTGTCCATTTTCATCGCGGATATCAAACAGCTCCAAAGGCCTTCCATTCAGCGCAGCTTCTACCAGACGATCGGTTCCGTCATAAACCAGTTTGAGAGAGAAAAACTCCTGCTGCTCCTCCAGAAGACGGAAGAAAATCTTATCCCCCTCCCAGATATTCAGCTTTAAGACCTCCTGCTTATCAACCCATTCCAGCTCTCCTTCGTCACATGCAACCGGCTCTCCGGTAAATTCATCTGCCGTAAACAATGACATATACTCTGTGACTCCATCTCCTGAAACAAATGTGACAAGTCCCCGAAATTTCCAGGCAGTCAAATGGTATCCTGTCTCTTCATATACCTCTCTAAGCAGACATTCCTCAGGACTTTCTTCTGCCTCAAAGTGACCTCCAACTCCAATCCATTTATCCTTATTCACATCATTTTTCTTCACTGTGCGGTGAAGCATCAGATAACTTCCGTCCCGCTCAATATAACATAATGTACTGAAAGCTGTCATCCTTCCTCTACCTCCATTTTTCGATAAAAGCGTACCATGGGAATTACTCCCGCCACATCTGCAATCAGCCATCCAACGGGAATGGATACCCAGATTCCTTTTACCCCCAGAGACGGAATCGCAGAAAGGCTGTAGGCCAGCACAACCCGAAGTCCCAGCGAAATAACCGTCAGTACCACAGACATCCCCGGCTTCTCAATCGCCCGGAAAAATCCATACAGCAAAAACAGCAATCCAATCAGACAGTAAAAGGCGCCTTCAATCCGCAGATACTGCACTCCAATAGCCAGAATTTCCCGCTCCTGTCCATTTACAAAAATCCGCATCAGCGGTTCTGCAAAAATCCAGATAACCACACTAACTGCCGCACCAAAGACCATAGAAGTCTTGACTGCACTGAGAATCCCCTGACGAATGCGCTTTTCCTTTCCCGCTCCATAATTCTGTGCAATAAACGTAGAAAAGGCATTGCCGAAATCCTGAACCGGCATATAGGCAAAAGAATCGATCTTGACAGCTGCCGCAAAAGCTGCCATAACTGCCGGGCCAAAGCTGTTGACCCGCCCCTGCACCATCAGAATTCCAAAATTCATAATGGACTGCTGGACACTGGTAATCATCGACAGCCGGAAAATCCCCGTCGCCTCTTCTCTATTCCATTTCATATGGCAGCGTCCTGGAAGAAGCTCCGGCGCTTTCCTGACTGTATACAAAAGAAGACCGATTCCAGACAGCCACTGAGCAATCACTGTCGCAAAAGCTGCTCCTGCGACACCCCAGCCTGCCGACAGAACAAACAGCAGATCCAGCACCACATTCAGCACCGCAGATATTCCAAGAAAAATCAGAGGTGTCACCGAATTTCCGATAGCCCGCAGAAGGCAGGCAAGATAATTATATAAAAATGTACCTCCGATTCCTGTAAAAATTACCAGCAGATATCTGCGCATTAGCTCGTAGATCTCTTCTGGAACCTGCAAAAGCCTCATGATTTCATCAATTCCCAAAAAAGCCAGACTGCTTAAAGCCACTGCTGCCAGTCCAATACCGGAAAATGAAAGAAAAACTCCCCGTTTCAGTCTGTCCCAATCCTTCTGCCCAAAGGCAATAGACACCGCCACGCCGCTTCCCATGGAAAGTCCAAGCAAGATCGAAGTAAGAAAGGTCATCAGTGTGTAGGAGGAGCCTACTGCCGCCAGGGCATTAGCTCCTACAAACTGTCCGATAATCAGTGTATCTGCAATATTATAAAGCTGCTGCAGGAGATTTCCCACAGTCATAGGTAAGGCGAACCAGAGAAGCGTTCTGGTAATCGACCCCTGAGTAAGATCCTGTTTCATTTGTTGTGTATTCCTTTTTTGTAATTCTGCAAATCTTATTTTATCGAAAAAAGAGGAAAAGAGCAATGCCGGCAAAGAATTTTATTTTTACTGAGGCAGACTGTCTCTCACACACAGCGCCCCATATCCCACCTGTGGATTGGGATACTCCCCCATTCCCGGCAGCTTTCTGGCTCCCTGGCGCAGATAGGCCTTAATCTTTTCCCCATAGAGAAAGGGATCTCTCCCGTCAACAATTCCCCACTGCATCATAAGGGCAGCGCTCCCAGATACAAATGGAGCCGCAAAGGAGGTTCCTGTAACCGGCTCATATCCTCCTCCCGCCGCCGCAGTCATAATCCCCACTCCCGGGGCAGCAATATCAGGCTTCACCTGGTTGGTTCTTCTGGTAAATCCTCGTCCTGAAAAGTCTGCATAGGAATTGGAAGCACTGTCATAGGCGCCCACTGTGATAACGCTGGCTGCAGCAGAGGGAATAGTCAGAGTTGTGTCTGGAGTCGGCCGCAGAAAACGGGTAGATGGATTTAAAATTCCTGAAGAAGGGAGCCAGAAATCATACTCCCCCGTAATAATTCTTCCGGGAGTCAGGCGAAATGTCCAAATCCCACTTTCCACATAAGTTCCGGCATCTGGAACAAAATCAAAATAGATTTCCTGAGCCTGGCTGTAGGGGCTGGGTTCTCCGTAATACACCAAAACTTCCATGTTCCTATAGCGGAACCTGGAAGGCCCAAGCTGCTGTAAAAGAGGACCGATTTCCTCCCCGGAAGGAGTCAGCAGGCTGATTTCCATTTCATCCCAATAGTTTTTCCACAGCTGAATATTCACGCCTGATTCATAAGGCGCTACGGAAAGCTCTGCATTCTGTCTGGAATCCATCCGAAGCCTCGTCTTTCTTCCCGGATCTGGCAAAAATATACCGGAGGTATGACCTGCTGATGCTCCCTCATTTCCACTTCCTACAATAATCGCAGTTTTTCCGTAATTGCTGATATCATCCAGATAAGTTTCCAGAAGACTGTTTCCCTCATGGGAACCATATGTATTTCCAAAGCTGATATTAATCACCAGAGGCATTTTTCTGTCTACTGCCTGGGTCACAGCAAAATTTACAGCCCGCATCAATTCCGTTGTTCTGGGAAAGCCCTCATTTTTCGGATTTTCCAACTTAACAATCAAAAGCTCGCTTTCATTTGCGACTCCCCGATACGCCCGGCCCGGATCTCCCAGTCCGCTTCCGGCTGCAATTCCTGCCACAGCCGTTCCGTGGCCGCTGGCATCAAAAGAGGGAACCAGACGCCGCGCCTTTTCCCTGCTTCCCTCCTGAATCGCCTGATCAATCTCCTCTCTGGAAAATACCTGGTTCAGATTCTGATCCCACAAGGCAGCAAGTCTTGTTTTTCCCGAACCATCCCGGAATGCCTCGTGATAATAATCAATTCCGGAATCCAGAACCGCCACAAGCACTCCCCGCCCGGTCAGACGCCAAGGAGCCTCCTGTACTGCATTAATGCAGGCAGCTCCCTTTGCCTGATTCATAGAAAAAAACAGACGTTTTGGCTTTTCCACATATTCTATCTGCGGCAGACGGCTGACCGTCTCAATCATGCCTTCCGGTACTGTTAAAACAGCATACTCATTATGCATTTCCTCAGTCAGAATCCCCATCTCCCGCAAAGGCTCCAGACTTCCGGAATATTTTACAATCAGCTCCCAGGTTTGATCCTCCTTATGATAGCCGATTTCCAGTTCCTGTGATCGGGCCCGCATATCCTCTGGCACAGACAGGGCAAGGTTCAAAAGATTTTCCAGCTTCTGGTCTTCCATAACGCCTGATTCCGCCTTCCAGCTTCCTGTTGTAATTCAGTCTATTCCCTGAATCCGTTCTTTGTTCCATCTAAAGACAGCTGGTACAGTCTTCCGTATTTTTCTTTCAGATAATCCACATAATACTGCGGCCGGAAATCCTCTCCTGTCATATCCAGCAGAATCTGGCGGCTGGTTTTCACCTTTCCAAACCGATGTACATGGAGTTTTAAATACTCTCGAATTTCCCCAAGATTCCCTTCCTCCAGCATCTGGTTTATATTCATCTTCTTTTTCATGGAAGCAAGCATCTGCGCTCCAAAAGCACTTCCCAGAGCATAGGAAGGAAAATATCCAAAGGACCCCTGCGCCCAGTGAATATCCTGAAGAACTCCTTCTCCGTCATTTTCCGGCCGAATCCCCAAATATTCTTCATATTTGTCTGCCCACAGCCGGGGAAGCTGTTCTACTGGAAGATCTTCCTCAATCAGAGCCTTTTCCAGTTCATACCGCACCAGCACATGAAGACTGTAAGTCAGTTCATCGGCCTCTGTCCGGATTAGTCCCGGATGAACCCGGTTGATGGCCCGGACAAACTGCTCCCGCCCAATCCCCTTTAGCTGCTCTCCAAACAATTCCTTTACTTTTCCGTAAACAGGAACCCAAAAGGACTCGCTGCGTCCCAGGATATTTTCAAAAAACCTCGACTGAGATTCATGCATCCCCATAGATGCCCCCTGACCTGCCGGAGTCTGGGTCAGCTGATCCCCGATTCCCATTTCATAAATGGCATGTCCAGACTCATGAATAACAGAAAACAGCGAGCTGTCCAGGCTGTTTTTGTAGTGGGTGGTAATCCTCACATCATGATTGTGAAGGCTGGTCGTAAAGGGATGGGCACTTTCTGACAGAACGCCTTTTCTAAAGTCAAAGCCTACATACTCTGCCAGGTATTCTGCCAGCTCTCTCTGCCGGTCCTCAGGATAATCCCCCGTCAGAAATTCATCGGAGATCCGTATCGGACTTTCCATAACCTGATGAAGCAATGGAACCAGCTCCTTCTTCAGCAGTCCGAAAAACTCGTCCAGTTCTTTCATTCCAAAGCCTTTTTCATAGGAATCCAGCATTACATCATATAGCTTCTGCCCCGCCTTCGCCCGATATCCGGCAAAGGTTTTCTGCCAAAATATGATTTTTTTCAGAGTAGGCGCAAATGCCTGGAAATCCTTCTCTTCTCTGGCTCTGGCCCAAATCCTGGCAGACTCTGCCACCAGCTCCTGGTAGGCGCGATACTCCTTCGGCGGAATACACTCCAGCTGCTCTGCCTCTTCTCTGATTTCTCGAAGGATAGCCTGCTTTTCCAGTTTTTCCTTATTCCCTAATTCCTGATCACATTCCAAAAGCAGCTCCTTTAATTCCGGCGCTGTCATTACCTCCTGATAGGAAGCAGCTAAAATTCCCTGTACCCGGGCCGTATAGGCTCCAGCCTGTTCCGGAGCCAACGTTTCATTATCCCACTCAAACAGTGTCAGCGCTGTCTGATATGCCATAGCTTTTTCCAGATATGGTACCAGGCGATCCCATGCACTGCCAGAAGCTCTTCCTTTTTCTTTCTGATCTTTCTTCATTCTGTTTTCCCCACTCATATGCTCTGCCTCGATTTCTCCTTCTTTTCTGTTGATTCTGTTTTATTTTACCGGAATCCTTCTTTTTTATCCCCGATAGCGGTTTAAGCAGGCAAAAATCTCCTGTTTCCTCGGCTTTGCAAGACCGCAGGGTACATAAGAGCTGCAAAATGGCTCCCATCCCCTGGTTTCCAGCGTTTTCCACAAAAGCTCTACGGTTTGACGCATTGTTTTTTTGCCCTCCGTGCCCTGCTCTAAGGCAAATCGCAGCAGATAGGCAAGGGCCGCTGTCTGCTCCCCGTCTGCCAGCTGTTCTGCATATCGGAGATCCACCGTTTCCCGATCAATCGAAAACATATCCTTTCCCAAGGTCTTTATTTTCTTTCGCTCTCGTACAGAGCCGTTTTCCTGGCCTCCGCGGCCATACTTTCCGCCCCTTGCATTACCTCTTTGGGAAAATCCTCTGTCCCGGTTATTTTTTTCTGTATTATGAAAAACCAAAGGCGTCTGAAATTCCGGAAGAAAAAATCCCGGCGCCTGAATCCGCGGAGCTTTGTATTCCCGACACAGCATTTTTACCCGTTCCGTAATATCCACTGGACGGTAACTGTCCATCTGTAGAATTTTATGAGCAATATAGAAAAAGGCTCCAGAGCTTCCAGCTACCAGAATCGTAGAAATCCCGGCCTTTTCATACAAATCCCCGGCCCGTTCCAGAAACGGGGTAATGGGTTCTTTTTCTCTCTGGATCACTTCCTGCATAAAATCATCCCGCACCATAAAATTTGTTGCAGAGGTATCCTCGTCAATGAGAAAGAGCTTCGTTCCTGCTTCTATCCCCTCCACGACACCGGCGGCCTGCGAGGTACTTCCGCTGGCATCCTCCGTAGAAAAAGAAGAGGTATTCTTTTTATTGGGCAGATCATTAATAAAAAGGGAAATATCAGCATTCCGGATTGCCCGTCCCTCCTCTGCCCGCAGCTTCACTGCTGTCTCCTCCGTAATCACAAATTCCCGGCCGTCTCCTGCAATGTGGTTATAAACTCCCATCTGAAGCGCCGACAGAAGCGTAGATTTTCCATGATAACCGCCTCCTACAATCAGAGTGATTCCCTTTGGAACTGCCATTCCGCTCATCTGCCCCCTGTGGGGAAGGGTAATGGTTTTCTCCATAGAAGACGGGGAAACAAAGGGAACGCAGTCTCTCATGGGAAGATCAGAAACTCCGCTTTTTCTTGGAAGAATGGCACCATTCGCTACAAAAGCCACCAGCCCCTCCTTCTTTAAGTAATCGCGCACTGCTTTCTGATCCTCCGCCAGATATACTGCCTCCTCTGTCTTTTTCTTATCCAGCTTCCTGTAAAAAAAACTGTTTTCCACACATGCAGGAAGATACTCAAAAAGTATTTTTTCCAGTCCGCCTGCATCTATAGTTCTTCCGAATGCCGGAAATCCAATATGAAATCTGGCAGTAATCTTTCCTGCGCCAATCTGACAGGCGCTTCTCTCCAAAACCTCCTGCCCACATCTGGCGGTAGACAACAGCCCGCTTTTTCCAGAACCTCCAGCTTTAAAATTGTAGGCTTCCACCTGACTTCCAAACCTTCTGGTAAGGAAATCCTCCAGCGCAATACGGCTGCAGGCCTCCTGATAATAGGCCTCCGGAAATCCTGCCTGTTTCAGAGACACCTCTATATGAACACTGGAAGGGGAGGCAAAGGGATCCCCCTGTACATGATCAATTACAAGCACATAAGCGCCAAACTGATAAGCCCCTGACAAAGCTTTATAAGCCGGATAGCTTTTCCGGTCAATGGAGCGCAGCAGTGTGCGCAGTTCGTTCGATGATTTCATCAATAATCCTCCTCTTTTTATACACAAAATAATAAAGACATTAGAAAAACGGCCTGAAATTCTCAGACCGTTCCCCATTGTCTCATGTAAAATCTAGAAATATTTTTTGTTGCCCCAGAGGTTCGCCTTCTTCAAATCCAGGTATTCATTATAAGCCTTTTCCAGAATCTGCTTTTCGTTGGAAAACTTCAGCAGATGGTAAGCCTCATAAAACTTGTAATAGCCGGAATCTACAAAATGCTCTTCCCGTTGTGGTTTACTGTAATAGCTGTCAGCCATCATCAAATACCAGTGAACATCCTTTTCCACCATATCCTGCGGTGTATTAAAGGAATAGGAGCTCTTCCCGATATACTTGATAATGGAAGCACTGACGCCGGTTTCTTCTTTTACTTCCCGAAGAGCCGTCTCCTTGTACTCTTCTCCTGCTTCTACAGTTCCCTTTGGCAGAACCCAGCCCTCATACTTGTTCTTGTAATTCTTGTAGAGAACCAGAATCTTGCCGCGAAATATAACCACACCTCCACAGCTCGTTGCTTCTATCATTGCAATCCCTCCTGGTCGCGCAGTGCTGGATCAGCACCACGGTGGTGTGTCGCACAGACTGTTTTTAGTATAACTCCATTTGATAGAAGATGCAAGATGAAGTTTCCCTGAGTTGTCTATAACTTATTCTGTTTCTTCCCAGTTTCCGAATCCTCTGTTTTATTTTTTTAATTAACTGCTTTCTTTTTTTCCTTCATTTCTGTAAAAATCTTCTCTGCCGTAATAGGAAGCTCCCGAATCCATACGCCGGATGCATTAGCCACAGCCCCTGCAATCGCCGGAGAAGGCGTATTGATTACCACCTCTCCAATGGACTTAACGCCAAAAGGACCTGTCGGCTCGTAACTGCTTTCAAATTCCACCTGAAGGTGTCCCACATCCATACGGGTCGGCAGCTTATACTGCATAAAGGAATTTTCAAATACACGGCCCTTCTGAGAGCGGGTCACATCCTCAAACATCGCCATGCCGATGCCCTGTCCCAGTCCGCCTTCCGTCTGAACACGCACCAGATTGGGATTAATCGGAGTTCCGCAGTCAACCACTGCCACAAAATCAATCAACTCGTATTCATAGGTTTCCATGTCCATCTCAATTTCTGCCATACCTACCATAAAGGGCGGCGGAGAAACCGGAGAAGAATGAGACGTTGTCACCTCAAGGGCCTTTCCATTGTTGCACATCACTCTGTTTCCAATATCTTTTAAACGAATGGCACTGCTGCCGTCTCTGCTAAATACCTGGCTGCCGTCAAAGTCCACTTCATCTACAGACCGTTCCAGATACTCCGCACCCTTTTCCATAATCTTTTCCCTCATGGCCTCGCAGGCTTTTACCGCTGCCATACCGGTCAGGTATGCTGTACTGGAGGCATAAGAGCCAGAATCATAGGGAGAAACATCCGTGTCCACACCGTGAACCACAATATTATCCAAATCGCATTCCAGACAATCTGCTGCAATCTGTGCCAAAGTCGTATCACAGCCGGTTCCCATATCGGCCGCTCCAATCATCATGCTGTAAAAGCCATCATCATTCAGCTTTAAGGTAATTCCAGCCACATCACAGTTGGAAATGGAAGAGCCCTGCATGGCCATGGCCACTCCGACAGAACGGACTTTTCCGTTGTCCATTACACGACAGGGATATTTTTCATCCCATTTCATCAGCTCTTTGGCTCGCTTCATACACCGATCCAGAGTACAGCTGTTGGCCGTCTCACCGTAATAGGCAGGCATCACATCCCCTTCATGAACCATATTTTTTTCCCGAAGAGCAACCGGATCCATATGTAATTCCGCTGCCAGCTCATTGACTGCCGATTCTAGGGCAAAGATTCCCTGAGTCGCTCCATAGCCCCGGTATGCCCCTGCAGACATCGTATTGGTATAAACCACATCGTAGTGGAAGCGAAAGGCTTTTGGAGTAGAATAAAGGGGAATTGATTTATGGCCTGACAGACCTACTGTTGTCGGACCGTGTTCTCCATAAGCGCCTGTATTTGACAGGGTATATAAATCGATCGCCTGAAATACACCATTTTCATCAGCTCCCAGGCGAACTGTTACTTCCATCTCATGGCGGGGAGAAGAGGCGATCTGAGATTCATACCGGCTGAAAACCATCTTAGCCGGTTTGCCTGTCACCCAGGTCACCAGAGCCGGGTATACCTCTGAAACCACCGTCTGCTTGGCCCCAAAGCCGCCGCCGATTCGGGGCTTTATCACCCGGATCCGGGACTTGGGAATATCCAAGGCATGAGCCACTATCCGCCGCACATGGAAGGGCACCTGAGTAGAGGAGGTTACGTTCAACCGTCCATAGGCATCCATAGATGTAAAGGTGCGGAAGGTTTCCATCATGGCCTGCTGGTTCGGCTTGACATGATAAGTCTTTGAAATCACATGAGCGCAGGAAGCCAGAATCCCCTCTACATCTCCGTGAATGTCATCTCCTGATGCGCAGAGATTGCGCTGATTGTCAGCCCCTACAGGGCACAGACTTTCCCAGTTCTCCTCTGGATGCACCAGAACCGGGTTGTCCTTGGCTGTCCGCATATCCAGAACCGGCTCCAGAACCTGATAGTTCACCTTAATTGCCTTCAGCGCCCGATCCACAGCCTCTTCTGAGGTTCCTGCCACAATAGCAGCCACATCTCCCACAAAACGCATTCTTCGATCCAGAATCAGGCGATCGTAAGGACTGGGCTCCGGATAAGTCTGTCCAGCCATAGTAAACCGCTTCTGGGGAGAATCCTCCCAGGTTAAAATAGTCTCAATTCCCGGAACAGACAACGCCCGCGTCTTATCAATCTCTTCAATCCATGCATGGGCATGGGGGCTTCTCAAAACCTTGACAATAAGACAATCCTTCGGAGCGATGTCATCGGTATACACTGGCTTTCCTGTCATCAAAGCCATAGCGTCCCGCTTTACAACTGACTGGCCTACATAGGTTTTCTTTTTCTCCATCTCAGCTTCTGCCCTCCTTATTCCGGTTCAGATATTTTTCAATTGCCCGCATCTGTCCTTCGTAACCGGTACACCGGCAAAGGTTTCCGGAAAGATATTCCCGAACCTCATCCATATCAGGACTTACCAGCTCCCGTTCCATTGCCAGCAGATTCATAATCAATCCCGGGCTGCAAAAGCCGCACTGATCCGCTCCCTCCTCTGCAAGGAAACGCCCAATTTCTTCCGCCTCCTTCTGAAGGCCCTCCAGAGTTGTAATTTCACAGCCGTCTGCCCTTGCAGCCAGAACAGAACAGGAAAGAACCGGCTTCTGATTCATCCATACGGTGCAAAGACCGCAGTTAGAGGTTTCGCAGCCCCGTTTCACACTGTAGCATCCCAGACTTCTCAGCAGATCCAAAAGCAGGGTGTCCGCCGCAATCACTGCTGTCTGCATCTTTCCATTTAAAATAAACTGTATTTCCATATTACTCCGCATTTTATTTTTCTTCCTCCCTGGATATCTGATCCATCAGACGCCGGATAGAAACCTGCGCCAGATGTTTTCTGTATTCTCCTCCAGCTCTCATATTGTCCCCGTAAGAAAATGCCTCAGCGGCCTTCTCTGCCAGATCTTTCACTGCTGCATTCCCAGCAGGGAGCACACACAGGGCAGCCCTTGCAGGTCTTGCGCCTACAGATACATACCAGCTGTCTCCTTTTTTTGCCACGCCGCAGGCAATGATAGGAAAATCCGTTTTAGAACGGCGGGAAGAGGCATAAGCCGCTCTTCTTCCATCCTTTTTCAGAATCACCTGAACCAGAATATCACGATCGTAAGGCAGCTTTGCAAATTCCTCCAAAGAAATTCTTCCTCTCTGGTAAAGCTCCACCTGGACATCCAGCATCATCATGCAGGTAAGAATGTCGGAAAAACCATATCTCCCGAACACGCTTCCGCCTACCGTAGCCCCATTTCGAAACTGCACACCTACGATACCTTTGGTACACTCCCGGAAAATTCCGCCAAAATACCGGTTCAGCCCCTCATGAAGCTCCAGACTTCTCAGGCTGCACATACAGCCAATGCGGAATTCCTCTTCATCTTCTTCAATGTAGTCAAGTCCCAGACCAGATAGGTCAATGGCTGCTGACTTGTAATTACTTCCCATTTTCAGCCACATCATACCGCCCAGAAGCACATTGCTCTTTTTCTGGTTCAGCTGATAGGCTTCCTCCAGGCTTTCTGCCTTTACATATTCGTTTGCTCGAAACACAGGATATCCCCTTTCTTTTTTCATTATTTTTTGTAACTATTCAGGACAACGGGAGCACTGGCAGAAAAATCCATGTCAAGCTTGCTTCCCGTGAAACAATTGCAGCTATTTTGAAAAATACAAATCAAATAAGGCTCTTGCGATCGGCGCAGCCTCCCGTCCTCCGGATCCGCCCTCCTCTACAAGAACAGTCACTACCAGCTTCGGATCCTCTGCCGGGGCAAAGCCTGTAAACCAGGCATGGCTTTCCTTTCCCTTTTCAAACTCTGCAGAGCCTGTTTTTCCTGCCACTGCATAAGCGTCTGTACGGACAGCGGAACCCGTTCCTTCTGTTACCACCTGGCGCATCATTCCAGACAAAGCATCTGCCTCCGATGCACTCATCAGTTCTCCATACGTAGCAGGAAGAAACTTTTTCACTTCTTCTCCCTCTGATGTTTCCACCCGGTCAATCAGATAGGGCTTCATCAGCACACCTCCATTGGCAATGGATGCCGTAAGAAGCGCATTGTGAAGAGGAGTCATCTGGGTATTTCCCTGCCCGATGGCAGTCTGAAGCCGTTCCCAGTCTGAAGCCCCTGTTCCCATGGCATAGGAGCTTTTGCTGTAGGCAATGGATACGGGCAGTTGTCCATTAAACAAAAGACACTCCGCCAGATTCTGCATCTGCTCCAGATTCAGCTCCAGTCCAAGGCTGGCAAAGGCTCCATTGCAGGAATTTGCAAAGGCCTGAGGCAAATTCTGATGGCCGTGGGCGTTGCCATGATAACAGGAAATCGTGTAATCCCCATGCTCATAGGAACCGTCACAGTCAAAGGAAAATTCCTGCCAGGTATTGGGATGCTCCCGTATATATTCCAGAGCCGTCACAATTTTGAAAGTAGAGCCTGGCGGATATACCCCCTGAGATACCCGGTTTAACAGCTGGGCCTGGGTATTGTCGCCGGAAATCAGCGTTTCCCATTCCTGTCCCAGGGTGTTCGGATCAAATCCCGGTCTGGAAACCATGGCGAGGATTTTCCCTGTATCCGGTTCCAGAGCCACGACAGCCCCTTTTCGATCTCCCAGAGCTGCCTGTGCTGCCTGCTGCAGATCCACATCCAGGGTTGTAATTACATTATCTCCCAGATTCTTTCGATCTGCCAGCTGATTCAGCGTCTGCTCTGCCAGATTCATATGAGAGGACAGAAGATAAAAATTAGCCAGAGCCTCCAGTCCCGCCTTTCCATGATCTGAATATCCCACTGCATGGGCAAACAAATCCTGATAGGGATAGGTTCTCACCTCTGAACCGTCCTCCTGTACTGCAGTTTCTGCCAGCACTCTTCCGTCATTGCTTAAAATCTTTCCCCGGATAATCCGATCCGAAAAGCTGTCCAGGCGGGCATTATAAGAATTATTAATTACTGTCTCGCTCTGCACCTGCAGAAAATAACCAAAATATCCCATCAGGCATACAAACATTCCCACCACCGCATAGGTAATCAGCAGAATATGTTTATTCTCCCCGGGATTAGGCGTCTGTTTATTCATAGTCCTCCTCATCATTCTTTTTCAGAATGTACAGTCCCTGAAGCACTCCAAACACCATAAAGGTGCTGAGGATAGAGCTTCCTCCGTAGCTGACAAAGGGAAGGGTCACGCCTGTAGAGGGAATGAATTTTGTCACACCTCCCACAGTCAGGAAAACCTGGATTCCATAAACCATTCCCAATCCAAAGGCAATCAGCTTATAAAACAGAGCCTGCATTCTTCCTGCAATCATCATAAACTGAAGAAAGCAGCCCAGACAAATGAGCAGAATGCAGATAGCAAAAATGCCGCCCAGCTCCTCTGATACTGCCGCAAATACAAAATCCTTTTCCACCACAGGAATTTTGTAGGGCATCCCCTGATAAAGCCCCATTCCGAACCAGCCTCCTGTTCCTATAGCAAACAGAGACTGCGTAATCTGATATCCCCGGTTGTCAATATCCGCCCAGGGATCCCGCCAGGCTGCCACCCGGGTTCTCACATGGGCAAAGAGATAATAGGCCAGAACAGACGCCCCGCAGCCACAGCCCAGCCCGGCTCCCAGATAAAGCCATTTCCCTGTTGCCACAAACAGCATGGTCAGGTAGGTCAGGAAAAAAATCAGAGCGCTTCCCAGATCCTTTGACAGAACCAAAACCAGCACATGACCGGCTGCCACCGCTGTCACTGCAGCCACAGTTCTAAAATCCACAGACCTGTAAAACATAGCGGCTGCAAAAAATACAAAGGTAATTTTTACAAATTCCGATGGCTGAAAAGAAATCCCTGCAACAGTAATGGACAGCTGGGCCCCAAAGCTGTTATTTCCCACAACCCACACCAGGGCCAGAACTGCCAGACCGCCGATTCCGTAAAACCAGGGAATCTCTGCCAGCTGCCAGGCCCGATCCATCACAAAGGGAATGATCCAGGTAATCAGAGCCGCCACAGCCACAATCAAAAACTGTCTGACTGCCTTATCAAAGGAAAGCCTGGTCAGAATCATCAGCCCGATCATCAGAAGAATGCACATATTGTTCATCAGGATCCTGGACAGATTACGGTAAAAATACCGGGAAAGTCCCATATAGGCAGCAAAAAATACCATCTGAGCCAGGTAAAACAGAACCACTCTCTCATCCTCAGACTTCAGATACAAAACAGCATAAGCCAGCAAATGCATCAGAAACATCACAGCATTCTGCTTTGCGCATACCCGGTTCTGCTGCCAGACCTCCTGATATCGAAAATACCGGAAATTCCAGTAGGTGTAAAGCGCCATCAAAATAATCAGAAGATATTTTGACACCTCAATTATTACATTAACCATAAATCTCCTATTCCACGCCTCGTCTGAAATGGCCTCTTGTGAAATCCTTTATTGGCGATGGCGTATCCTTTCCATACCGGAAGTGATCCGCAAACGCATCCATAACCTCCTGAATCTGAGCCGGAGTCTCCGTAGTAAATACCAGCCTCAATCCCTCCGGCTGCAGCCTGAGCACTGCATCTTCCTGTCCCAGAAGACTCAATGGACTGGGATTGTAAATGGTATTGTAGCAGAACTGACAGTGATTTTTCACTGGAAGCTCTTTTCCTACTCTGTCACGAATCAAAAGCAGCTCTGGCTTTTTCGTACACCCCTTTGTAGTACGCACCACGCACTGGGCAGAAACCATAGCCGGATAGTGACCATAAATGGTCATCTCCCAGCCAATGCCCTCTGATGCCTCCTTCAGCTGTTCCAGCTCTCTGCTGTTTAGCTCCAGAGGGAAGGTCAGCCTTCCTGCGCCCATATGGATCATCTGCGCTGCCGCCTGATGATTCATGGCATATAGATTGGAATCAAACACAAGAGGAATCTGCCCCAGTCCCAGCTCTCTTAAAAAGCGGGGCTCCTCCATAGAACGGATTACCAGAACATCAAAACCGGCCTCTCTCAATTCCTTTGCAGCAGCCATAAAAAATTCTTCTGCCTCCTGACGGAAAATCTGAGGGAAAATCAGTCCGCAAAACTTGCCTGCTTGGTGGCATTGCTCTACTGCCTGTTTCCACAACTCCGGTCCAAAGCCTGTGCTGTCCAGATAAATACCGTCCACCTCCGGGTGCGCTGCTGCTACAGACAGTCCCTCTGGCGATTCCAGAGATACCAAAAATTCTGGACTTTTTCCTGACTTTACAAAGCTTCGCTCCTGTTCTTCCTTTGCTGCCGCAGAAACTGGCCGTTCAGTGACTCCTTCTTCGTTTTCACCCTCCGACTCTGCCTTTCTCCGGTAGGGAGAAAGGATTGCCTCCTCCAGCTGCTCCAATCCGGCTCTGCGAAGTCCATTTAATGCCTGTACCGGAAGGAAGCAGGAGCCCTCTGCCTGACCGGTCAGCTCTTCAAAGTAAAAGGGCGAGCCTCCCGTTTTCTGAATCTGTTTTAACAGCTTTTCTTCTGTCATCGGCTGATTCTGAGCTGTTTGAACCACCTCTCCGGAAACCGTCACAGACACAGGAGCTTTTTCCAAATACAAAGTCACTGGCTGCCCTTCTCTGGCTGTTACATGGCCCCGAATCGGCTCCTGCTTTCCACTGTGAACATATTCCGCATCCAGACGATCAAATAGCTGCTGATTGCCCTGTCGGAACGCCGGCTTTTCCTTCAGTGCAATCATATCCCTGCCATTGTGCTGCCGGTAGTATCCTTCCGTCTGTCCGCCCCGATCGAAAAGATCCAGAAGCATTTTCCGATCCTCATCGGATATCCGATAGCCCTCCCGTCCCCTGGCCAAATACTGATCTACATACTTGCGGTACACACTGACCACACCAGCCGTATACCGGGGACTTTTCATTCTCCCTTCAATCTTCAGGGAATAGACACCTGCCTCAATAATATCAGGAAGAATATCCAGCGTACACAGATCCTTTAAGCTCATCAGATAGCGGTTATCCTTCTCCTGCTGCCTCTTTTCTCTGTTCTTTCCCCCAGTCTTTTCTCCGCCGTTCTCTCTATTCTTCCTTCCTGTTCCCCGCTCTGAGCCTGTCCTAAAGGACAGGGCCTGTCCCGGCGCATCATAGGGAAGCCTGCAGGGCTGGGCGCATCGTCCCCTGTTTCCGCTTCGTCCGCCAATCAGGCTGCTTAACAGACACTGGCCGGAATAGCAGTAACAGAGAGCGCCGTGAACAAAGCTCTCAATCTCAATATCCACATGATCCCTGATCTGAGCAATCTCTGCCAGAGAAAGCTCTCTTGCCGTTACCACCCGGCTGGCTCCCAGCTCCTTCAACATAGCGGCGCTTCGCCATCCTGTAACCGTCATCTGAGTGCTGGCATGAATTGGAAGGTCCGGAAAATGTTTTCGGATAAACGAAAAAACCCCCATATCCTGAACAATCACTGCATCCAGCCCCCGTTCATAGCAGGGCATAAGAAAATCATACAGCTGTCCCAGCTCCTCTTCCTTTACTAATGTATTGACCGTCATATACAGGCTGCAGCCATGAAGGTGGGCATAATCAAGAGCCTCTAAAAACTGATCTCCCTCTGGATTCTCCGCATACGCCCGGGCTCCAAACCGGCTTCCTCCCATATATACTGCATCAGCCCCGGCATTTACCGCTGCCTTCATGCTTTCCACGGACCCGGCCGGAGCCAGGATTTCTACTGGTAATTTCACACGATTCCTCCTGAACAGTTATAACATAAAGCAGAGGATGACCCTTATGAAAAAAGAGCACCCCCTGAAGCTTTCACCTGCTGTTTTATTTTCTGTGTCTGTTACTATCTGCGTCAGAAGCTGTTTCCGACGCTTTTCGCACCAGTTCCTCTGCCCTTGCTTTCTCCTCCTGCATTTCCTTCTCCATAGCCTCCATCCGCATCTGCATGGTAATCAATTCATGCTTCAGGCTGTAGGCCTCTTTTTCCAGCAGCGCCTTCTGGCCGCTGAGCATATCTGCCCGCTCCTGCTCCTTAAAATAATCATCTGCAATATTCAGATGAATCATCAGGTTCTGATAATCCGCATTCTGCCTGGAAAAACCTCTCTGCTTCTTAATTGTGCCTATTTTTTCATTTAAATATGCTGCAACTCTCCGTAGATAGGCCTCATCTTCTGTGCCGCCCAGCGTATATACCACACCATCTATCAAAACTTCCGCATAATTTTTCTGACTCATATTCTCGGCTCCCGATTCTTTTGTTCCTTATTCCACCTGTCATCGCTTCTGTGGCCCGTTTTCCTTCCGGAATACAGGCATACAGTAACAGTGTACCATATCCTCATAGAATCAACAAGCAACTTTTCTAATGAATTTTCAAAACTCCACAGCCTGTTTTTCGTCACTCTCCAAAGGGAATTCCCAGATGGCGGTATGCACTCTCTGTCGCCACCCGTCCTCTTGGCGTCCGGTTCAAAAATCCGTTCATCAAAAGATACGGCTCATACACATCCTCCAGAGTTCCCGCATCCTCTCCCAGGGCCGCTGCCAGAGTATCCAGACCTACCGGACCCCCGCCAAACTTTTCAATCATCATCATCAGAATATTTCTGTCATTGTTATCCAGGCCCAGCTTATCCACATCCAGGATATCCAGGGCGAAATCAGCCACCTGCTTCGTAATGACCCCGTCATATTTCACCTGGGCGAAATCCCGAACACGTTTCAGCAGACGGTTGGCAAGACGAGGGGTTCCTCTGGAGCGCCGTGCAATTTCCGCTGCACCCTCCGGCTCTATCTCCACACCAAGAACACCGGCTGACCGCTCTACAATAATCTGCAGTTCCTCCGGCCGGTAAAACTCCATTTTCTGAATCACCCCAAACCGATCCCGCAAAGGCGCTGTGAGAAGTCCCGCTCTGGTTGTAGCTCCTACCAAGGTAAAATGGGGCAGATCCAGACGGATCGAACGGGCTGAGGACTCCTTGCCCAGCATAATATCAATAGCGAAATCCTCCATCGCCGGATAAAGCACCTCTTCCACCTGACGGTTCAGCCTGTGAATCTCATCTACAAAGAGAACATCTCCCTCCTGCAGATTATTGAGAATCGCCGCCATCTCCCCCGGCTTTTCAATAGCCGGTCCCGATGTCACCTTCATATGAACGCCCATCTCATTGGCAATAATTCCGGACAGGGTGGTTTTCCCCAGTCCCGGCGGACCATAAAACAGCACATGATCCAGAGACTCTCCTCTGGCCTTTGCAGCCTGCATATACACCTTCAGATTGCTTTTGATCCTTTCCTGCCCGATATATTCGTCCAGCAGCTGCGGACGGAGACTGGGTTCTATATATTTGTCTTCTTCGGTAATCTCTGTTGTTATGATTCTCCGCTCCATCTTACTCTCCACACTTGTTGTATTTGTCCCGCACTCAGATTGCCAGATACTTCAGAGATGCCTTTAAAACTGCCTCTACTGTCATATCCTCTGTGATCTCGATTTTCCGTACAGCCCTGGATGCTTCCGTCAGGGAATATCCCAATGCCACCAGCGCCTCTATAGCCTCTCTGCCGGTTCCCTCCATTCCGGATCCAGCCGTCTCTGCCGGTTCCATTTCGGCTCCAAAAGCAGAAGGCAGCACATCCTCCATCCGGATCCGATCCTTTAAATCCAGAATCACCCGCTTGGCTGTCTTAGGGCCAATGCCCGGAGCTCTGGCAATGGCTTTTGCATCCTCTGAGAGAATCGCCATTCGCAAATCATCTGGCTGCAGCGCAGACAGAATACCCAGAGCTGCCTTTGGGCCAATCCCATTGACTCCCAGAAGCTGGTTAAACATCTTCCGATCCTGGCTGTTGAAAAAGCCATACAGAGTCATGGCATCCTCTCTCACCTGAAAAGAAGTATAGATCTTGAGCTCCTCTCCGATTCTGGGCAAACGGTCAAGCACGGACAGAGGAACAAGAATATTCCATCCAATTCCGCCTGCTTCCACAACGATTCCACCCTCCCATACTTCCACCAAGGGTCCTTTTATATATGAAAACACTGATAAATTCCTCCTGCTGTTCACTTTACGGACATCATACCATAAGAAACTCCTGATTGCAATATGCCACCGAACAGACATTCGATTTCTTTTTATTTTCTCCTTCTCACAGGGATTCCTGCCTGGTGTTTTTTCATTGACTTTCTTTTTCCCTCCCTCTATAATCGAACAAGGAGGAAGACTATGATTACAATAACGAAAAAACTGGATTTGCCTGATACTTACCCCCTTGATCGGATTGGCCCTCTTTCTGAGCTTCTGTTTTTTGATATTGAAACCACCGGATTTTCCGGTGATTCATCCAATCTATATCTCATTGGCTGCACCTATTTTCAGGACGGCTGCTGGAATCTGATTCAGTGGTTTGCAGATACGGCTGCTGCAGAACCGGAGCTGCTTGACAGCTTCTTTTCTTTTCTGAAAAATTATAAAATCCTGATTCACTTTAACGGAGACGGATTTGACATTCCCTATCTGTTAAAACGGTGCCGCCATCTGAAAAAGGATTATGATTTTTCTGCTGTTACAAGCATTGATATTTACAAAAAAATCAGACCATACCGAAAACTGCTGGGACTGGAAAGCATGAAGCAGAAAGCCATCGAAGCATTTCTTGGCATTTCACGGACAGATCAGTACTCCGGAGGCCAGCTTATTGATGTATACCGTACCTATTTGAAGAACCATGACGATGAGCTGTATGATCTGCTGATCCTTCACAACGAAGATGATCTAAAGGGTATGCCGTCCATCCTTCCCATCCTCCATTACCCAGACTTTTTCGAAGGTAACATGTTTCTGAAAAGCCAGCAGATTCTTACAGAAGTCTGCAATGACGGAAACAAACGCCATCTTCTGGAGCTGATTTGCCAGAGTCCCTGCGCGGTTCCCGTTCCCTTTTCCTGCTGCCTTGAGCCGGTATCCTGCTTTGTTTCTCAGAACCAGCTGACCCTGGAGGTTACGCTGTTTGAAGGAGAGCTGAAGAATTTTTATTCCAACTATCAGAATTATTATTACCTGCCTGAGGAGGATCAGGCGGTTCCTAAGGCAGAGGCAGTCAGGTACAACCAGAGTGCCTGTGTCAAAGCCACTGCAAAAAACTGCTACACCAGAGAGCAGGGCGTTTTCCTTCCTCAGTTTACTCCCGTATGGGAACCAGCCCTGAAAAAAGAGCGAAGGGACAAATGCTCCTATGCTGCCCTGATTGATGTCTGTCTTCAGAATCCGGACAGTCTCTCTGCTTATTTAAAACAGCTTTTTTGTTATCTGAGCGTCAAATAAACCTCTGGGGATTTTTCCTGTATACTCTGGGAGAAATCCCTTTTTCTTTTTTAAACAAATCTCCAAAATAATTTCCATCAGAAAATCCGCACAGCTGAGCAATGTCAGCCACTGACAGCTCTGTTTCCAAAAGCATCCGGGACGCCTCCTTCAAACGGACATAATTCAAATATTCCTTATATCCAAAGCCTGTCAGCTTTTTAAATCGCCTGGAAAAATAAGCTGGACTCATGTGAACTCGTCCTGCCACCAGCTCCAGGGTAAGCGGTTCCCTAAAATGGTGATAAATATAAGAGGCCGCCTCCTGAATTTCAGCCTCCTGAGCTGCCGACTCTGCCACATCCTGAATTCTGGGGCTTTGATGCTCCAGCCGGTACCGTCCGCAAAAGGCCAGAAGCTCCAACAGATAATTGCGAATCAGCACATCAGAAAACACATCTCTGTTTTTCTGTTCTGAGAGAATTTTTTCCAGCAGATTTTCCACATATCTGCGCCGCCCCGGTTCTACAGAAATACAGGGCTTTCCCCTCAGGCGCCCCGACCAGTCCTTTCCCCACTGTATTTCCAGCTGCTTCATATGTTCAGGTGCAAATCCCACTGCAATCCGTTCATTTTCCCTGGTAAGGCCGTAGATGGTCCGGTGAAGCGCCTGGGGCTCAATCAGGATCAGATCCCCCGGCTCCAAATGATATATGGTATGGTTTAAAAAGATCCGGCATCTCCCTGTTGCCAGATAAAACAGCTCATAATAGCCGTGGCTGTGATCCGCTGTCATGGAAAAATCTACTGGACGCCGTTTTCTGCTGGCAAATACTCCCGAAGGCTTATCCTGCAGCTCCTCATCCTGCTGAACGTCAAAACATCCCTGACAAATTCCTTTTTCTTCTGTATCCATTCGCTCCAACTCCTTTTTTCTGAAAAGGCGGCACTGCTTCTGCCGCCCTTTTTTTTCTGCCACACTGTCTCTTTCCCAGCAGCACCTCTCTCTGCAGCGTCTTTATTCCTCTTCTTCCTTTATTGTATCACAATTCTGCAATCCAGACAAATAATCTGTAGTTTTTTTCATATAAGACGTTTATTCTGTAAAAAATATCCTTTTTTTGTTATAGGATAAGATTCGAAATTATCCTATGAGAAATGAGGAAACAGACATGAAAAATCAAGCGCAGCTTTCAGACAAGGACAAACAATTCCGGGATTTTTCCCTGCACGACAATATGTGGAGAGTCGTTCTCTATGTTGGCTTTCCACTGGCTCTGTACCAGAGCCTTACCCAGCTGTTTAAAATATTTGATTCCATGATGGCCGCTCATATCAGCGCCACTGCCGTATCCACTGTTGCCTACCTCTCCCAGATCAATTTGATGCTTTCTGCCCTGGGAGGCGGTCTTGCTGTCGGCGCCAGCATCAAAATCAGCGAGGCCTATGGATCCGGAGATTTTCAGCTGGTCAAAAAACGGGTCAGCACTCTGTTTGCCATGTGTGCGATTCTGGGACTGACCCTTCTGGTGGTTCTGGTTCCCTTTACTCCCCAGTTTCTTCGTCTTGCAAAAACGCCGGAGGAATTTATTGCAGGAGGAACCCAGTACTTTATTCTGGAGCTGTTCGGAATGGTTATCAGCTTCTTTAACAATGTTTACATTGCCATTGAACGGGCCAGAGGAAACTCCAAACGAATTCTGAATCTGAATATGGTAGTGATCGGACTGAAGCTGGCGCTGACGGCCCTCTTTGTTTATGTTCTCAACTGCGGAATCAATATGATCTCCGTTGCAACCATTATCTCCCAGACCTTCCTTCTGGCGGCCGCCTGCAAAAACCTGAACCAGAAGGACAATGCCTTCGGTTTTTCTCTGGCTGCCATCTCTTTAAAACCAGAGGTAACCAGACCTATGATTGCCCTGTCCATTCCGGTTATTGTTGAGAAGGTGGCATTTTCCTTTGGAAAGGTGATTGTAAACTCCATGAGTACCATTTACACTCCCCTGACCGTAGGTGCACTTGGAATTTCCAACAACATCGGCGGCTTCACCACCATGCCTCAAAATGGATTCCAGGAAGGGGGCTCTGCCATTATCAGCCAGAACCTGGGTGCCGGAGAACCAAAACGGGCTTTGAAGGCCTTCCAGTGCGTTCTGGTGATTGACGCAGCCATCGGAGTTTTCTTTATGACTCTGTCCCTGGTCTTTATCCGTCAGATCAGCTGGCTGTTTGCAGGCTCTGACGAGGAATTTCTTCAGATGATTGCCTCCATCTACCGGTACGAGGCTCTGGGTGCTGTTCCTCTCGGTATCAATGCCGCTGTTCTATCTCTGCTGTACGGCTTCGGAAAAACACGGCTGACCCTGGTCATTAATTTCTGCCGCGTCTTTCTCTTCCGCATACCGGTTCTGTGGTTTCTTCAGAACTTCACAGACCTGGGAAGCATCAGCGTGGGAATTGTCATGGGTATCAGCAACATTTTAACCGGAGCTGCCGCATCTCTTATTTGTATCTGGGAAATCCGGAAAATCTGTAAAGAATATCAGATTACCTTTTTCTGACAAAATCACAAACGGCTGAGAGAATTCTCTCAGCCGCTTTTGCGTATTATTTGCATAGTATTTTTTACTGTATTGCATTCATTTGCATTCTGTTGCTTGACTTGTCCTTTTTTTTCGATATAATTAAGAAAAGAAACCCTCAAGGAGGTCTTATCATGAGTGCAACTATCAAAGATGTGGCAAAGCTGGCCGGCGTCTCACCTTCCACAGTAACCAGAACCTGCCAGAATCAGCCGTCAATCAGTGAAGAAACAAAACGAAAAGTGCGCAGCGCCATGTCTGCCCTTGGATATACATCAAACTACCCGGATCCGCAGCAGACTTCTTCTGCTGTCAAATCAACTGCCATTGTATTTCCGCCTTTAAAACGCAGTGATCTTTCAGAAAACACCTTTTATCTGAAATCCAGCTGCGGCATTGCCAGTCTCTGCCGGGAGTACCGCTGGACCGTTTCCATGGTTATGGGAGAAACCGAGGAAGAGCTTCTGGAAAATGCCAAGCTCCTGATTGAGAGCGGACGGGCCGATTCCTTTCTTTTTCTGTATTCCAAAAATCAGGATATCCTGATTGATTATTTTCATTCTGCCGGAATTCCCTATGTACTGATTGGAAAGGTTTCCGCCTACCCCAACGAAACCATTTATGTTGACAGCGACAATCTGCTTGCAGCAAGAGAGGCTGTGGATTATCTCATTGAACTGGGCCATTCCCGGATTGCCTTTTTAAATGGGGATACATCCTTTCTTTTTAACCAGGATCGCTATGCGGGGTACGTACAGTCCCTGATGCAGCATCAGCTTCCCTTCCTTCCGGAATATACCTTTCACATGGAAGACCTGTCCCGGGAAGAGGGCCTTGCAAGGATGAGGTCTGTTTTTACCGGCCAGTCGGCGCCAACCGCCCTTCTTGTCAGTGATGATATGCTGATTCGCGAGCTGGAATGCCGTCTGATTGAGTGGCATATCAGGATTCCGGAGCAGCTTTCCCTGATTACCTTTAACGATTCTTCCATTGCCCTTCACCATGTACCGCAGCTGACTGCCATTGATATCAATCCCTGGCAGCTGGGCGCAGAGGCTGTCCGTCAGCTGAAGCTTTACTCGGATTCCCCTATGGATATGGTATCAAAGGTGCTGGTTCCTCACCGGCTGGTCCTCCGCGATTCCTGCGCGCCCCTTCCCAGCAGGGCAGTTTAAAATTGGTTATTTAATAATCCAGAGTATGGGAAAAATGAACCTCGCCAAACTTCTAACACTGGGGGCGGTTCAGACTTTCACATACTCCGGATTTAATTTTCACAGACTGTAATAATACGGGTATTCCTGAAAGGCCTCTTCCACCATCCTGATAAAATTACGTTCTGTATCCGAAAAATGTTTTCCAGTCTCATATATCATGATTTTCTTTACCATAGGATGAAAATTTAACGGAATTAATGCAATATCATCAGGTACTCGACTATATGGTGTAAAACAATAATAATTTTCCAGATACAGCGTTGTTGTAAGAAATTCCAGATTATCCATACAAGCAATATGTTTTTTCGAACTCATCTTCAAAGCCGGAAGAATCTCTTCCAAAACCCGTTTTCGAATCATGGGAATATCAGAAATTGTCAGTTTAAGTGACTCCAAAAGAGCATAATCCTGTTCCAGAAGAACTCCCTGACTTAAGTCCATTTTCTGATAACAAGGATTGCTTTTTGATATAACCAGCATCAATTCATATTCCCTTAAAGTCTTTATCTCCACATTGGGAAAGGAAAGCTTCGGATCATCCATATATGATGTCACAAACCCCAATTCTATACTTCCCGATAAAAGTGCTTCATAAATTTCCTGAGACTTTTGCACCACAGGGCGCAGTGCTACCTGAGGGTACAGCATTTTAAATTCCTGCAGAATATGATTAAATACAGGTGCACTGCTTGACAAAACTCCAATATTCAGAGTTTCCTGATTGTGCTGATACAGTTCTGCATACAGCTGATCTCTTATCTGCAGGATTCTACTGCATGCGTCTACATATTTTTTCCCTTCTTTTGTAATATTTAAAACATTATTTTTTCTCCGAAAAAGAGATATCCCCATCGTTTTTTCCAGCTTAGTCAGATAAATACTCAATGTAGGTTGTGAAATATGCAATCGTTCCGCTGCTTTTGATATATTTTCCTCTTTTGCGATTTCTACAATGTATTCCAGATGATGCAAATCCATAGTTCTCTCCTGTCGTGTACTCTTTATCCATATCTTTCTATAGTTTTTCGCTATACCATTATATATAAACTAAAGTATACTTTTTTTCAATAACATTTATAATTAAAATTACAAAATCACCCCGGGGAATCAACAAAGAAAGGATACATAGACAATGATAAAAGTACAGGCAAACTGTTCCAGTAAAATGACAGAAGAACAGATGCAGTCTATACGCGGAATGGGAATCGAATATCTGGCAGTCAACTTTCTTATGGAAGATGCCACTTATGATGGTATTATGAAATTTAAAGAAAAAGCAGCACGCTGCCATTTGACTATTTCTGATGCAGGCTGTCCCAATCTTCAGAAATGTCCCGACATCCATCTCGGAAAACCAACCCGGGATCTGTGGATCGAACGCTACAATGAATTTACCAGAGCTCTTGGAAAAGCCGGAATTCCTGTCAATTATCTTGCTTGGCAGCCAAATGGTATTTTCCGTACAAGAATCGGATCCGGAATCCACAATCGAGGAGAACAATCCTTTATCTGTGACATGGATGAAATTTTGTCCCGTCCGATTTCCAATGACAGAGAATACGGTGAGGAAGAAATCTGGAACAATTTTAAATATTTCATGGATCGTGCACTTCCTGTATGCGAAGAAGCCGGTGTCAAACTCGCTCTTCATCCTAATGATCCTCCTGTTCCTTCCCTTGGAGGTGTTCATAGCTTAATCTGGAATACAGACTGCTACAAACGAGCGTTTGCCATGGTGGAAAACAGTCCTTATCTTACTATGAAGATGTGTATCGGATGCTGGCTTGAAAGCGAAAACTTTGGTAATCTCATGGATGATATTAAAACCTTCTGCCAGGAAGACAAAATTTCCATTGTTCATTTCCGCAATGTCAGTTCAGTTATGCCCTATTTTGAGGAAACGCTTCTAGAAGACGGATATGCAGATATGTATGCTATCATGAAACAGTTGATCCAATGCGGATACAACGGATACCTTAACATTGACCATCCGTTCTTTAACCAGGACGGAAAAACCATATCTGATACATCTGCAGCCTATTTTATGGGTTACATGAAGGGTATGCTTCACAGCGCTGAAAAAGAATTGTCTGCCAAATAATGCTTCTCATACCTGACTAGGAGGAAATCGTATGAATATTCATTTAATCATTACTCTGGCCGTGCTTCTTCTCATGATTATCGGCTTTTTATGCGGCAAATTCAAGCTTGGCTTGGTTGCCATGACTGCTTCCACTGTTTTATGTCTCACCGGTGTCCTTACATTCAGCGAAACCTATGCCAGCTTCAGCGACAAAAATGTTGTTATGATTGCCGGCATGTTTCTGTTAAGCGGCGCACTCAGCAAAACAAGTCTTGTTCCAAAAATGAAAACTCTTCTTATGAGTCATTCCGGAAAAAGTCAGCTGATCGTTTTCGTTTACATGCTTTCCTGTCTGATATTAATCCAGTTCAGCATGCCTACTGCTCTAATCAGTATGTTTCTTCCTTTTATGGCCGCCTTCGATGACAGCAGCAGGGTTCAGCCCTCCCATCTTTTGTTTCCCGGAGCTGTTCTTGCACACTGTTGCCAGGGACTTCTTCCCGGCGCATACTTTGTCATGATCAATGGCCTTTTGGAAGCAAACGGTTCACCAGTTATGATTGAAGCTCTTGATTATACCAAGGTGATCCTTGTTCCTTCTCTCCTGGCTTTCGCCTATATCCTTCTAATCGGATGGAAAGGTCTTCCAGGAAACAAAATTGTCACCAGCACCATTCACTCTGGAAATTCTCAGAAGGAATCCCTGACACCTGTGCAGGAAAATATTGTCTATGTGATTTTCTTCCTGAATTTCCTGGGAATTCTCTTCCAGAAATACCTTCCCTTTGGCATGTATGTCCTTCCTGTTGCTGCAGTTATTCTGCTGTGTTATCTGAATATTCTTAACTTAAATGATATTAAGAATTTTATTAATCTGGACACAATCTTTATGCTGGCCGGTGTTATTCCCATGGGAACTGCCATGCAAAAAACAGGTGCGGGCGCTGTTGTATCAGATTTTATTATGGGACTTCTGGGAGGAAACCCATCTCCAATGTTGATGCTCTTTGCCTTCTACTTTGCCGGAGCAATTCTGACACAGTTTATGAGCAATACTGCAACCCAACAGGTATTCGTTCCCCTTGCCATTGTTACCGCACTTTCTCAGGGACTGGATCCTCGCCCCTTTACCATGGCAATTTTCGCCGGATGTACCGCTGCCATGCTGACACCAACCGGATCTCCTTCCATTGCCATTGCTTTCGGAGCCGGGCAATACAAGATTAAAGATATTTTAAAAGTTTTTCTTCCTCTCTGGCTCCTTTACGGCATTGCAACCTGCTTCATGGCAAATCTGTTTTTTCCAATGGTATAAAGAGGAACTACAAGAAACAGCCGGGAGCTTCCCCTTTTTGGGGGAATCTCCCGGCTGTCTCTCTTCTTTCCGGAAAGCCTCAGCGAACAATCATGGCTTCCCGCTCTGCCCCTGTTCCAATGAATTTTACCGGAATGCCAATGTACTCTTCAATAAAACGGATATAGGCCTTTGCATTTTCCGGCAGCTCCTCAAAGGTCTTGCAGTCTGAAATCTCTCCGAAATTCCCGTCAAATTCCCGATAAACCGGCTTTGCACTGTTTAAAAACTTCAGGTTGGTGGAAAAATCCTCTGTCACTTTGCCATCACAGTCGTAAGCAACGCAGACTTTAATCCGGTCAAACTGGCCAATGGTATCCAGATGATTGACTGCCAAAGCTGTCAGTCCATTGACGCGCTTTGCATATTTTAAGGTTACCAGATCCAGCCAGCCGCATCGTCTTGGACGTCCCGTCGTCGTTCCGTACTCATGGCCCAGTTCCCGGATGCGATCTCCTGTTTCATCCAGAAGCTCTGTCACAAAAGGACCGGCTCCCACACGGCTGGAATACGCCTTGATCACACCGTAAACATTTCCCATATCTGCAGAACTCATACCGGTTCCAGTAATAATTCCGCCAATCGTTGGATTGGAGGAGGTTACATAGGGATAGGAGCCAAAATCAATATCGAGGAGAGTCGCCTGGGCGCCTTCCACTACAATTTTTTTATTTTCCTCCATTGCTTTATGAAGATAGGTAACTGTATCGCAGACATAGGGCTTTAGCTTCTCTGCATAAGCTGTATACTGCTCATAAATCTTCTCCGGATCCAGCAGTTTTTTTGCGTCCTCATTCTCCGGATCGTAAAACTCCACCAGAGCTTTTTTATGCTCTACCAGAGCTGTCAGTTTTTCACGGAAATCGTCGCTGTACAGATCCTCAGCCCGAAGTCCGCTGCGCTCATACTTATCGCAGTATGCAGGTCCGATTCCCTTTCCTGTGGTTCCGATTTTCAGATTCTTCCTGGCCTTCTCTAAGGCCAGATCCAGCATACTGTGATAAGGCAGAATAATGTGTGCTTTCTCGCTGATTTTTAAATGATTCTTTATCTCATATCCGTGGGAAACCAGATTGTCAATTTCCTTCAGAAGAACCTCAGGATTCAGAACAACACCGTTTCCAATTACTCCAACCGTGTGACCGGACAGAATTCCGGAAGGAATCAGATGCATTGCATATTTTACTCCGTTTGTCTTAATTGTATGACCGGCATTGTCTCCGCCTGTAGCCCGCACGGCAATATCCGCGTCTGCTGCCAGGTAGTCAATGACCTTTCCCTTTCCTTCATCTCCATAAAAACAACCTAATACCACATCTGCTTTAGACATAATCCGTCTCCTTCGCTATGAATTGCAACCGTTCAGCCATGCATCTTCTTGCCCGCTTACAGCAGACAAGAAGCATCGGGCGTGCTCCCTATAAAGATTCAGACAGGACAAATCTTATAAAAACAAGCTTTCAGCGCTTTTTTCTGTCTGAATCTTCACATAGCTGAACTGTTGCTATGAATTAAAAAGAAATTTTATTTCCTGATTATAACAGGATAACCTTTCCTATGACACAAAAAACGTGCAGCCCTGGAAGCTCTTTCTTCCTCTGCTGCACGCTTATTTTATCACTTTTTCTACAAAAAACACAATACCTGATCTGTATAAAATCCAGAACCGATTTCAAAAAAATTTTGTCTGTATAACACAGTTTTTATCGGCATCTTCCAGGATTAATTTGTAAAATTATCAAAGTATCCCTGTACCAGAATAATGGGAGTTCCCTTGTCTCCGGAACCGCTGGTCAAATCGCAGAGAGAACCGATTAAATCGGTCAGGCGACGCGGAGTTGTACCCTGAGAAGCCATGTTTCCTACCAAATTGTCTTCCTTCTCCTGAATCCGTTTGGAGATAGCATCCTTCAATGCCTGACCGGACAGATCCTTAAAATCATTGTCAGCCAGATATTTTAACTTCAGCTCATTGGGAGTTCCCTCCAGACCGTCCGTATAAGCCGGAGAAACCACCGGATCTGCCAGCTCCCAGATCTTTCCTACCGGATCCTTAAATGCACCGTCACCGTATACCATAACCTCTACATGCTTTCCGGTTTTATCCAGAATCTGGCTCTGAATATCCAGAACAAAATCACGGCACTCTCTCGGGAAGAGCTTAATCGTATCCTCTGTGGACTTGTTAGATCCCAGAAGACCATATCTCTCATTGCATCCGCTTCCGTCAACCGGAGCGTTCATAATATCATCCAGACCGCATACCCTCTCTGCGCCTGCTGCCAGAAGAATTCTCTTGGTTCTTGCGCGGGTATGAATATCGCAGGTCAGAACATTCTTTGTATAGTCTAAAATTGCTCTGGGATTGTTGGCAAATACCACTTCAACCTCAGCGCCGGCCTCTCTGACAATCTGACTGTAGTAGTCCACATAGTCTACGCCGGTGAAGGGATGGCGGTTCTCACCAAACAGGCTTCTGTACTGCTCCAGAGACAGCACATCGCTGTAGGGATTGATGCCTGCTTCATCCAGCTTATCCAGAGATACCAGTTCGTTGCCTACCTCATCACTGGGATAGCTTAACATCAGCACAACTTTTTTTGCGCCCATGGCAATTCCCTTTAAACAGATTGCAAAACGGTTTCTTGACAGAATCGGGAAAATCACACCAACAGTTTCTCCGCCAAGCTTTGCCCTTACATCCTCCGCGATTGCCTGGACACTGGCATAGTTTCCCTGTGCTCTCGCCACAACAGACTCGGTTACTGCAATAACATCCCGGTCTCTTAATGCAAATTCTTCACTTTCAGCCGCTTCCAGCACACTGGTTACCACGATGTCAGCCAGATTATCTCCTTCACGGATAATTGGGCAGCGGATGCCTCTTGATATTGTTCCAACTTTTCTTTCGCTCATTTGAATCTCCTCATTTCCTGATTCTGTAATTATTCCGCAGCTTCTGCCGGTAAACAAAACCGCAGTGTCTTTTGTGCCTGCAGGCAGTCCGGAACAGGTACGCAATCACTCATATTGATGCTTAACGTATCTATTATAACGTATGACAGGCAAATCGGCAACAAAAAACTGCATAAAAATAAGGCAGTTCTTATGTCGTTTCCCTGAGAAAAGGAAAAACTACAGGTAAGACTTACTTGAAATAAACGGATCCCTATATTATACTGATAGAAGGATTTTACTGAAATCAGTGATTTTTACTAAGATTATTGATAATTTGTAACTGTTCAGGACGGGCCATCTTCTTATCCGGCAAAGCCGGACGAGAAGCATCGGAGATTCCTCCGATGTGAAAACTGGAAAAAAATCCTCTTACAACAAACTTGACACTGATTTTTCTGCCAGTTTTCGTCCTGAATAGTTACGATATTTTACAGAAATGGAGTTTTATATTTATGATTTTATCCTGCAGCCATATCAGCAAGGCCTTTGGTACGGATCAGATTCTTTCCGAGGTATCCTTTCATATAGAAGATCAGGAAAAAGCCGCCATTGTAGGCATTAATGGAGCCGGCAAATCCACCCTGCTGAAAATCATCGTAGGTGAGCTGAACGCCGATACAGGAGAGGTAGTTCTTTCCAAGGGAAAAACCCTGGGCTATCTGGCCCAGCACCAGGATCTGGACAGCGCCAAAACCATTTATGAAGAATTAAAAGAAGTAAAACGCCCCATTATTGAAATGGAACAGCAGATTCGAAGTCTGGAGTTAAGTATGCAGCATGCCTCCGGCGAGGAGCTGGAGCAGCTGCTTTCCTCCTACAGCCGTTTAAACCATACCTTTGAGCTGGAAAACGGCTATGCCTGGAAAAGCGAGCTGACCGGCGTATTAAAAGGCCTGGGCTTTACGGAAGAGGAATTTTCCAAAGAAGTCTCCACTCTTTCCGGAGGACAGAAAACACGGGTTTCCCTTGGAAAGCTTCTTCTGTCCAAACCAGATGTGATTCTTTTGGACGAGCCAACCAACCATCTGGATATGGAATCCATCTCCTGGCTGGAAAACTATCTGTTAAACTATAACGGCGCTGTTGTCATTGTCGCTCATGACCGGTATTTCTTAAACCGGGTTGTCACCAAAATCGTGGAGCTGGAACAGGGTCATTGCAGTGTGTACCAGGGCAATTACACTGCCTACAGCGAAAAAAAGGCCATGATCCGTGCTGCTCAGATGAAGGCCTACTTAAACCAGCAGCAGGAAATCCGCCATCAGGAAGAGGTAATTGCCAAATTAAAATCCTTTAACCGGGAAAAATCCATCAAACGGGCAGAAAGCCGTGAAAAAATGCTTTCCAAAATTCAGGTTCTGGATAAGCCGGCTGAGGTCAACGATGAAATGCACATTTCCCTGGAGCCAAATATTGTCAGCGGCAATGACGTGCTGACCATCCGGGATCTGGCAAAGTCCTTTGGTTCCCAGAAGCTGTTTTCCCAGGTGGATATTGATATCAAACGTGGAGAAAGAGTTGCTGTCATCGGCAACAACGGAACGGGAAAAACCACCCTTTTAAAAATGATCAACGCCATGGTTCCATCCGACAGCGGAACTATTACCCTTGGCTCCAAGGTTCATATCGGCTATTATGATCAGGAACACCATGTGCTTCATATGGAAAAAACGGTATTTGAGGAGGTTTCCGATGCTTACCCCAATCTGACCAACACTCAGGTCCGCAATATTCTGGCCGCCTTCCTTTTCACTGGAGATGATGTATTTAAACGGATCTCTGATTTGAGCGGCGGAGAGCGGGGACGGGTTTCTCTTGCAAAGCTGATGCTTTCCGAAGCTAATTTCCTGATTCTCGACGAGCCGACCAACCATCTGGACATTACCTCCAAGGAGATCCTGGAGGATGCGCTCCGTCACTACACCGGAACCGTCCTTTATGTGTCCCATGACCGATACTTTATCAACCAGACCGCAACAAGAATCCTGGAGCTGACGGGACAGACCTTCTTAAATTATATTGGGAACTATGATTATTATCTGGAAAAACGGGAACTGATGAATCAGCTTTACACGGATCCGTCTGTCAGCGGAAGCTCTGGCTTTTCCGGTGCTGTAGCTGCTGCCGGAAGAGGAAGTTCTACCTCAGACAGCAGCGCTGCCGCAAAATATGCAGCTGCTTCCTCTGCATCGCTTCAGTCTGAAAATAAGATGGACTGGAAAGCACAGAAGGAGGAGCAGGCCCGTATCCGCAAACGTCAGAATGACCTGAAAAAAACCGAAGAGGAAATTCTTCGCCTGGAAACAAGAGATGGAGAAATTGATCAGCTTCTCAGCCAGGAAGAAATATACACAGATGTTTCCCGGTTAATGGAACTGAATCAGGAAAAAGAATCCATTCAGAGCAGCCTGGAAGAGCTTTATGAAAAATGGGAAGAGCTGGCAGATTAATCCGCCAGCTCTTCTGCTGTATTTGAGGATCCCTTCCCCTGCCTCTGCTTTCCAGAAACTCCAGGACCATATCCCTTTTCTGTATTTTCCCACCAGAGCCGTTCCAGATCCTCCTTCCGCCTTTTCTCCAGCCGTTCTCCCATCCGTTTTCCGGCTTCCTCCGTTTCGGCAGAAACTAAAATCTCATCGAGAATCCTCCCGGCTTCAGGAGAACGCTTTAACACCTCATCCCGCGTTTCTTCGTCCACATAAGCCGCAAACAGGCTGCCAAAATAAACCTGCGCCTCTCCGGAATAAATATCCGGAATCTGAAGAAGGGGCTGCAGCTGTTTTGCCTCTTTCCAAAGCGCCTGCATCCACTGACTGTCTTTCCGATAGCACCCTGATGCAAAGCCCACATACTCTCCAAAAGCCTGGAGCACTGCTTCCGGCCTGGTAAACTTTACTTTTTTGTAATAGGTATCTGTGCTGTGATACACATAATAAATTCCCTGACTGGTATTTGGTGCCTCAAAAAACTTTTTATTCGGATAAAACAGAAACTGCCAGTCCTCCTTTGCAAACCGTGCCAGCCAGGAACGGGGAATCTGATACAGATAATCCGTCAGAAGATCCCTCGCCTCTCCGTCAGGCGTTCCAGCGCCTGCAATCCGAATATCATGAGTCTCATCCGGTTGCCCATCTTCATTCAAATAGGACAAATCCAGATACTGATTCCATGCCATGTGTCCATTGCTGAAAAAATAATACCGCTTTCCATCAATTCCATGAAATCCGCCCTCTGTCATTCTTCCCTCTGAATCAAACCAGTACCATTCATCCTCAAAGGAAAGCCAGCCTGTATGAACAGAGCCATCCTCTCTCTGATAATACCAGTGGTGATCTGCCCTGTACTCCCAGCGGGGATCTCCGCTTCCTGGAGCATCCATAGCAAGAGCCTGACTTCCTCCTGCCAGAGAGAAAACAGCCAGAGCTGCCGCTGCCAGAACACCCTTTGTCTTTTCTATTTTATTCATTGCTGAATTTTCCTCTCTGCTGCGCAGTCTTTCTTCCTTCGCAGGGCACATTCCCGCGCCGGAGTGCGGCTGCATCAGCATCCTTCTTCCTCTCACGCAGTACTCATCTCTGCGGTGCGCTTTCATTTCAAAGAACAAAACTTCCTGTATAAGAAAGAAGCTCGCTCGCGAGCTTCTCCGCCTGCGGCGGGTCGCTTCATCAGCCCAATTCTCTTCCAACCCATGGCGATCCTCGCGGAGCGTTTTTATGTCATAGGACGCACTTTCCTATGACATAATGAAAACAGCCCTCCGCGTTCAGGCGAAGGGCTTTCTCTTCTGTAAAGGAGCAAGACGATAAGCCGGGTTATGTCGTTGGATGGTCATCTATCTAGGCCAGATGTCACCACCTGGCTCAAGCGACCTACCCGAAAGCAGACGGGCCGCCTTATGCTTTCTGTTCGGTCTTGCTTCGAATGGGGTTTACATATGCCCCGCCTGTTACCAGCCGGGCGGTAGTCTCTTACACTGCCCTTCCACCCTTACCGGTCAAGGACCGGCGGTATATTTCTGTTGCACTGTCCCTGGAGTCGCCTCCGCCAGACGTTATCTGGCACCCTGCCCTGTGAAGCCCGGACTTTCCTCTCCCGCAGCCTTTCGGCTCTGCGGCAGCGACCATCTGTCTTACTCGGTATTTACTATACCATTCTTCTGCCGGTGTGTCAACTTACGAATTTCCCCGTCACACATTAAAGCAGCTTCCTCCAATAAACTCCCGCACAATGGAATTTCTGGGAATGTCCTCGCTGCTGACTCCAAGGAAATAATCCAGGAATTTCAACAGACGTTTTGCCTCCACATACTCTTCACTGTCCCGTGGAACAGAAAACAGTATCGGCTCTGCATACTGCTTCAGAACAGAAAGCTCATAAACAAGAGCAGAGTTAAACATGACGTCTGCATCCTCCTGATAAGGAAAAATATTTTCCTTCTCTCCTCTGCGCACAGAAGGCCACATCCGAATCGTATCCTGCGCGGAAGCCCCCCGTGTTCTTGCATCCCGCACCATGCGGCGAATCAAGCGCCCGTCTGTTGTAGGAATCCTGTTATGCTCATCAATATTCAGCTGTGTCAAAGCGCTGATGTAAATCTTGAATTTATTTTCTCTGGGAAGGCTGTAGGACAGCTTCTCATTGAGACAATGGATGCCCTCAATCACCAGAATATCCTCCGGTCCCAGCTGCAGATAATCGCCCCGGTATTCCCTCTCACCGGAAATAAAATTGTACACAGGCAGCTGAACCCGTTTCCCTGCCAGAAGATCAGACATATTCTCGTTAAACAGCTTAATATCCAGACATTCCAGAGCCTCATAATTGTAGTTGCCATTTTCATCTCTGGGACTGTCTACACGGTTTACAAAATAATTATCTACTGCTATGGGATGGGGCGTCAGTCCCTTGGCTCTCAACTGAATGGACAGGCGATGGGAAAATGTAGTTTTTCCCGAAGAGGAGGGGCCTGCAATCATAACAAATTTTTTGTCCGGCCTGGAAGCAATCATCTCGGCAATATCTCCTATCTTCTTTTCCATCAGCGCTTCCTGCACCAGAATCAGTTCATTCATACCGCCGGAGCTAATACACTGATTTAAGGCGCCTACATTGGGAACCTGCAGCTTTCTCCCCCAGACATCTGCCTCCTTCATAACCTGGAACAGCTTATCCTTAGGTTCAAATTCCTGCACTGTTTTCGGATCAGAGGAATCCGGAAGCATCAGCATAATGCCCCCCTGATACAGCTTCAAATCAAAATACCGGATGTATCCCGTATCCGGAACCATATAGCCATAATAATAATCCTCAAAACCGCCGATGCTGTAAATATTGACCCGGGATACCCGCCGGTAATAAAACAATCGCTCCTTATCGTACATTTTATGGCGATGAAACAGCTCAATAGCCTCGTCTGTATTGACGCTGCGCTTCTTAATGGGAATCCTGGCTTCACAGTACTCCTGCATCCGCGCCTTTACCTGAGAAAGCAGTTCCTCATTCAGCTCAAAATCTCCCTCTGTATCAATGTAAAGTCCATTTCCCACAGTAAACTCCACAGACAGCTTCCGTACCCTGTCTCTTCCTGCTACATCATAAAATGCCTTTAACAGCATCAGCAGAGCGCTTCTGCGGTAGGTCAGCATACCAGGCTTATCAGCGGCTGTCAAAAATCCAATCTCTGCATCGTCGGGAACCGCCTTATGCAGCTCCTGCAGCTTTCCATTGACCGTTGCCAGAAGAATATTATTTTCATACTGTCCCTGGAATTCCTCTGCAGCTGTTTTCAGCTGTGTGCCTTCCTCATACTCTCTCGTAATTCCCCCGATTGTCACATGAACCATATTTGAGTCCTCCTGTTCGTTTTTCATGCATTTGCGCACATTCTGTCATTTTCCGTCTTGATTCCTTCTTTTAATAAATCTGAACCGGGAAATCCGGCTCTGCCGTAAGTACCTGAACGCTTCCTCCGGACTGACGACGGATATAATCTGCCACAAAAGGAATAAATATATGTTCCAGTCCATAATGGCCTGCATCAATAACAGCCATCCCTCTGGCGACTGCATCAATGCCTGCGTGATGGCCAATATCACCAGTTACCAGAACCTGGGCTCCTGCTGACAAAGCGGCCTCGATCATGCTGCCTCCTGCCCCCGGCGATACTGCAATTCTGCTGACAGGCTCTGTCACCTGCCTGCTGCCGTAGACTGCCGCAAAGGGAAGGGAAAAGGCCTGCTTTACGCGCTCTGTCAGGGCCTCTAACCCCAGCGGCTCCGAAAGAGTTCCCAGCTTTCCAATTCCAATGGGCTTTCCCTCTGCCTCTCCCGTTATTTCCAGAGGAGCCTCAGGATTCATTCCCAGACGTTCTGCTGCTAGATCTGCCATACATCCCGGAGCTGCGTCAAAATTCGTATGCATAGCAAAATAACAGATATCCGCCTGGATCAATTTTACGATCCTATTGCTGATAAAATTCTGATCATTGACTCTCTTTAACGGCTTAAAGATCAACGGGTGATGAGTTACCAGAAGATCCACCTGCTCCGAAACCGCCTGTTCCACAACCTGATCCGTAGCATCCAGGGCAACCAAAACCCTGCGAATCTCCTTTTCACTGCGCCCTGCCTGAAAACCAGGATTGTCCCATTCGCAGGCATAGGCCTCCGGCGCCAGCTTATTTAATTCTTCAATCCACTGTCTGCATTGCATTCCTTGCTTCCTCCACCTGTCTGATTTCTTCCTGAATCTGTGCTGCCCGAAGCCGCGCGCCTTCCTTCTCCTGCCTTTCCAAATGCTCCAAAATCTGGCGGTACTGAATCAGCTCCCGCTCCAAAAGCTCTGCCAGAACCGGAGATTTCGCCTCAATCAGAAGGGCTCCGTATCGGTAATCTGCTTCCTTTTCATAATGCATCTGTCCCGGCTCTGCTGTGAGGATCGTATAGTATTTGCCGTCCTCCTCAACCATCTCCTCACGGATAATCGTAAGGCCCAGCTCCTCCAGACCATGCCGGAACAAAGACAGCTCCGACTGGGGAGACAAAATCCAGTGGCGGATTTCCTTTCTCACATGGCTTCCTTCCCGGAGAATCCGAAGCATCAGTTCTCCGCCCATCCCCGCAATAATCACCGTTTTGGCCTCTCCCGGCATCAGCTTTTCCAGCCCGTCGCTTAAACGGGTTTCAATCTGTGCTTCCATACCAAACTGTATTACATGCTCCTTTGCCCTCTCCAGAGGCCCCTTTCGCACATCCATGGCAATCACCCGGTCAGCCGCCCCCTCTTCAATCAGGCGGATCGGAACAAACCCGTGATCGGTTCCTACATCTGCAGCCGCTTCTCCCCCGCATACAAGGGCGGCCTGCTTTACAATCGTCTCCAGTCGCTTTGACAATCTCATCTGCCGCTGTAGCTCCTTTAATCAAGATAATCTTTTAATTTTTTGCTCCGGCTGGGATGCCGGAGTTTTCTGAGGGCCTTTGCCTCAATCTGGCGAATTCTCTCTCTGGTGACGTGAAATACCCGTCCCACCTCCTCCAGAGTTCTGGGCCGTCCGTCATCCAGGCCAAATCGGAGACGCAGCACCTGCTGCTCCCGCTCCGTCAATGTCTCCAGGCTTTCCATCAGCTGTTCATGAAGCAGCGTAAATGTCGCCTGGTCCGCAGGAACCATTACATTATCATCCTGGATAAAATCCCCCAGATGACTGTCCTCCTCTTCTCCAATGGGCGTTTCCAAGGAAACAGGATCCTGGGAAATCTTTTTAATTTCCCGCACCCGTTCTACCGGCATGTCCAGCTTTTTTGCCAGCTCCTCCGGCGTTGGCTCCCGTCCCAGCTCCTGAACCATCTGTCGGGAAGTTCGGATCAAACGGTTGATCGTTTCTACCATATGAACCGGAATCCGAATGGTTCTGGCCTGGTCTGCAATTGCTCTGGTAATAGCCTGCCGGATCCACCAGGTTGCATAGGTGCTGAATTTGTAGCCCTTCCGGTAATCAAATTTTTCCACAGCCTTAATCAGCCCCAGGTTTCCCTCCTGAATCAAATCAAGGAACTGCATCCCTCTCCCTGCATACCGCTTGGCAATGCTGACCACCAGCCGGAGATTGGCTTCTGCCAGCTTTTTTCTAGCCTCCTCATCACCCTTCTCCATCCGCTTTGCCAGTTCAATTTCCTCCTCTGTTGACAGCAGAGGGATTTTCCCGATTTCTTTCAAATACATACGGATAGGATCAGCAAGAGAAATTCCATCCGGCACGGATAAATCCATTGGATCAGCGGTAACCTCCTCTTCCTCCTCCATCTCCTCTTCCAGAAACAGATCCGGCTCTATCTCCTCCTCATCCAGACGCAGTACATCCACATGCTGACTGTCCAGAAAATCATAGATCCGATCCAGCTTTTCCGGATCCAGAATTTCTCCTCGGAAAAAATCCAGGATCTCCCTGTTTTCCAGCACATTTTTTTTGATTTTCGCCAGCTCTGCCAGCTTCTGAAGCTTTTCCTCAAAGGTCATCTGTACCTGTTGTTCCATATCCATCCGCCTGCCCTTTCCATGCATGTTCTCAGTCAATGGTTATTTTCAGGGTTTTTAATGCCGCCTGTTCCCGGATAATCTGCTGAAGCTGTCCGATGTCTGTTGCTCTCCGGCTTGCCTCATCCAGACTGTTTTTCTTCACCTTTAAAACAGTTTCCAGAAATGCCTTTTTCTGCTCCTCATTGTTTAGAGACTCCTGAAGACTGGCATTAAAAAGCGCTGCTGCCTCTTTGTATTGTTCTTCATCGTTAATAAAATGACTCAAAATAGCCGCTGGATTTAAATTCCCCTTTTCATGGTCCTCAAACACCATCTGCGCCACCTGATGATAAAGCGGCTCCTTAAAATCCTCCGCATCCACAATGCCCTTGATTTTCTCAAACAGCTCTGGCCGTTCAATCAGCCAGGTCAGCAAAAGCCTCTGGGAACGGCGGATTCCATCATCCTTTTCCTTTTTCTTCCTGCTGTCCGTATCTCTGCCATAGCCATCTCCGGAAGTCTTAGACGTCCGGGCCGGCTGTATTCCCTCCTGCATTCCCATATGGTTCACCAGTCGCTTTAAATCCTCATAGGGGATAAACTGAGCCTGGGCTACTGCCCGGATATAGTTGTCCCGCTCCAGCGCCTCAGAAAATTCCAGAAGCTTTCTGGCTACTGCATTGTGAAACCTGGTTTTCTCCTCCGGGTCCTCCAGCTGAAAATCCCGCTTCAGTACATCAATTTCAAACAGAAAGCTGTTCTGAGCCGCCTGGATTCTTTCCCGGAACGCATCTGCCCCCATATTTTTAATAAATTCATCTGGATCCTTATATGGCTTCAGGCTGAGCACACGGGTGGAAATTCCCACTTCCTTTAAAATCGGAATGGCTCTCAGAGCCGCCCGGACACCTGCCCCGTCGCTGTCATAGGTCAGAATCACTGTATCCGTATAACGCTTCAGCAAAGCCGCCTGCTGGGAAGTAAACGCAGTACCCAGGGACGCCACTGCATTGGTAAAACCGGCCTGGTGCATGGCGATTACATCCATATATCCCTCACAGGCCAGAATGTATTTTTCTCTGCTGGTTCTGGCATAATTCAATCCATACAGATTCCTGCTTTTATCAAAAATCAGGGTCTCCGGCGAATTCAGATACTTGGGTGTGCCATCTCCCATTACCCGGCCTCCAAAGCCAATCACCCGGTTATTTACATCCATAATAGGGAACATGACCCGATTCCAGAACTTGTCATGAGTTCCTCTCTCTTCGACTGCAACCAGACCAGTATCCTTTAAAATATCGTCCCCATATCCCTTTGCCCGAAGATACTGATAGAGATCACTGCTGGTTTTATTTGCAAAACCCAGCCCAAATCTTCTGATGGTATCGTCAGACAGCTGGCGATTTCGAAAATACTCATACCCCATTTTCCCCTGGGGCTGATGAAGCTGATAATAAAAATAATTAGCCGCCAGCTTGTTGATTTCCAAAAGGATAGAACGCCTGTCCGCTTTTATCCGCTCCTCTTTGGAATACTCCACCTCGGGAAGCTTGACTCCCGCCCTGTCCGCCAGAATCTTTAAGGCCTCAGGAAACGTATAGCTTTCATATTCCATCAAAAAGGTAATCACATTGCCTCCGGCTCCGCAGCCAAAACAGTAATACATCTGCTTCTGAGGGGATACGGAAAAAGACGGAGATTTTTCGTTATGGAACGGACAGAGACCAAAATAATTGCTTCCCTTCTTCTGAAGCTTTACATATCCGGAAATCACATCAACAATGTCATTTCTGGAACGCACCTCTTCCACAATTTCTTCCGGATAATACATCTTGCTTCCTCCTCTTTCCTAGTACACCTTCCACGCCTTTGGCACAAACAGCTGCTCAAACCGGTCAATGGCATAGCTGTCGCTCATACCCGCAATATAGTCGCAGACCACTCGTTCCTTTGATTCGTTTTGCTGCACCATCATCAGCAGATACTCCTCCGGCAGTTCGATAACATGCTCCATATAATATCGGTAAAGAGATACTATCAGCTGCTGTGCCCGTCCCTCCTCCGCTTTGGGAACTTCGTTCTTATATACATGCTGAAACAGCCATGAACGAAGCCCCTGCATAGCCTCTTCCATACCGGGAGACATCAAAATCTTCGGCTGATCCATGCTCTGATAAATAATATCGTGAATCATGGTATTCAGACGTTCCCGAACACTATGTCCTAAAACCTTCGTGTATTCAGATGGAATCTCTTCCTCTGTAAAAATCCTCGCCCGAATGGCATCGTCGATATCATGATTTATGTACGCAATCTTGTCAGACAAGCGCACAACGCCGCCCTCCAGAGTAGAGGGGTGGCCGCTGGTTCTGTGATTCAAAATCCCATCCCGAACCTCCTTCGTCAGGTTCAGACCCTTTCCATCCTTTTCCAGAACCTCTACCACTCGCACGCTCTGCTGGTAGTGAGCAAACCCATAAGGACAAAGCTCATTCAAAATCTGCTCTCCGGAATGTCCAAAGGGCGTATGGCCCAGATCATGACCCAGGGCAATCGCCTCTGTCAAATCCTCATTTAAACGAAGAGAACGGGAGATCGTTCTGGCAATCTGAGCTACTTCAAGCGTGTGCGTCAGACGGGTTCGGTAGTGATCTCCCTCCGGAGCCAAAAATACCTGGGTTTTGTGCTTCAGCCGCCGAAAAGCCTTACAGTGAAGAATCCGATCCCGATCCCGCTGATATTCCGTCCGGATGTCACAGGGTTCCTCTTTGCGGTCTCTGCCCTGTGTTCGGCCGGACAGAGCAGCATAAGGGCTCAGGTATGTTTCTTCCCACGCTTCCCGAGTTTCTCTGATGTTCATCCTACCACTCCCTTTCTCCGTCTGCTCTTTCAAACAAATAAGAAATCTGCTCTGACACAGAATCTGCTTTCCTGCAGCGCAAAATATACAATGCAAATTATCCACAGTTATGTAATAGTATATCATAAATTCTGAATTTTTAACACTGTTTTTCGCGCTTTTTGAAAACTAAAGACAAATTGCCTCGAAGAAATGAAGAAAGGGAAGATCTCTCTTGATCCTCCCTCATTTGTATCTGTCTTACTTTAAAAATCCGTTTACAATCTGTGCTTCTGCCTCTTCCTCTGTCAGTCCCAAAGTCATCAGCTTGATAATCTGCTCACCGGCAATCTTTCCAATCGCCGCCTCATGAATCAGAGCTGCATCAATATTGTTTGCTTCCAGCTGGGGAACTGCAACAATTTTTGCATTTCCCATAATAATAGCATCACACTCTGTATGGCCGCTGCATTTTGCATTTCCCACAATCTGAGAATCAAACTTCTGATAGGAATCATCCTTTGCCACAGACCGGGAAACCACATCTGCACTTGCATCAGCGCCATTTAAACGAACCACATAATCACTGACTGCCTGCTGGCTTCCATGAGTCAGAAGACGTTCCCGAACCACCAATCTGGCTCCTGCTGCCAGCTCTGCAACAGTAGTACGGATCGTGGAATCCACACCTTTGATCTGAACCATCTCCATCTCCATGGAGCTGCCTTCTTCCATGTAAACCTCTGTGCCAGGGTTTAAGATCCTCTTTCCGTTTCCATCTCCCTCGCCGTAATGCTTTTCTACATATTTGACCTTGGCATTTTTCCCTACATAAAACCGATGGATACCGTCATGCTCAGAATCCTGATTGCCGCAGTTGTGAATGCCGCAGCCTGCCACAATCACAATATCGCTGTCCTCTCCAATATAAAAATCATTGTAAACCGTTTCCTTAATACCACTCTCGCTCAATACGACAGGGATATGAACGCTTTCATGCTTGGTGCCCGGCTTAATGCGGATATCAATTCCGCTTACATCTGTCTTGGAAACAATGTCAATATTTGCCGTTGTATTGCGTCCTGCCGACGCGCCGTTGGCGCGGATGTTGTAAGCCCCCTCTGGAACTGTGTGCAAGTCAGCAACCTCTTCCAGGATCCTCTTCTGAATCTGATCTATCATTTCTGCATTCCTCCCTGGTAAAATCTTTCACAGGCATCCACTGCGGAAGCCGTTCCAAGAAGCTTCGGAAGAATCTCGTCCTTCGGCCCCTGACTGGTAATAGAACCATCAGCAATCACCACAATCTCATCTGCAATATTGAGAATTCGCTCCTGATGGGAAATAATCAAAATAGAACCATCTGTTTTCTCCCGCATCCGCTCAAACACCTGAATCAGATTCTGGAAACTCCACAGATCGATTCCTGCTTCCGGCTCATCAAATACGGACATTTTTGTACCTCTTGCCAGAACCGTAGCAATCTCAATTCGCTTCAGCTCACCGCCGGAAAGGCTGCCGTTTACCTCACGATTGATATAATCCCTGGCACATAAGCCTACCTCAGACAAATACTGACAGGCATCTGCTGCAGACAGATTTTTCTTTGCTGCCAGACGAATCAAATCCAGCACCTGAATCCCTTTAAACCGGACAGGCTGCTGAAATGCAAAGCTGATTCCCATGTTAGCCCGCTCGGTAATGGACATCTCCGTAATATCTGTTCCGTTAAAATAAATCTTCCCCGCAGTCGGCTTCTCAATACCTGCAATCAGCTTGGCCAGGGTAGACTTTCCGCCTCCGTTGGGGCCTGTAATAACAACAAACTTCCGATCATCGATCGTCAGATTCATGTTTCTGATAATTTCTTTCTGGCCCTTCTCCGCCTGTACCTCAAAAGAAACATTCTCTAATGTCAGCATGACGTCCTCCAATATCTTATTTCTGCAGTCTGGTTTCTCTGGCCGCAGTTTTCTTTATTTTCTCGTAACTATTCAGAACAGCGGGAGAACTGGAAGAAAAATCCGTATCAAGCTTGTTTGTAAGCGGGTCTTTCTTCCAGTTCTCACATCGGAGGAATCTCCGATGCTTCTTGTTCGGCTTTACCGGACAAGAAGATGCCCCGTCCTGAACAGTTACATTTCCTCAATTTCCAAAACCCTTCCAGATCTTGGCCCGCAGTTGCTATTATATACTATTTTGCTATATTTTAACAAGCCTTTTTGAGAATGAATTGTGGAAAATACAAGAAATCTGCCATTATTTTTCCCATTTATCCTCGAGCCAGCTGTAAAATTCCCTCTCAATCACAGCTTTCAGCTTCTCTTTTTCTTCTTCAGGTAAAAAAGCTGCCTCCGCTGCTGAAAGAGCCAGTCCCTTCAGGATTCCCCGGTCAAGCCCCTGCTGGATTCCAAGCAGGCGATACTCCTGTTTTAAAGTCGTTCCTGACACAGTCATATTATCTGTATTCACCGTCACCCGGACTCCCTTCTCCATAAAACGGCGAAGCGGGTAGGTCTCCGGAGAATTAGCTGCTTTCGTCTGAAGATTGCTGGTATAGCACAGCTCCAGAGGAATTTTCCTGTCACGAAGCAATGCTGTCGTCCGCTCACATTCCAGCGCTCTCAGCCCATGGCCGATCCGTCTTGCGCCAAACTCCACAGCCCATTTCACACTCTCTGCTCCCGCTGCCTCTCCTGCATGAATCACAAAGGGAATGTTTGCCTCTGATGCCATAGCAAAAAGAGCTTTATATCCAGAAGTAGGATAAGCCCCTTCATTTCCAGCCAGATCCAGACCACAGATCCCTTTTCCCAGATACTCTGCAGCAGCCTGAACTGTATCCCGGTTTTCCCGGTCATTATCCTCCCCCCGCATACAGCACAAAATCAGCTGAGCCGGCATCTGTGTTTTTCTGCTGCCTCTCTGAAGTCCCTCAGCCGCAGATTCCACGATCTGTCTCTGGGTCAGCCCTCTTTGCATATGCAGCTGGGGGGCAAAACGAATTTCTCCGTAGCACAGACCCTCCTCGGCAAGAGTCTCCGTCAACATGGCAACAGCCTCCGAAATCGTCTCCTCCGTCTGCAGAACAGACAAGGGAAGTTCAAATTTTTCCAGGTATTCTGCCAGACTGGTACAGCCTGGAGAAACTGTCAGCAGCTTCTCTAGGCCCGGCAAATCCCGCACCGGAAGCTCCGTTTTCGACATTTTCGCCAAGATTCTTACCTGCTCCGCATTCAGCGAGCCATCCAGATGCAAATGCAAATCGATCATAGCCCTCCTCCTTTTCCATAGCCGGATCATATTCTCCAAATTTTCCAGAAACGAAAGAAGAGCCCAGCAAACGCTGAGCTCCTGTGATGCAGAAGATGGGAGTCGAACCCACAAGGTATTGCTACCACACGGACCTGAACCGTGCGCGTCTGCCAATTCCGCCACTTCTGCGAACCGTTTGCCCGATAAGTTTTTCTCACCGAACCAACAACCATATTATATCGAATCATTCAGGATTTGTCAACAGTTTATTCAAATTTTTTAAAAATATATTTTAATCAAAAAATATAAACAAAATCATCATTTAGATACAGAACCGGCAGAACCACTTCTGCTAAAACAAGAAAGAAGAACGCTCGCGAGCTTCTCCGCCTGCGGCAGGTCGCTTCTGCGACAAAATATTCTCTTCCACCCCACGGCGATCCCCGCGGAGCATTTTGATGTCATAGGACGCACTTTCCTATTACATCAAAAATAAGAGCCCAGTAAATACTGAGCTCCTTTCATGCAGAAGATGGGAGTCGAACCCACAAGGTATTGCTACCACACGGACCTGAACCGTGCGCGTCTGCCAATTCCGCCACTTCTGCGAACCATTGTCCTGTGAGTTTTTCAACTCAACCGGTCAACAATGGCTATTATAGCGGAACTGTCTTCTTTTGTCAATCCCTTTTTTATTTTTTTCTGATTTTCTCATCTTCCTGATGCCACACGCCTTTTCGATAAAACATTCCCGATATGGCAGTAGCTGCACACCAGCCTACCGGCCATGCGCACCAGATTCCCGCAGAACCCAACGCTGTCCTGGAAAGAACTGCAGCCAGCACAACTCTCAGCAGAAGATCTGTAAATGTTGCTACCATAAAGGCTTTCATCATAGAAGCCCCTCTCAGAATTCCATCCAGCACCAGTTTAACGGAAATTACAAAATAGAACGGAGATAGAATCCGAAGATATGTAACACCGGTGTGGACAGCTTCTGCTGTAGGCTCATTCATAAAGAAACGGATTGCATATTCTCCTGCAAAAAAATACAGAAGAAACAGAGGAAGAGACAAAATCCACACAATCTTTACCCCTGCCCGCATTCCTTCCTTTACCCGCGTATACTTTCCGGCTCCCATATTCTGAGCCGTATAATTGGAAATACCATTGGCCAGGGTTGTAAACGCCGTAATCACCAGATTGTTCAGCTTTACAGCTGCCGCGTAGCCAGCAATAACCGCTGTTCCAAATCCGTTGATCACACCCTGAATCACAATATTTCCCACAGAGATAAAGCTCTGCTGGCAAATACTGGGAACTGCAATAATCAGAAATTTCTTCAGCAGGCTTCGATCAAACAGCGGCGCCTTGATACCGTTTCCAATTTTTGACAGACGCCGAAATACCACTGTCATTGCCAGGATACAGCTGACCCCCTGACAAAGAAAGGTTGCCCAGGCCACTCCTGCCACTCCGGAAATCCCCATATGAAGGAACCAGAGGACAAATACAATATCCATGAAAATGTTGGATACTGAGGAAGCTGCCAGAAACAAAAACGGCGTTCTGGAATCTCCCAGCCCTGAAAATATACCGGTTGCAATATTATAGAAAAAGACAAACGGCAGTCCATATACATAAATATCCAGGTATATCGTAGAATCTGCAAAAATGTCTTCTGGTGTTTTGATTAAATGCAGCAGCATCTCACCGCCAAAAATCGTAAACGCCATCAGTCCCAGACACAGAATCCCGCTAAAGATACAGGCGGTAGAAACGGCGCTCTTTAGTTCACCATATCTTTTTGCTCCGAAAAGCTGGGAAACCAAGACTGAGCATCCCATATTGCATCCAAAAGAAAAGGCAATCAAAATCAGCGTAATTTCATAGCTGTTTCCCACAGCAGCCAATGCATTTTCTCCCACCAGCTTTCCAGCCACCAGACTGTCAGCGATATTGTAAAGCTGCTGAAAAACAATACTGCCAAACAGCGGAAGACAGAATCTCCACAATACCTGATCCGCTTTTCCCACAGTCAGATCTTTATTCATACAACAAAACTCCTTCCATTTTCTTATCTTCGTTGACGAAGCAATGGTTTTATCTTATAATACAAACCATTATATTTCAAATGTTAATTTGATATTGTATTCATATCAATTTGATATAATAGTTCCTGTCTTCATTATATTGTCAAAGTTTATCTTTTTTCAGGGAGGATTTATGCAGATCAGCTACGATTATTACAGAACCTTTTATTATGTGGCAAAGCTTCAGAGCTTTACCAAAGCTGCCCTTGCCCTGGGCGGCAACCAGCCTAACATTACACGAACCATCAAAAATCTGGAGCATACTCTGGGATGCACGCTTTTTTCCCGCTCCAATCGGAGAGCAGAGCTGACGCCAGAGGGAGAAAAGCTCTTTGCCCACGTGTCTGTGGCCTTTGAACACCTGGAAGCGGCAGAAAAAGAAATCGCCCTGGATCGTTCTCTTCAAAGCGGCATTGTCACGGTCAGCGCCAGTGAATCTGCTCTTCACTGCTTTCTTCTTCCTATTTTGCGGAACTACCGGCAGCAATATCCCGGCGTTCATATTCAGGTGGTAACAGATTCCACTCCCGACGCAATTTGCGCTCTGAAAAACGGGCTGGCAGATCTTTCTCTTGTCAGCACGCCCATGCCCAGTATTTCAGGCCTGAAGGAAACAATTATCAAAACCTTCCGTGATGCAGCCATCTGCGGAGATGCCTTCGCCTTTCTGTGCGGCAGAACACTTTCTTTGCAGGATTTGGCTCACTATCCGGTGATCTCTCTGGAAAAAACCACCATGTCCTATCGTCTGTACAGCGAGCTGTTTGCCGACGCTGGAGTTCCCTTCTCTCCCAGCGTTGAAGTTGCTGCCGCCGACCAGATTGTTCCCATGGCAGCATACGATCTTGGCATTGGCTTTGTCCCTGAGCCTTTCCTGAAAGGAGCAGAACACATTCATCTTCTTACCCTGGAAAAACCTCTTCCGGAAAGAAAAATATGTATGCTGAAACGGAAAGGCCATCCGCTGAGCATTGCTGCCAGGGAACTGGAACACCTCATTATAAAATACCGGGAGCTTCCATAAACAGGAAAATATGCGCGGCGGCACATTCTCATGCCGAAGCACGGCTGCGTCAGCAGCCTTTTTCCTCTGGCGCGCATCCTAGCGAGCGAGCTTCTCCGCCTGCGGCGGGTCGTCTCATCAGCCCAACTCTCTTCCAACCCATGGTGATCCTCGCGGAGCGTTTTTATGTCATAGGACGTAATTTCCTATGAAACAAAAAAAGAGTCCGGCATTTACCGAACTCTCTGTGATGCAGAAGATGGGAGTTGAACCCACAAGGTATTGCTACCACACGGACCTGAACCGTGCGCGTCTGCCAATTCCGCCACTTCTGCATAGCTCCCCGAGTAGGACTTGAACCTACGACAGCGCGGTTAACAGCCGCGTGCTCTACCGACTGAGCTATCGAGGAATATGTATGCGGGAGATGGGACTTGAACCCACACGACATAACTGCCACTAGATCCTTAGTCTAGCCTGTCTGCCAATTCCAGCACTCCCGCCAACTTCTTAAGTATAGCATATCTTTCCAAATAATGCAAGAGGTTTTTTCGATTTTTCCTGTTTTTTTTAAACAATTTGCATTGTTCCCAGAAAAGGCAAAAATCCTCCTGTTTTCTAAATAAATACGTCTTTTTCCCCGTATTGACAGCAAGCTGTCCGACGGAGAAAAGACGTAAAATCAACCAAAACCTGAATTAAGCCAGTTTGGACTTAGCCAGCTCAGCCAGCTTTGCAAAGCCTTCAGCATCGTTGATAGCCATGTCGGACAGGACCTTACGGTTCATCTCAACACCAGCCAGCTTCAGACCGTACATAAACTTAGAGTAGGACAGACCATTGATTCTTGCTGCTGCGTTAATACGAGCGATCCACAGCTGACGGAACTGTCTCTTTCTCTCTTTACGTCCAGCATAGGAGCTGGTCAGAGCTCTCATTACGGACTGCTTTGCGATTCTGTACTGTTTGGAACGTGCGCCTCTGTAGCCTTTTGCCATCTTCAGCACTCTGTTATGTTTCTTCTTTGCGTTCATGCCGCCTTTAATTCTTGCCATCGGTTTTTCCTCCTTCTTAAACGAATCAGTCTATTACAGATACGGTAAAATCTTCTTCATTACTTTTGCATTGGTGCTGTCAGTAACGATATCTTTTCTAAGATTTCTCTTTCTCTTGGTAGACTTCTTAGTTAAGATGTGAGACTTGTATGCTTTATTTCTTACCAGTTTACCAGTACCGGTCTTTTTGAAACGTTTTGCAGCTGCTCTGCTTGTTTTTAATTTAGGCATTATTGTTTCCTCCTTAATCGTTCGCTTTTACTTTTTAGCAGTTAAAAACATGACCATGCTTCTTCCTTCTACTTTGGAAGGCTTGTCGATGACTGCGATATCCTTTAAATTCTCTGCAAAATCATCCAGAATGTACTTGGACTTGGACATATGTGCCATTTCACGTCCTCTGAAACGCAGGGTAACCTTTACTTTGTCTCCCTTTTCCAGGAACTTCCGTGCCGCTCCCATCTTGGTGTTTAAATCATTGGTGTCGATGTTCGGGGATAACCGCACTTCCTTCACTTCGATTACCTTCTGCTTCTTCTTGGCTTCCTTTTCTTTTCTAGCCAGTTCATAACGGTATTTACCGTAGTCGATAATCTTGCATACCGGCGGTTTCGCTGTTGGTGCAATCTTTACCAGATCCAGCTCAGCCTCCTGAGCCATGCGGTAAGCCTCCTTTGCGGACATGATGCCCAGCTGCTCTCCGTCCTCTCCAATCAGTCGAACTTCCTTGTCTCTGATCTGTTCGTTAATCATTAACTCGCTAATTGTCGTACACCTCCATCATAAAATTCTGCATGCTTGTTTCCCTGCATAAAAAAAGTAGATAGAATACAACTCTATCCACCCTCTAAGTAATCACGCAGGCGTCGCCGCCGCTATCCGTGTTTCTTAATATGAACCAGGGTCACTGCATCGTGCCGAGGTGAGGTGGATACCTACTTTCTTGTGCGTTGTTCTCACAACTTTTATTACTATACTATGGTTCTTTATAAATGTCAAGAGTTTTTCAAAAAAAGAATGCCCTCCGGACTCGCGCAAAAAGCCCGCCTGCATCAGCGTTCATTTTCTTAAACGCACAGTAAGACCATGCAGGATATTTTTACCATAAAAAAACCTTCCCAGAACAAAAAAGAAGCTCGCTCGCGAGCTTCTCCGCCTGCGGCGGGTCGCTTCTGCGACAAAATTCTCTTCCGACGCATGGCGATCCTCGCGGAGCGTTTTTATGTCATAGGACGCACTTTCCTATGACATAAAAGATCCGGCACGAATTCCTGTCAAAGCTCCCATGCCGGATTCATTGCGCCAAAACAATTAGATAAGTCAGGATTCAAAGCCTCTGGTCCAGTCAATTTTCTTCATATAATAAAGAAACGCCCCTGAGCTGATGGTCCAGGTCAAAGGATAAGCCCAGGAAATCATCTGAAATTCATTTACTACCTTCAAGGCTGCTGTTACATAAACAATACGGATCCCACACCAGCTTGCAAGCATGACAGCCATCGGAATCATTGCTTTTCCACACCCCCGCATCACACCTGCCGCGCAGTGCGAGAAGGCCAGAAGAAAGAAAAACAGAGCTACTGTATGCCCATGAATCATGCCAAATCGAATTGCCTCCGGCGTATCTACAAAAAGCTGAAGGGCCTGCCCACAGCCGGCATAAAGAACCAGCCCTACCAGTTCCGCCATAACCATACCAGACATTATTCCAAAAAAAGCGCCTTTTTTCGCCCGTCTATATTCTCCTGCTCCCAGGTTCTGACTGATAAAAGTAGGAAGAGCCATAGACATACTCATAATCGGCAGAAATACAAGTCCCTCAATTTTGCTGTAAGCCCCATGTCCCGATATGGCATATGCTCCAAAACTGTTAATATTGGCCTGTACTACCAGATTCCCAATACTGATTACTGAGTTTTGAAGTCCGGAGGGAAGCCCCTGATGAATCACCTGACTAAGCACATCACGATAGATCTTCAGCTTTCTGAAATCCAGTCCGGTATAATCCTTAATTTTACACATACGGACAATGCAAAGCACCGCGCTCAGCCCCTGAGAAAGCACTGTTGCCACTGCTGCTCCGCCAACGCCCCAATGAAAGCCTGCCACAAAAAGCAAATCCAGAGCTACATTCATACAGGAAGACACAATTAAATAATACAGAGGATGAAGACTGTCTCCCAGCGCCCGCATAATTGCCATGCAGATATTATACATAATTATAGTAGAAACACCGCCAAAATAAATTCGGAAATAAACAAGCGCATGAGGCATAACACTTTCTGGCGTATGCATCCATACCAGCAGACGTGGCACCAGAAGCACGCCTACAATTGTCGAAAGAACAGAAGCCCCTATTCCGAACAGGAAATTTGTATGAATAGCCCGCTCTGTTTCTTTCTCATTTTTCGCCCCGAAATAACGGGAAATCACGACTCCTCCGCCAATCGCTATGCCATTAAAAAAACCAATAATTAAAAAACTAATGTGAGACGCCATGCTGACTGCCGCAAAAGCTTCATTCTCTGCAAAATTTCCCACGACCCACGCATCTGCCATATTGTAAAGCTGCTGCAGCAGCTGCCCCAGAAACAGGGGAACTGCAAAGCCCAAAAGTCCTCGCACAATAGAACCTTCTGTTAAATTGGCCGGATTTTTCTTCTGTATCATCGTTCTGTGTCCATTCCTTCCGTAAAATCTCTCTGTGCTCTGCACTCTTCTTTTTCTATTTTATCACAGAGAAACTAATTGTCAAACAGATGCCGCATTTCCATCTTGCCCATCTCCTCCACAGCAAAGAAAGAAGAGCGCATGTGTGTTTCTCTGTCCGAGGAAGGCCATTTCTGCTGCAAAATTTTCTTTTACCATCTGGATCTCTTCGTGGTTTTTTTCACAACTATATATTTTACCGTAACAGAAAGATACAGCAGCGCCGGGGGACCCATGCTCTGCTGTATCTTTTTGCTTTATTTCATCTGAAAGGTTGCACACTGTGTATGCTCAGATCTGCTTGCTCCGTCACCACTAATGTCAATATTCTTTGCCATACAGTGATGATTTTCATTGTAAATACATTTCACTGCCTCACAGTCAACCTCCAGACGGTTTTCCGGAGTTTTGAATACATTCTGGAATGCTCCGTCTCTGTTTTCATCGAAGCTTCCGCAGCAGGTTTCACTGCACTGGCAGGCATCCTGCCCATCCACTATAATGGTCTGCTTGCAGCAGCGGCTGTCACAGTTGTGAAGACAGTTGGTTACGGTACATGCTAATTTGGTCATAATAAATGCATACCTCCTTGATTAATCATCGATAGCTTTGTCTATCAGGGATAGTATGCATTTATCTTTTCATTCTATTCTATTTTATTTCTGGAAATCTGATTATTTCTGCTCCTGCTTTACTTCTACAGCACGAGCCTCTCTGGAAGCAATTTCTTTTTTCAAACCTTCAATAAATGCATCCAGAGATCTCTGGCCTTCATCGCCTTTGAAGCGGCTGCGGACTGCCACTACGCCCTCTTCCTCTTCTTTCTGTCCTACAACCAGCATATACGGAATCTTGTTCTTCTGGGCCTCGCGAATCTTGTAGCCAATTTTTTCAGAGCGAACATCCAGCTCTGCACGGATTCCTGCCTCATCCAGGGCAGCCTTTACCTTGCCTGCGTAGTCCAGGTATTTATCAGAAATCGGCAGAACCTTAACCTGTACCGGAGCCAGCCAGGTGGGGAATGCACCTGCAAAGTGCTCAATCAGAATACCGATAAACCGCTCAATGGAACCAAATGCCACACGGTGAATCATAATCGGTCTGTGTTTTTCGCCATCTGCACCAATGTACTCCAGCTCAAACCGCTGAGGCAGCTGGAAATCTAACTGAATGGTACCGCACTGCCAGGTTCTTCCGATCGCATCAACAAGATGGAAGTCAATCTTTGGGCCATAGAATGCACCGTCGCCTTCATTGACTACATAATCCAGGCCCATCTCGTCCAGGGCACTGCGCAGACCATCGGTAGCCATCTCCCAGTCTTCATCACTTCCCATGCTATCTTCCGGTCTGGTAGACAGTTCTACATGATACTGGAAGCCAAACAGGCTGTATACGCTGTCAATCAGCTGTGCAACACCCTTAATTTCCTCCTTAATCTGTTCCGGAGTCATAAAAATGTGGGCATCATCCTGTGTAAAGCAGCGCACACGCATCAGACCGTGAAGCTGGCCAGATTTTTCATGACGATGAACCAGACCCAGCTCGCCCAGACGAAGAGGCAGATCGCGATAGGAACGAGGCTCGGAGGCATATACCAGAACACCGCCCGGGCAGTTCATGGGTTTTACCGCATAATCCTGCTCATCAATAACCGTGGTATACATGTTGTCCTTATAGTGATCCCAGTGACCAGAGGTCTCCCACAGGCTTCTGTTTAAAATAACCGGAGTGGAAATCTCTACATAACCGGCTTTTTTATGAATTTCTCTCCAGTAATCCAAAAGAGTATTCTTCAGCACCATTCCCTTTGGCAGGAAGAAGGGGAATCCCGGACCAGCTTCGTGCATCATAAACAGTCCCAGCTCTTTGCCCAGCTTCCGGTGATCACGCTTCTTTGCTTCTTCCATCATAGTAATGTAAGCTTCCAGCTCTTCTTTCTTTGCAAATGCAGTCGCATAAATACGAGTCAGCATTTTGTTGTGCTCATCGCCTCTCCAGTAAGCGCCTGCAATGCTCATCAGCTTGTATGCCTTGCCAATATCCTTGGTGCTCATCAGGTGCGGGCCTGCACACAGATCTGTAAACTCACCCTGCTTATAGAAGCTGATTTCCTCGCCTTCCGGAAGATCCTCAATCAGCTCCACCTTGTACGGCTCCTCTTTTTCCTTCATGAAAGCAATGGCTTCCTCTCTGGGCAGAGTAAAGCGCTCAATCGGAAGAGCTTCCTTTACAATCTTCTTCATCTCCGCTTCGATCTTTTCCAGATCCTCTGCTGTAATCGGATTCTCAAAATCCATATCATAATAAAATCCATCTGCAATAGAGGGACCGATTGCCAGCTTGGCGCTGGGATACAGGCGCTTAATTGCCTGTGCCATTACGTGGCTGGCAGAATGACGCAGAGCAGCCAGACCCTTCTCGTCCTTTGCAGTCAGAATATTAAGAGAACAATCCTCTTCCAGAACGGTACGCAGATCTACTGCCTCTCCATCTACTTCACCGGCACATGCCACCCGTGCCAGACCTTCGCTTAAATCCTTTGCCACATCCAGCACTGACATTGGCTGTGCATACTCTTTTACACTTCCGTCTTTTAATGTAATCCTCATGGCTTTGCTCCTTTTTTCCTTTGATGTGATGAATTTTCCATAACAGATTCCTACTCCAAAGTGAGTCTGCATCAACAGCCTTTTTCCTCTGGCGCGCAGTGCACATCCAACACGAAGCATCTTTGTCATAGGACACTCTTTCCTATGAAATGAAAAAGAAGCTCGCTCGCGAGCTTCTCCGCCTGCGGCGGGTCGCTTCTGCGACAAAATTCTCTTCCGACGCATGGCGATCCTCGCGGAGCGTTTTTATTTCATAGGATGCAATTTCCTATGAAATAAAAAAATCCCCTGCCAGACGTTTTTTGACATCTGGCAAGGGACGATCATTCTATTCATGCTTCGCGGTTCCACCCTGCTTGCTGAATCTCATTTTCTAACTGCAAATCTGTCTGCAGCTTTACTGAAAAAGCAATTCAGCCTCTCATTCTGACGATAACGGAATCACCGGATCCGATTAAGGACCGCTCCGAGCTGGTCTTCTCCTGAAATCTCTGCAGGATGCTTCCACCATCTGCATCCCTCTCTGTGCGCTTTTTTCAGGTTACTGGTCTCATCTGCGCGTTGATTATGGAAATAACTTCATACTTGATTTTGATTATAACACGCTCCGAAAATATGTCAAGCACTTAATTTTGCAGAATTTCCTTTCACCGCTCACTCCATATCCATCTTAAACGATGCAGAATGACCATCAACTCTGCCTATTTCTTAGATTCAGCCTACAGCCGTCTCCAGATTTGCCAGTACCTTTTCACTCAAAAGAATAAATGCCTGACGGGTGCGGCCTGCTGATGCATTGGGGCAGATAACCTGAGGCGATGATAAAAGCTCCCCTGATGGATCTCCCAAAGCGCCTGCTGTATCGCAGATAAAATAATTCTCTCCCTTCTCCAGCCACTTCTTCAGAGACTCAATCTCGTGGGAAGGTCCAATGGAGGTATTGAAAAGAATTTTATGGCTGCCCAGGGCTGCAAACTGCTCTTCTCCAAGAAGAATTACATTCTTGTTCAGACAAGTGAAAACCACATCGCAATATTCCAGAAGCTCGTTCAGTGGACGGTAGGTCATTCCCTGATTCTCTCTCTCCGGCTTGCGGGTCCGGGAGTAATAAGATACCTCTGCTCCCATAAACTGCATGGCATCTGCGATCATTCCACCAGAAACGCCGATTCCTACAATTCCTACCTTCAATCCGGTAATTTCCTCCGGCAGTTCCTTCCACATGGGACGATCGTATCCATGCAGCAGACGAACCAGTTCACAAAGCACAAACTCTACAACACCGCGATCTCCGTAGTCGCGAATTCCCAGAACCTGAATTCCATGTGCTCTCGCATAAGCAATATCTACATTGGCACTTTCCTCAGAGTACAGACTGCAGCACATTCCTACATATTTGATATTGGGACAGCGCTCCATCACATAGCTGTTAATTCTGGAGGTATAACTTACCAGCACTGCATCTGCATCACCAATACGACGGATAATCTCTTCGTCATCACCTGGAATATCTGTAAACAGGACAACCTCCTTTGCATAATCATACAGTTTTTTCTCAGCCTCTTCCACCAGGCTGACCGGTTCGATTGCTACCAGCTTTTGAAACATATTTTCCTCCTTACCCGCTTTTCTTACGCTCTTCTTCAGCTGCTATTCCTAAAATACAACCGGAGAGACGATATTTCTCAGAACTGCAACTACGCTCCATCCAGCAATGGCACTGGTACTGGAATAAATATCTACCACAGCCTTTACACCATCAATTTCTGCCGTAATCTTATGATCATCACCCACAAAGCCAGGTACACTGGTAATATTAACACTGGTGTTCTCAGGGCCTACTGTAGCCAGAGAAGAAGCTACCGCTACATTGACCTTCGTGGGCAGAAGTCCGATTGCTTCCCGGGCATTTCCAGAAAATACATGGGTCTCCTCTGTGTCTGTCATCAGATGTTCCTCAAACAGCGGTGTATTTTTCAGAGAAGCCGGCCCCTTTCTGGTCTCAATTCCTGCCGTAGCCTGTCCCATCAGGGATACTGTGCGCAGTACATCAAAACCGCCGACTGCTCCGGATGCAATATAGATTCTTGTGCCGTTTTCCTTTGCAGTCTTCTGGGCTTTCTCATAAAATTCCTGATCAGCAAAAGCCCCAATGGAAAGCACAATCATACTGCTTCCAGAAGAGAGAATCTTTTCTGCCGAATCCTTTACCATCTGTACGGAAGCCGCCTCTGCAATATAGTCCGGCTTCTGAGCCAGAAGCTCGTCCAGAGTGAGACAAGCCACACATCCGGCTTTTTTTGCCATTTCAGAAACTGTCTCAGGAGTTCTTCCCATAACACCTACGATTTCGTAGTCTTCCAGAAGCCCCTGCTTCCAGGCATCCACTACAATACCGGATAAATATCCGCTTCCCAAAATACCCAGTCTTTTTTTGTTCATTGTTGTTCCCCCAATTCTTATTTTTTTCGTAATCGTTCAGGATCTGTCGATTATTTCTTTCTAACGGACTAGATATCCCGAATCGTTACTTATTTTGGAAATAGGAAATGCCAGACTCCCTTTTTCGGGAGCCTGACATCGCCCTTATCAATCCTTGTCTAAATCAAATTCCTCAAAATCATCTTCATTTTCCTGTTCTTCCATTTCAGAAGGATGCATTGGCTGTTTGTAGGCTTTTACAGAAGAGCTTTCTTCTTCTGCTGCTTCGCGGGCCAGATTTCTGGATATCGCCTTTTCTACATCGCCTACAGCATCGTCAAGGGGATCGTCAAACTCCAGATCTACCATTTCCAGTTCACTTTCGTCGGGAAGGTATCTATCCTCCTCTCTGGAGGCTGCTGCTTCCGATGAAGAAGCCCGGAAATCCTCTTCCTCATGATCCTCTTCGCCCATCATATACCGTTCTTCGTCAGACAGCTGTTTCTCAGAACCACGGCTGTTTCTGGAAGAACCAGACCTATCCGGGGTTTCCTTTTCCTGATCCATGCCGCCATGACCGGAACGGGAGCGCTTTACAAGAACCACAATCAAGATGAGCAGAAGAACTGCTGCCGCTGCCGAAGCGCCAATAGCAATGTACAGCATAGTGCTGTAATCATCTGTCAGCTCATTGTATCTGGTTGCCAGTTCAATGTATTCCGGATCCATCTCTCCGCTGTTTTCATATTCGAAATACTTCTGAATGGTCTTATTCTTTGTATCATAACGATAGAAGCCAGCTTCTCCATCTGCATCAATACCATAGAAAATGCAGTAATCCGGATCCTGTTCTTTTCCTTCCACACTGGGAATCCAGCCCTTTACCGTAGCCTCACCGATGATCAGATCACGCTCTACCATACCGGCCGGAATCTTGGCATCATATGGAATTGCAGTGATTCCAATACTTGCCGGTGTTCTTCCTGCCTCTAAGTGTACCAGAACATCTGCCGGTGTTACCGTCTGTTCTGTGTCGCCGGCGTTGGTTTCCATATTTTCTCCGCCCTCTGCCTTGTTGACAACAACCGTATAGGTTCTGACGGTAGTGCCGTCCTCTGCAGTTACCCGACAGATCACGGTGTTCTCTCCAGGCTGCAGACCCTCTGCACCTTCTACAGAAACCACTGCCTTATCGCTGTTTGCAATCGCTCCCACTGTCAGTCTCTCTGTATCCAGACCAACGGTTGCTGTGTAATTTTCCACCTCCGGGCTGAATGCCGGCTCCAGAGTTCCTGGTGAAATCTGCAGAGACTGCAGAGCCGCATCACTGGAATAGGTCTGCTCACCAGCTGCAATCTGAATGGTGGAGCTGCCCTGCTTATCCATAGTCAGAGTCTGTCCATCTGCATCGTAGCCTTCCCAGGAGGATACGGTAATCTGTGTGGTTCCAGCTTTTAATGCACGGAATTTCAGATTTGTTACAATTTCCGTTTTTCCTTCCATACCGCTGGTTACACGGATTGCTCCAGAACCGCCACTGGCATTGTCTGAACCTCCCAGAAATTCCAGGGCTGTGGCATCATAAGCCAGCATCACATCGGTATTCCCCAGGGTATCTCCACTGGTAGATGTAAACTTCATTCTTACATCAAATTCACTGCCTGCCTGAGTTGACGGATCCGAAAATGCAATTTTCGCACTGGCTGCAAAGCTTTGGAATGACAGTGCAAAAACCAGCATCATTACGGCTGCCGTCCGCAGACAAAACTGTTTCATTTTGTTGTACATACTTCCTCCCGTATTCTTTTCTGAAGCAGCCGGAACTTTCTGCTGTCCCCTGGCTGCTTCTGTTTTTATTATAACTGTTCAGGACGGGGCATCTGAGGGCTGATTCGCCGTCAATTTCCCGGAGCAACAATCACTGCGCTCTGTCCACCCGGTGCTGCGCCCGCTGTGCTTCCCGGAGCAGAAAATCCAGGCTGGCTTCCGCCCATACTGCCAGAACCGCCGTTTGAAATTCCAGGACCTGAATTAGAAATTCCCGGGCCGCTGGCTGAACCGCCAGTCTGAACCGAGCTGCCTGTACTGCCGTTTCCTGGCGTAACGGTAACCCCGCTTCCCAGTCCAGCATTATAGGTTGGGCCGTTGGTTTGACGTACTACATGAATAGTATAAGTCCGCTCTGTGCCATTCTCTGCACGCACAACAACAGAAATCTCATTATTTCCGCTCTGCAGCTGAATGGTTCCCGCTCCGCTGACAACCGCCTTGGAATCAATGGTTACTGCACTTAAATTCACACTGGATACCGAGTGATCTACAATCAGATCGTAAGAAAGGGTATCCTTATCAAAAGTAGGCGTCAGTATAAAGCCCTCTGCTCCCAGACCCTTCAGCTTGTTGTTGGGACTTCCGTCTACCGTCGGCTTCACACAAGGTGACTCCGGCATATTGGTGTACACAGGAATCTTAAAGGTCAATGCTGTATTTTTCAGCTGTTCCGAAAATCCTTCAGCAAAAATAGACCCTTCAGATGCTGCACCATCTACATTGGTCATATACTGATGCTTGTACATATTGCTTCCCTGAACATTATACTTTTTCAGATAAAGGGTATCCTGTCCTGCATTGACATAGTTTGTTCCGTAAAACTGGGCACCGCCTATAATCGAGCTTTCCGGAGAATTCCACGGCCGGCCGTAGGTTCCGGACTGAGAGGCGTACCAGAGTCCGCGCTCCACTGCTCCCATTCCGTCAGATGCATAGGCTCCTACATTAAAATAATTGTACACACCCGTATATCCTGCATAATTTCCGGAAATCGAATTTCCGCGGCCATCACGTCCCTGTTCCTGAATAATCATAGCTGCAATCACATAGGGATTCACACCAGATGCAGATGCAGCATTCATAATAGCATCTACATAGCTGACCGTAGCGCCTGAGCTGTTTCCTCCTCCAGCGGTAACTCCGCCGGGAGCAGCTGCACCTGGAGAGGAACTTCCCCCAGAAGAACCGCCAGGGCCTCCCGCTGTAATAACATTGGCTGCTACAAAAGCAGCATTATGCCTGCTGACAGATGCGTGAGGTCCCTCAAACCGCACCTCTGAATCCGATGTACCTGATGGCGCCTGAGAACCGGCATTGCCTGACGGCTGGGAAGAGGTTCCGGAAGAACCGTTCCCCGCTCCCGGTCCTACGATCACTGCGCTCTGTCCGCCCGGTACAGAAGAACTGCCGCCGGAAACACCAGGACCTACTACCGGACTTCCGCCGGTATTGCTTCCCCCAGAGCTGCTGCCTCCAGGGCCAGCGGAACTGCTGCCGGAGTTTCCTGCTCCAATCTGGCCGTTTTCCATAAAACTGCCCTTCAGCATAGACTCCAGGCCTTCTCTTGTGTGAACCGCCGGATCGTATTTTTGTGACATAAACTGAAAAATATAAGCCTCATCCAGGAAATTCCGCGGATCCATATAAAAACGCAGAATATCCTCTGAAGCGGCTACCCACGTGCTTCCATCAAAACCGGTCCACACTCCATTGTCCCAGTTGTAAGCCCCCTCTGCCAGTGACTTATAGGAAGAAATACTGCCGGTATGTACCAGATTCCGTCCCAGAACCGACTCATTCTGAATCACTGTGTTCCAGTCCAGACCTGTCTGCTGTGCCTCAAATCTCCACTGAGGATATTTTGCATGAAGCTGTCTCAGACTGTTTTTGTAGGACTCTGGAAATCCCTGAGCATTCAGACTGGCTTCAAAATCTCCATCGTGACTGTAGGCCGTGGGGAAGCTCACATAGATTCCCAGCACATATCCTGTCGTCGTCTGACCGCCTGCGCCTGTAAAGCGGATCTGATACCATAGTTTTCCGTCGCTCCCCGTTGTCTCACCAATGACTGTAACAGCTGCATTTTTACTCAGCCTGGCTACAGATGCATTGGAGGTTCCTGGCCCGCTTCTGACATTCAGCGTAGTCGCGCTGATCTTTGCCGAACGTTCTGTATAGGCATAGGCCTGGTAAGCTCTGAGAGCGGTACCAGCAGGCTGAGAAACCCCCAGCATTACTCCCATAGCTACAGCCAGCCCTCTTTTCCATGATCGTTTTTTCATGTATATTCTCCTCAAAAGGTAGATTCTGCTCCGCATCTGCCCAAGAGCAGAAATCCGGAATTTTACATGTTTCTTATTATAATGACAAATACTGGGATAGTCAACCAAATCAAACCAAAGTTCAGATATCCTGCGAAATTTGTAAGAAACTTTTAATATGGTATAACGATTCCTCCGATGCATCTTGTCCGGCAAAGCCGGCCAAGATGATGCCCCATCGCAGACAGCCGCCACATGCAAACGGCAGAAGATGCACAAACACGCCGGAGCTTCTGCCAAATCAATGACAGAAGCTCCGGCGCGCGGAATAATTCCATTATTTTCAAGACAGCTTATACAGGATAAGCCTTATTTGCAGTATCTGCAACAGCAGCATCTACCTTGGTCTGCTGTGCCTCTCTGTACTTAAAGAATTCCTCTGCTACCTTCGGGAACAGAGCATAGGACAGAACATCCTCTTCCTGCTGCTTCCACTGTGCACATTCTTTTTCAAACTGCGGAAGCTGCGGCGGAATCAGATCTGCCGGACGGCAGGTAATCGGAGTCTCGTCTCCAATGATCTTCTTCTGCACTTCTTTATTTACCGGTGTTACAGTCTGACCGAATTCGCCCATCATGATCTTCTTGGACTCCTTGGGAACCAGCTTGTAGCGCTCACCAGAAATTACGTTCATAACAGCCTGTGTACCTACAATCTGAGAGGACGGAGTAACTAACGGCGGCTCACCGAAGTCTTTTCTTACTCTCGGGATCTCCTCCAGAACCTCCTGGAACTTATCCTCCTTGCCAGCTTCCTTCAGCTGGTTTACCAGGTTAGAGAGCATACCGCCCGGTACCTGATACCGCAGAGTCTTAATATTAACCCCCAGTACCTTCGGATTCAGCAGACCGCTCTTTAAGGATTCCTCCCGAATCGGTGCAAAGTACTCGGCAATCTCTGCCAGTTTGTCCTGAGACAGACCAGTATCATAGGGAGTTCCTTTGAAGGTCTCAACCATAACCTCAGTTGCTGGCTGGCTGGTGCCCAATGCCAGAGGAGACATTGCGGTGTCAATAATATCACAGCCGTTCTCCACTGCCTTTAAGTATGTCATGGAAGCAACACCGGAAGTATAGTGGGTATGCAGATCAATCGGAAGCTCTGTAGACTCTTTCAGTGCGCCAACCAGTTCCTGCGCTGCATAAGGAGTCAGCAGACCAGCCATATCCTTGATACAGATAGAATCTGCGCCCATGTTCTCGATTCTCTTTGCAATATCTTTCCAGTAATCCAGGGTATAAGCCTCACCCAGGGTATAGCACAGAGCGATCTGAGCGTGAGCTTTCTCCTTCTTTGCTGCTTTTACAGCGGTCTGCAGGTTGCGCAGATCGTTTAAGCAGTCAAAAATACGAATAATATCAATACCGTTTGCTACGGATTTCTGTACAAAGTACTCTACCACATCATCCGCATAATGGTTGTATCCCAGAATGTTCTGTCCACGGAACAGCATCTGCAGCTTGGTGTTCTTAAAGCCAGCTCTCAGCTTTCTCAATCTCTCCCACGGATCCTCTTTCAGGAAACGAAGGGAAGCATCAAAGGTAGCGCCGCCCCAGCACTCTACTGCATAATAACCAACCTGATCCATCTTATCAATGATAGGAAGCATCTGTTCCGTACTCATTCTGGTTGCGATTAAAGACTGATGCGCATCACGCAGAACAGTCTCTACAATCTTAACCGGCTTTTTCTGAATCTCTGCCATTTTAATTTACCTCCTGAATATTCTATCGTTAAATTCCAAAGATCGCCATGAAGGTACCAGCTGCTACTGCCGTACCGATAACACCGGCTACGTTGGGTCCCATGGCATGCATCAGCAGGAAGTTGGTAGGATCTGCCTCCGCTCCCACCTTCTGAGATACACGGGCTGCCATAGGCACTGCAGATACACCGGCTGAACCAATCAGCGGATTTACCTTACCGCCGGTTACCTTGCACATAATCTTACCGAACACTACACCGGCTGCTGTACCGAATGCAAATGCAATCAGACCCAGAACTACGATCAGCAGTGTGGTGGGCTTTAAGAATGCCTCTGCGCTGGTGGAAGCGCCTACAGAAGTACCCAGCAGGATAACTACGATGTACATCAGTGCGTTGCTTGCTGTCTCTGTCAGCTGCTTTACAACACCGCTCTCACGGAACAGGTTACCCAGCATCAGCATACCAACAAGGGGAGCTGTGGTCGGCAGAATCAGACATACAACAATGGTAACAATAATCGGGAACAGGATCTTCTCCAGTTTGGATACAGGACGAAGCTGATCCATACGGATCTTACGCTCCTGCTCTGTAGTAAGCAGCTTCATAATCGGCGGCTGGATAATGGGCACCAGAGCCATGTAAGAATAAGCAGCTACTGCGATAGGTCCCATAAACTCAGTCTGTCCAAGCTTACCTGCCAGGAAAATAGAGGTCGGGCCGTCTGCTCCGCCGATAATGGAAATAGCGGCTGCAGCCTTATCGTTAAATCCAAATGCAATTGCCATAAAATACGCTGCATAAATACCGAACTGTGCAGCAGCTCCCAGAAGGAAGCTCTTGGGGTTCGCAATCAGTGGACCAAAGTCCGTCATTGCGCCAACACCCATGAAAATCAGAGACGGAAGAATACTCCACTCGTCCAGAAGGAAGAAATAATGAAGCAGTCCGCCGACACCGTTGGACATATCCTCCGGTTTTGCCATAATATCCGGATAGATATTCACCAGCAGCATACCAAATGCAATCGGCACCAAAAGCAGCGGCTCAAATCCCTTTCGGATAGCCAGGTACAAAAATACCAGCGCTACGCCGATCATCAGGAAATTGCCATACGTAAGATTGCAAAAGGCTGTCTGCTGAAGAAGATTAACCAATGTTGTTCCAATATAATCCATTTTAATCCCTCCATAAGGAACTTGCCGTTAATTGCAAGCTGTTAGTTTAATGTAGCAAGAACTGCGCCGGCTTCTACGGAATCGCCAACTGCTGCATTCAGACTTGCAACGGTGCCGTCCTGAGGAGCTACGATATCATTCTCCATCTTCATGGCTTCCAGAACCATGATTGCATCACCCTTCTTCACTGCCTGTCCTACAGTTGCCTTTACTGCAAGGATCTTGCCCGGCATGGGGGCATTTACTTTTACAGCGCCAGCTGCTCCAGCCGGTGCTGCTGCCTTCGGTGCTGCCTTAGGAGCTGCTTTCGGTGCTGCCTTGGGAGCTGCTTTCGGTGCTGCCTTGGGAGCTGCTGCTGCGCCGGTGGAAACGCCTTCCTCTACGGTTACTTCATAAACATTACCATTAACTGTAATTGTATAATTTTTCATGATAAATTCCTCCTAATATGCTTATGCTCTTTTCCATTTTGCGCCAGGCGCACGTTTGATGGAACGTACTACCAGGCCATCCGTTGAAGAATTGGAAGCAGCTGCAATTGCTGCAGTAATTACTGCTACCAGTTCCAGATCGTCAACCAGTTCCCCTTCTTCTGCCTCTACCGCTTCCACAACCGGTGCAGGAGCCGCCGGTGCTGCTGCCTCCTGTTTTGCCTTCATCTTTGCCTCGAAGATATTGACAAACTTCATTCCGGCAATAATCAGGCTGATAAAAATCAGAACCATAAATACAGTTCCCATACCCAGCAGGGTATTCATTGCTGCCTTTTCCATCTTTTCTCCAAAAGTATATTCTGGAGTAAATGCGATAGAAGTCGGCATCAGTCCCTGATCACCCTCAGTCATAAACATCTTGAATTCTGCGTTGCGGTTCTCAAACTGTGCCATAACCGTGCTGACGTATTCGTCATCCTCGGAAAGTACAGTGTCGGAAGAAATCACTCCTACGAATGCGCCGGTATCTTTCATTACACTCATCCAGGAGGTAACGCCGCCTGCAAGACCGTACTCTTTGTCTTCCAAAAGCGTTGCTTCCAGTTCCTGTGCCTGAGCCTCGTCAAGCGCTACGATATTCTGCAGAAGTCCTTCCGCACTCTGAGAAACGCCCATAGCTGTCATGGGGTCAAGCTCTTTCCCCTTGGTTTCCGTACCGGCAGAGCAGGCGGACAGGGAAAAGAGGCTGACTGTCATGCATAACACTAACAATACTCGCTTTATATACTGTTTCATATATCAGTCACCTCGTTCTAAACCGTTCCATGTTTTCTGTCAGGACGATCCTCTCTCTTGGTAAACAGCATCTCAAAGGCTGCAATCACACGTTTTCTGGTATCGCACGCATCGATGATGTCATCCACATAACCTCTCTTTGCAGCTGCCACAGCACTGGACTGAAGCTGGCGGTATGCTTCTGCCTTCTCTGCAATCAGAGCCAGGCTGTCATCTGCCTTTGCAATCTCATCTGCATACATAATCTTTGCAGCTGCCTCTGCATCCATCATTCCAATAGAAGCGTTCGGCCATGCATAAACCAGGTCTGCGCCAATGGATTTGCTGTTCATCGTCAGATATGCGCTGCCGTATGCTTCGCCTACAACTACAGTCACCTTCGGAACACTTGCATCTGCAAATGCGTAGGTCAGACGGCCTGCTGCCTTTGCAATCCGGCGCTCTGTGCATTTGCTTGCCTTATAACCCTTTACATTTACAAGAGTCAGCAGCGGAATGTTAAAAGCATCACAGAAGGAAACAAACTTCTCTGCCTTCTCGCAGCCGCGATAAGAAAGAACTGCGTCATACTCGCCTTCTTTCACGCCATTTTCGCCGTATACCTCTGTTCTATTTGCCACACAGCCTACGGTCATGCCGTTCAAACGGATAAAGCCAGTAACCATAGACGGATCATAATCCTTCTTTACTTCCATAAAGAAATTATCATCAGAAATCTGGGCAAGCGCCAAATCCGTAGCACCTACACAGTTTTCAATATCAGAACAAATACGATTCAGATCATCCTCACACTCACTGTAGGACATATCATCCTCATTGTTTGCAGGCAGAATAGAAACCAGTTCACGAATCTGAGAAAGGATCTCGTCCTCACTGCCGGTAAAATCTGCCAGACCTGCCTCTTCGCTCTGGAAAGCAGCACAGGAGGTGTCACATTTTTCAATTCGATTACCATCAATTGCATTGGGAGAATTTACAAACAGTTTTGCCTTTTTGCTCTCCATAAACACAAAATCTGCCATTGCAGAGGATACTGCCATACCGCCGCCGCAGGTACCAAAAACTGCGGAAATCTGCGGAACAACGCCAGAAGCCATAGCCTGACTTAAATACATCTGGCCAAAGCCGTTTAATGCATCGGTTGCCTCCTGCAGTCTTAAACCGGCGCAGTCAATCAGTCCGATAACCGGAGCTCCCATCTTCACTGCCATGGAATAAATGTTGGAAATCTTCTTTGCATGCATCTCACCCATAGAACCGCCCAGTACAGACGCATCCTGGCTGTACACATACACCAGGCATCCCTCAATGGTACCGTAACCGGTTACTACACCATCTGCGGGAGTTTCCCTGTCAGTCATGTTAAAGTCTGTGCTTCTTGCTGTTACATAAGCGCCGACTTCAACAAAACTGTTCTCATCAAGCAATGCATTAATTCTGTTACTTGCTGATGTTTGTGCTGAATTACTCATTTTGCAATCCTCCATTTTGAAATATTTTCACGACTTGACGAAATCCTGCCAAAAACAGCAGGAAAGTCTCGTCTGGTCGCTTAGTAAATCCAATTTCTGCCGATTTTAATTGTATAATGTTCTGCACTAAATTTCAAGTTATTTTTTTAACTTTTGATTTTTTTCATCGTTTTTTGGCAAAAAACTCTAACACCATTTGAACACAGGAAGAAAATTTCCATTCATCCACTGACGCTTCCATATAGAGAGGATACACCGCTACCACCTCTCCATTCAGCCGGTATATCTGATATCCTGCCACATCACCGGACCGGACTGGAGCCTTTCGCATATCCGGAAGCCTTGTGACACATTCCACCTGATCCCAGTCTGACACCAAAAGCTTTAAATGGCGCTGTTCCTCCTTCAGACGGCTGCTGACAGGAACGCGCTCTGGCTCTTTTCCCCCTTCTACCAGCACAGTCCGTGGCTCCTCCGGCTCAAATACGTCCCGGTAATGGTAATGCTCTTTTCCGTACTCCAAAAGTGCTTTTGCATCTTCCCATTTGTAAGCTTTATGGGGCGGCCATCCGCTTCCCAAAAGGGCTATAATAAAGGTTCTTCCCTGACTTTCCAAGGCTCCCACATAAGAATATCCAGCTCCCCCCGTAAACCCTGTTTTTCCGGTCAACGCCCCCTCCATCATAGTCAGAAGCGCATTATGGTTTCCGCAGTAACGAGAATATTGGCCAGAACAGTCTGTAATGGTTCTTCCGGATGTTCTGGTAATTTCCAGAAACGCATCCTTTTTGGGAGAATCCCGAATACAGTACCTGAGAATCGCTGCCAGCTCCGCTGCCGTTGTCCCGTGGCTTTTCTCACCTCCATCTGGCATTGCACAGACCGCATCCAACCCATTCGGTGTAATAAACCAGGTGTTTTTACATCCAATATCTCTTGCCTTCTGATTCATCATAGACGCAAACCCCTCCACACTTCCGCCTATATGCTCTGCAATCGCCACAGCAGAATCGTTGTGAGACTCCAGCATCAGAGAATACAAAAGCTCCTGAAGCCTAAACTGCGTACCTGCCGGCGCCCCCAAATGAACCTTTGGCTGAGCGGCTGCCTTTGAAGAAAACCGGCAGATATCCTCAGGATTTCCATTTTCCAGAGCCAGAATGCAGGTCATAATTTTTGTAGTGCTGGCCATAGGGCGAAAACTCTGCTCCTCTTTTCCATAGAGAATACGGCCGCTGACTCCGTCCATCAAAACCGCACTCACTGCATGAAGACGAAGCTTCTCTTTCCCCTGGCCCTGGACTGTTTCTATACTCCGCTCCCATTTTATCCCCTCTCTTTCCGTATTTTCCCCGGACATGGCGCAGGGCTGCACAGCAACACTTCCCCACACGGCAAATCCGGCCGTAATTCCTATCATTAAGCCATAAGCACGGCTTCGTTTTCCCATGGTCTCACCCAGAACCTATCATTACCTGATCCTATTCTGGTAATTTTTTAATTATTCTGGTATGATAGACAAAGAAACTGCGGGATATTCCCCAGGGTTCAAACGCCGAAAGGAGGCCTGTTCATGGAACGACAGCGACTTATTTTTCATATTGATGTAAATTCCGCCTTTCTTAGCTGGGAGTCTGTCTATCGTTTATCAAAGGATCCCCATGCGATTGATCTGCGAACCATTCCCTCTGCAGTTGGCGGAGACGCCAAATCCCGCCATGGAATTGTCCTGGCAAAATCAGTTCCTGCCAAACAGTACGGAATTTCTACAGCAGAGCCCCTGGTGTCAGCTCTGAAAAAATGTCCAGAGCTGACCATTGTTCCTTCCCGCTTTGACCTTTACCTGGAATACTCCGAAAAACTGATAAAGCTTCTTGAGGAATACACCCCGGACATTGAGAAATTCAGCATTGACGAGGCCTTTCTCGATATGACAGAAACCATTCATCTTTTTGGCTCTCCTACAGAGACTGCCAATCGCATACGGGAACGGATACACAGGGAGCTTGGCTTTACTGTCAATGTAGGCATTGCCCCCAACAAGCTTCTGGCAAAAATGGCCTCTGACTTTGAAAAGCCTGATAAAACCCACACCCTTTTCTCCTCGGAAATACCAGATAAAATGTGGCCGCTTCCTCTGCGCAATCTGTTTTTTGTAGGAAGCTCAGCTGCCATGCGCATGGAAAAAATCGGTCTTCATACGATCGGAGATATTGCTTCCTGCGACTGCTCGATTTTAAAAGCCCATCTGGGGGATAAATACGGCTCCCTGATCCACCGATATGCTAACGGAATAGATGACTCTCCCGTAGAAGAACGAGAACCACTGAACAAAGGCTATGGCAACAGTATTACTCTGCCCCAGGATATTTCTGATTATCCCACTGCCTGTCAGGTGCTTCTGGCCCTGAGCGAAACGGTAGGGGCAAGACTGAGAGAAAACCATGTGCGCTGCAGCTGCGTCTGTGTAGAGCTAAAGGACTGGCAATTCCACAGCCATTCCCATCAGGCAACGCTTCCCTATGCTACGGATTCTACTACCATGATTTACCAGAAGGCATGCCAGCTTCTGAAGGAATTCTGGGATTTTACTCCAGTCCGGCTGATTGGCCTTCGGACCAGCCGTATTGATGAAACGGATTTTCATCAGATGAATCTGTTTGAAACAGAACAATCCCGCCGGATGAACGCTCTGGAAAAGGCCGTAGACTCTATACGCGATAAATACGGTGTAGACAGTATCAAGCGTGCCAGCTTTCTGGAAAAGGACCGGGTCGTGGATCATACGGTCAGCAAGAAAAAACATCTGAAACAGAAAGGAGAACCTTACCAGCCGTGAGACAGGTATTTACTTACACTGCATCCCCAAAATCCCAATCAGAGTTTCTTCTGAACTCGAAAAAACAAACGGAAAGTGACTTCCCGAAAGAAGGAATTACCGTACAGGATCTGCTTCTCTCTCAAGGATATTCCCGGCGGCTGATCATTGACTTAAAAGCGCTTCCGGATGGTCTTACCGTTGATGGATATCGGGTCTGCACTCCCTATATCCTAACTCCAGGACAGGTGCTCACCGTTACCCTTCCGCCGGAAAAGAATTCTCCTCATATTGAACCAGTATGTCTTCCATTTCCTATTGTTTATGAGGATGAACACCTGATGATCCTGAATAAGCCGGCAGGAATGCCAATCCATCCGTCCCAGGGAAACCATGACAACTCCCTCGCCAACAGCGCGGCCTGGTATTTTAACCAGAATGGACTTCCATTTACCTTCCGCGTTGTAAACCGCCTGGATCGGGATACTACTGGTCTTTTGATTCTGGCCAAGCACAGTCTCAGCGCCTGCCTTCTTTCTGATATGATGAAAAGAAGAGAAATCCGGCGCACCTATCTGGCTGCTGTTCAGGGAAAACCGGAACCGGAATCCGGCGTAATCAACGCACCGATTTCCAGAGTAAACGGCTCCACCATTGAGCGGTGTGTGGACTTTATCCATGGAGAGCAGGCAGTCACCCACTACCAGGTTCTCTACAGCAATCCGTCCTCCAATACCTCCCTGGTAAAGCTTCATCTGGAAACAGGCCGTACACATCAGATCCGCGTTCACATGAAGTACCTTGGCTTTCCGCTTCTGGGTGATTTTCTCTATTACCCGGACTTTAGCCTAATTCAGAGACAAAGTCTCCATTCCTGGAAACTGGAATTTTCTCATCCCATAACAAAAGAACCGCTGGCCTTTACGGCTGCGGTTCCTGATGATATGCAGTGCTTTCTTCCAGAGGGAGAAGCCAGACATTCTTTTATAAATCCTGGCGAAGCCCCTTTGGGTAGTGATTTTTAAGAATTCCCGAAGAGGCCTTTGCCCATCCGGCAGGCCATCCGTCTGCACAGACTAAAGCCCATCCATTCTCCATCCCCTCTGCAGAAAGGGTACCTCCAGAAAGATAAGTCCGAATTTCTGCAGATTCCGCATCCAATTCTACGCTTTGGTTCACTGTGTCTGGATCCAGGAAAAGAGCCAAAGCATGGGAGGGTTCCAGCCTGTTTTTCTTGCCTGTGGCAAGATGAAGCCCTGGTCTTAAAACCCTAAGCCCTGACAAATCTGGAATTCCCGCCGGAAGCAGATATATCTGATCCCCATAGGAAACCAGCCGTTCTGCACTGCAGGATTCCCTCCAGGTTTGTGCCTCCTGCCGGGTAAACAGCTCCTGAAACATCACCTGCAGTAAAGCCTGATTTTCTCTTGCTTTTTCCCCTGAACCTTTCTTTTTTCCATTCTGACTGCCACGATCTTTCTTCTTTTCTTTTTTCCGACTATCCGCCTCTGTCAGCTCCTGACAGGCTTCCCCGAAATTAGCCCCTGCCTTTTTCAGACAGGCCAGATAATGACCTTCTCCCTCACATTTATGCGGCCAGATTCGGAAAGTATCCGCCAGACCAGTCATATTTGTCTGACTCCATTCTGGCCTTCCGTGAGAAAGCCCCTCCAAAGCAGCGGCACATTCCGGCTTTTCTATAGAAAAATCTCTGTGCTCCTGCAAAAATCTTTCAACTGCCTGTTCGTCCTCCTCAGGGGCGAAGGTACAGGTTGAATAAACCAGACGTCCGCCAGGCTTTAACATAGCAGCCGCATTGTCCAAAATTTCCTGCTGGCGTTTGGCACAGTGAAGTACATTTTCCGGACTCCACTGGCTGCGGGCCAACTCATCCTTGCGGAACATTCCCTCTCCGGAACAGGGAGCATCCACGACAATTCGATCAAAAAACTCTGGAAAGTAAAGACGCAGACGTCCCGAATCCTCATTGGTGACTACACAGTTTCCAATTCCCATCCGCTCCACATTTCTTGATAAAATTTTTGCCCGTGCCGGATGAATCTCATTGCTCACCAGAAGACCTTGATTTCTCATACGTCCGGCAATGTGGGTGGTCTTTCCCCCTGGCGCCGCGCACAGATCCAAAATCCGTTCTCCTGGCTGCGGATCCAGAAGCACCGTAACTGCCATAGCGCTGGGCTCCTGAATATAATAAATTCCTGCTTCATGGAGAACATGCTTTCCCGGTCTGGTTTTCTGGTCATAGTAATTCCCCTCCGCACACCAGCTCACAGGAGAAAGACCAAACCGCTTTCCATAGCGAAGGGACAGACTGGATGGTTCCCCCTTCAAGGGATTCCACCTCAGCCCCTGTACCCGCTCTGCCTCATAACTTTCAAGAAATGCCGGAAACTCCTCTCCCAGAAGCTCCTTCATCCGTTTCAAAAAAGCCTCCGGCAATTCTGCTTCTCTTTCCTCCTGCTTTTTTTTATCAGCATTGGCCGGCTCGTTCCCAGGAATCTGCTGCTTTTCTTCCTGTGCCAATTCTGTCTCTATAACCATCTCCATGGCTTTTCCATTTTCCCTGCATACCGTTTTCTCGGTTCTGTCCCGATTCTTCTTTCCAGCCATCACTATCTCCCAGGTTTCTCTTATTTTTCTTGCTTTTTTCGTAACCCTTCAGCCCGGCGCTTCTTATCCACTTTAAGCAGGCAGGAAAATGCATGGCTGGACGGTTCCATTTTTTCATTATATCGGTCCGGTCATTTCCTGTAAATACCCTATCTGCAACAGAATCAACTCTCTGCAGGCGAAAAACTTTTATAAGAGTATTTTTCATGCAGAAAAAAAGCCGCGCATCTGTCTCAGCAGACGCACAGCCTTTTTCGTCATTACACTTTTATCAAATCCGTTCGATTACAGGGAAACCTTGAAATCGTCGGAACCTTCTCCGTTTACGACATAGTAAGCCACATTATTTTCAGGTTGGATATAAACTTCAATGGTCTTGATGGTAACGCCTCTGTGGTTGGCCTTGTATGCCTTGGTTGCTGCATCCAGTACTTCCTTTGCAACAATCTGATTCTCGCCATACTCAATAACAACCGTTGCCTTCGGCTCAGCTTTTTTTGCTGGAGTTTTCTTTGCAGCCGGAGCTTTTTCTGCAGCCTGGGTCTTTTCTGCTGCCGGAGTCTTTGCTGCAGTCGTCTTTTTCGGCGCTGCTGCTTTCTTCTCTGCCGGTTTCTTTACTGTCTTGGAAGCTACTGTTGTCTTCTCAGTTTCCTTCTCAGCAACTGCATTTCCCTCTACTGCTTTGTCAGCTACTTTCTTTACTGCTGCCATAATTCTTTTCCTCCTCATTTGACTCTGGAACCTATTGATTTCCCGCACAGTTTTTCCCCCTGTGCTGAGTGCATTATATATTCCTTTTCCTTTTTTGTCAATGAAATCCTTTGAATATCAAGATATTACGCCATCGTTCAGCCATGTATCTTCTTGCCCGCTTACAGCGGACATTACAGCACCAGAATTAAAGTTACTGTAATAGCCGCCATACTCAAAACAATCGACATGGAGTTGACTGCACTGGACATTTCCACATCTCCGCCCAGCCTTCCGGTAAAGGCTGTTGCCACAGAGGAAACCGGGCCAAAGGCTGCAATAGCCATAGCCTGACGAACCTCCAGTTCAAAGGGCAGCAGATAAAATCCTGCCAAAGAAAACGCAAGGGCAACTCCGTACCGCAGAGCCATCAGACGGAAAATCAAAAAAAGCTTGTCACGTCCCAGACGAATTTCAAATCCGATTCCAATCATCAAAAGGGCCAGAAAGGCATTGGAGGCTCCCACCGTAGCAGCGAAAGAAACAATCACATCCGGAAGAGAAAGCTCCAGCATGGCAAGCATTGTCATAATCACATAGGCATCAAAGGGCAGGGAGGACAGCAAGCTCTTTACAATATTTCTTACCGAAGCTTTTTCACCGGTTCCCTTGACCATCGAAGCCAACGTATAGGTTACCCCCGTACACATGACCGCATTTCCAGCATCAAACAGACTGGTTGCTGCAAACCCCACCGGGCCCAGAAAACTCTGGACAAAGGGAAGAGTAAAATTTCCAATATTGTATCCGGACAGGTTAATCATATCAAAAGCCTTTCTCTCCCCGTCCCGGTGCAGATTCGTTACGTATCCGATGCTTACCATAACAATATTGCAAATAATTCCCAGCAGACACAAAAACAACAGGGAACGATCCATGGTAATATTGCTGAAGTTAGAAATAATTGCACAGGGCAGGGTAATCCGGATCACAATTTTAGAAATCAGATAAAAATCATCCGGATGAAAAAAGCCCTTTCGCTTCAGTACATATCCCATAACGATAATCAGGATAAACGCAGCTGCCTTAGTCAGTACAGCCAGAATTCCACTCACGCTTCTTTACCTCCTTTTGGGTATTTTACAAAAATAGCTCTGCCAGATAAACTGCAGCACAGGCTCCAAGAGATACTCGAAACAGATTGCCATCCACCCACGCAAGAATCACAGCTGCAGCAAAACCTGCAAGACCAGACCGCACATCAGCTGTGGCTGATAAAATGGCTGGAAAAGTCATGACAGACAGACTAACATAGGGCACATAATATAAAAAAGAACGGATAAACGGATTTTTTATTTCTTTTTTCAAGAGAGTAAGAGGTAGTACCCGCACCCCATAAATCGTCAGAAACATTACAAGAATGCTTACAGGAATATTAGCGCTCATAGTCTGTATCCTCCTTCTCCTCTTTTACTGGAAACAGCACCGCTGCTCCTCCGGCCAGCAGTACTGTTAAAAGAATCATCTGAAAGCCGGACGATATTTCTCGAATTCCCGGTATGATAGAAAACATTGTACTACAAATCATAGAAACAGCTACTACTCCTGCAATTACCCTGTTTTTCCTGGAGGGCGGAATCACAACTGCCATGAACATCCCATAAAGAGCTACATTCAGGGCGCTCATGACTCTTTCCGGAAGAATCATACCAATAACGGCTCCCAGAAAGGTTCCCAATACCCATCCCGGTCCTGCTACAGCTACAGCTCCGTACATATAAGCAGGATGCAGCTTTTCAGGAACCGACACGGCAATGCCGAAAATCTCATCCGTCACCTCATAAGCCATCAAAAATCTGTGATAAAAGGGCACATCCCGCCGCACCTTCTGAGAAAGGGCACTGGACATTAGCAGATACCGCATATTTACCACCAGAGTTGTTACTGCCATTTCCAAATAACCGGCTCCCGCCGCAATCATACCAATTCCTGCAAACTGACCGGCTGAAGCCATCATAGCCGCTGACATCACTGCTGCCTGAAATGCAGACAGCCCTGCCTTTTTTGAAGCAATTCCCAGGGTAAAGGATACTGCAAAATACCCCAAGCCAATGGGAATTCCGTGCTTCATTCCTTTCAGAAACCAGATTTTCCCATTCTTTTCTGATTTCATGCTGTTCATTTTCCTCATTCCTCCCTCTTCCCGTGTTCTGGATTCTCTCAGCTTTTTTACCGTTCAGGTTATCGCTTTTTTCCAATCAGCGGATAAACCCTCAAATAAATCCAGCAGACTTTTATTATCATACCCAGAGTGTCTCCACAAGTCAATGTCCAGTTTCGTATGAAGATGACTTTTTTCGTATTTCGTATTATAATTACACCAAGAAGGAGAATTCCCATGACAACGAAAGATTTACTGTATGTAAAAACAGTGGCCGATGAGCACAATATATCCAAAGCCGCAAAAAAATTATTTATGGCTCAGCCATCTTTAAGCCAGTCTATTCAGCGAATTGAAGAGAGTATTGGTATGCCCTTGTTTCACAGAACAACAACAGGACTTACCCTTACCTTTGCCGGTGAGCGCTATTACCATATGGCTGTCCAGGTTTTAAAAATGTATGAGGATTTTCAGCTGGAAATCAGCGATATCAATAATCTGAAAACAGGACATATCCACATCGGCATTACCAACCACCTGGGCACCCTTGTACTTCCCCGGGTTCTTCCTGCCTACAAAAATATCTGCCCTCATGTAGAGATTACCCTCCACGAAGAAAACACCGCTGCTCTGGAGCAGCAGCTTCTGGCAGGAAAACTTGATTTTGCCGTTATGCATGCGCCGCCGGAAAGGAGCTCTTTATCCGCGCTTCGCTATGAGCTTCTGAGCAGAGATCCTTTTATCCTCGTTCTGTCACCGGATCATCCACTGCTCCAAAAAGCCGTTTTTCAGGAAGGCTACCCCTATCCTGTTCTGGATCTGAAGCTTCTCGCCAGAGAGCCTTTCCTGATGCTTCACCAGACTCAGCGCATTCGTCAGATTACAGATGAGGTTCTTCTGCGTGCAGGAATTTCCCGCCCCCAAACTGTTCTCACTCTGAGAAGCTTTGAAACTGCCCAGCTTCTTGCGGCCCGCGGAATGGGAGTCATGCTTGTACCAGAACAGTATTCCCGAATTCATTCCGGTCAGCTTCAGCCAGCACGTCTCTGTATCGATCAGGCATACGGGGCCGGATGGGATATGTGCATTGCCACCCTTGGCGACGGCTTTCTGTCCAAAGCAGATCAACTGTTCATCCGGATTCTGAAGGAACAGTTTCCCACGGCTGAGGCTTAAGCCCTCTCCATCAAATTTTAAAAGGAGATTGAAACTTATGAATAAAAAGCAGCCTCTGCTTACAGACACCCCGGGACGGGCTCTTATTGTCTTTGCTCTTCCTATGATTATTGGAAACTTGTTTCAGCAATTCTATAATATGGCTGACTCTATCATTGTCGGACGTTTTGTGGGAGAAAATGCCCTGGCAGCCGTGGGAGCCTCCTATTCCTTTACCAATGTATTTATCATGATTGCTATTGGTGGCGGAATCGGTGCCTCCGTGCTGACCAGCCAGTATCTGGGCGCAGGAAAACTCCGGGAAATGAAAACCTCCATTGCCACCTTTTTGATTACCTTTCTGGTTCTCAGTTCCCTCCTTGCCTGCTTTGGTTTTCTGTTTAATCCAACTGTCATGCGGCTGTTAAAAACACCGGAAGATATTTTCAGCGATGCTGTCCTTTATCTGCAGATCTATTTTTGCGGACTGCCCTTTATGTTTATGTACAATGTGCTTTCCGCCAATTTTAATGCACTGGGAAAATCTGTTATTCCTCTGGCTCTTCTGATCTTTTCCTCTGTATTAAATGTATTTCTGGATCTGTTTATGGTTTTAAAACTGGGAATGGGAGTGGAAGGCGTGGCAATTGCTACTGTCCTTGCCCAGGGAATTTCCTCTCTGCTTTCTTTCCTGATCCTGCTGCGTTTTCTTGGCACCTTTCATACAGAAGGCAGAATCCCGCTCTTTGATTGCTCTATGCTGACGAATGGAACAAAAATTGCCATCCCCTCCATCGTTCAGCAGTCTATTGTCAGCATCGGTATCCTGCTGACCCAGTCTGCAGTAAACCGTTTTGGCTCCTCCGCACTGGCCGGATACTCTGCCGGTATGCGCCTGGAATCCCTGGCAATTGTGCCAATGATAGCCACTGGAAACGCTGTCTCCACCTTTACAGCCCAGAATCTGGGTGCAGGCCAGAAGAAACGAGTCCGTCAGGGGTATCGGACCTCGTACCTCATCATTCTTTCCTTCAGTGCCATCCTTTTAATCGCCACCCAGCTGTTTTACCGTCCCATCCTCTCTGCCTTTCTTAATGTGGAATCGTCCCCTTTAGCCTATTCCACCGGAGCCAGTTACCTTCGCTTTATCGGCTTTTTCTTCTGCTTTCTGGGCTTTAAGGCCTCAACCGATGGCGTTCTGCGGGGTGCAGGAGATGTGGGCGTTTATATGGCTGCAAATCTTGTCAATCTCTCCATCCGGGTTGCTGTCGCACAGCTTTGCTCTCCTGTCTGGGGAATTGAATTTGTGTGGTATGCTGTACCGCTCGGCTGGGGAATGAACTACATCATTTCCTATCTCTGGTACCGCACCGGCCACTGGGAAAAGAAAAATCTGGTATAACGATTCAGGACGGAAACAAAGGAGAAGCTGATTCTGCCCTTTGTTGATTTAAAAGAAGAGTATTTTGATCTGGGAGTCCACAACCTGGATCAATCCATCCGAAGCTTTGCCCGCTGCTGCATGTCTTATGCCCTGGAACAAAAGCAGGATCTTATTTTTTCCGCCAAGGATACCATTTCCAAGGTATATGACCGAAATTTTCGGGAAATATTCAAGCAGATTTTTATGGAAGAGTTTATGGAAAAATTCGAAGCTCCCGGCATTAGCTATTCCTATTGTCTAATTGACGATGCCGTATCTCGGGCAGTCAAAAGCCCTGGCGGCTATGTATGGGCATGCCAAAACTATGACGGAGATGTTATGAGCGATATGCTGGCAACAGCCTACGGCTCTGCCGCCATGATGACGTCAGTTCTCGTTTCTCCTGACGGCTGCTATGAATACGAAGCTGCTCATGGCACTGTTCGACGCCACTATTACCAGTATCTGGAAGGCGGCGTAGCTTCCACCAACCCGCTGGCTATTATCATGGCCTGGGCAAATGCCTTGGAAAAACGAGGTGAGCTGGACAGAAACCAGCCCCTGCAGGAATTCGGCGCCTGTCTGCAAAAAATTACCATTCAAACGGTAGAAAGCGGAATTATGACAAAGGATCTGAAAAAAGTAACAACTCTGCCGGAGCCCCATGTGGTAACGGGTCTGCAGTTTATTGAGACTGTTCAGAAAAAGCTATGGGAAAAATATGGAATTTAATCAAGCAAGACAGCCGAAAATCTATGTCAGCATAAATAAGCGCTGCAAAGATTTTTCGGCTGTCTTTTTTCAGATAAAACTAATATATGGAGTTTATCTATAGTAACAGAAAGGCTGAATTTGGGGAAGCCTATCTGTTTCTATTGTAATTAATCAGACATCCGGCTTTAACAATTTCTTTTTCCTCCGGTGTCATATCGGAGAGATAAAGTTGAAGCTCTTTTATCTCTTCACCAATCACATAAGCTGTAATATTCTTTCCGTCACCGCTTAAAGCATCCCGAATACCAGGCACGTAGATATAACTGCCCACTTCAAAGGCATCCGGTTTTTCCTTCATCTGGAAAGGAATCATGCCCCAGTTCATCACATTGGAGCGATAACGCTTCGTTGCATATTCTTCGCAGATATTTGCAAGACCGCCCAGTACACGCTGACAGCTGGCTGCCTGCTCCCGGGCAGAGCCGTCTCCCGGACGAACTGCGTAAATCATACTGCCCACCTCTGTCTCACTGGCCTTCACATTTTCCTGGCCTGCAATGGTGCGGATTTTATCAAATACCTGCTGCAGTTTAGGCTCTGCTTCACAAGGACACTGACCTGCTCTTCTGGCTTTTTCAATCCTGTCTGCTTCCTTGCTTCTTCCCACATACTCCGGATCCCTTCTGGACAGGGCAAATTCAGCCAGGCCCAGAGGATTGGAGCGGTAGGAGGAGGTCTCACCAGAAGGAATCAGTTCATCGGTTGTTGTTACCGGATCCATGATTTTTGAGCAGACCTTCAGTAAAATATTATCTGCCAGGGGACTCATTTCCGGCCAGTCCTTGATATTAGGGCCGTAAACCAGGCTGGCATTTTCATCCTCCTTCTGGTAGCCCTGATAAACTCTTGCACGGTACACGCTGTCATCAAAACGATACTCCGGCACCTGATAATCATCCACAACTGCTGTTGCAGGTGTCAGAATCCCTCCGTTAGCTGCCGTTGCCGCAATCGAACGGGCATCCATCAGGGCTACTGCCGCCATCTGTCCTGCACCAGGCTTAGAACCTTCTCTGTTGGGGAAGTTTCTGGTGGTATGGCGAATAGAAAAGCCATTGTTGGCCGGCGTATCTCCTGCACCGAAGCAGGGGCCGCAGAAAGCTGTCTTCAAGACTGTGCCTGCTGCCATCAAATCTGCAATCGCGCCCTTTCTCACCAAATCAATATATACTGGCTGAGAGGAGGGATATACAGAAAGAGTAAACTCATCTGCCCCACAGCTTTTTCCCTGTAAAATATGGGCTGCCTCCATTACATTTGTATAGTTTCCGCCTGCGCAGCCTGCAATAATTCCCTGCGTTGCCCGCAGCCTGCCATTCTCTATTTTATCAGTCAGGCTGAAATCAAGATCTGCATCTCCAGTCAGCTTTGCCGCCTCTTTCTCAATGCTTCTCAAAATATCGCCCAGATTTGCATTCAGTTCTTCAATCTCATAGGTATTGCTGGGATGGAAGGGCATGGCGATCATAGGCTTCACTGTGCTTAAATCCACATACACCACACCGTCATAATATGCCACATCCGCCGGATTCAGTTCCCTGTAATCCTCTCCTCTTCCATGCATGGTAAGAAATGCCTTTGTATCCTCATCCGTTCTCCAGATAGAAGACAGACAGGTGGTTTCCGTTGTCATCACATCCACGCCGTTTCTGAAATCCGTGGTCATAGAAGCAACGCCTGGTCCCACAAATTCCATCACCTTATTTTTCACATAGCCACATTTGTAAACAGCTCCAATAATAGCCAGCGCAATATCCTGAGGTCCCACGCCCGGATTTGGCGCTCCCTCCAGATAAACAGCAACCACACCTGGATATTTAATATCATAGGTATCACAAAGCAGCTGCTTTACCAGTTCGCCGCCTCCTTCCCCGATTGCCATTGTTCCCAGAGCCCCGTAACGGGTATGACTGTCGGAACCAAGAATCATTTTTCCGCATCCGGCCATCATCTCACGCATGTACTGATGAATAACGGCAATATGTGGAGGAACAAAAATACCGCCATACTTCTTACATGCAGAAAGTCCAAATACATGATCATCCTCATTGATGGTTCCGCCAACTGCGCACAGAGAATTGTGACAGTTGGTCAAAACATAGGGCAGGGGAAACTTTTCCATGCCGGATGCCTTTGCCGTCTGAATAATTCCCACAAAGGTAATATCATGGGATGTCATTGCATCAAATTTTACCTTCAGGTTTTCCATATTTCCGGAAGTGTTATGAGCCTCCAGAATTGAGTATGCCATTGTCCCTTTTCTTGCTTCCTCTTTATCTGCCTTTTTTCCAGTCAGAGCCGCAACCTTTTCTGCCTCCTTCTCTGGAACCAAATGAGTTCCATGAACCAGATAAGCGCCGCCTTCATACAGTTTTACCATTTCTATCTCTCCTTTTTCCAGGAACTGTTCTCTTTGTTCTGACCTCAGTATGCATCATTTTCATTTATTAGTCAAATACTATATTAATAATAAAACCTATAGCAAAATACTATAGGTCTTATTATCTGAACGATTGATCACACTCTGGTCACATTTCTGCACCGCAGTACATAAATGCAGGTATAAACAGCCATCACAGCAGACACCGTCGGCGCTACTGCACCGATGATTCCCAAACTGTCCGGCATAAGACGGCATGCCAGAACCAGCAGAGGAATGCGAAGAGCCAGGGCTCCAAAGCAACAGCTAATCATGGTAAAAATTGTTTTTCCCCGTCCGTTTAAATATCCATTCATAGAAAAAACAAACAGCACAGCCAGATAATCAAAGCTGCAAGTTCTGAAAAATGGAATTCCTGCTTCAAGAATCGACGTATCCTTTGAAAAGACCCCAATCATGGTTTCTGTGGAAATCTGCGCCCACAGGAAAAATGCCAGAGAAAACGGCGCAGCCGCCAAAATAGCAATCCACAGCGCCCGGTTCATCCGATCATATTTCCTGGCTCCATAATTCTGTGCCACAATCGAAGCCAGAGCACTGGCCGCCGATGTAGCCGGAAGCATGGCAAACACATCGTATTTTCCTGCAATTCCAACTGCTGAAGAGGCTGCCACTCCCAGCGCATTGGTCACTGAGGTCAGATAGAGGAAGGAGAGGCGCACCATGCATTCCTGAAAAGAAATCGGTATTCCTACTTTTATCAGTTCTCCAGCCTTTCCCCGATCCATCCGAAAATTCTTCAAACGAAACTGAAAAATAAAATTCCGCTTATTCAGATACAAAGCCGCGCAGACCATGCTAAAGCCCTGAGAAAAAATAGTAGCAAAAGCAGTTCCCCGAACACCCATATGAAAATATTTTACCAGGACAATATCCCCCACAACATTCATGCACCCTGCAACTGCCACAAACAAAAGCGGACTTTTTGAATCTCCACAGCCCCGCAGCACAGCGCTGATGGCATTGTATCCGCAAATAAAAACCACTCCGCAGGCGCAGACCTGTACATACTGTCCGGCCAGCTCATAAGCCTCTTCTGGCGTTTGAAGCGCTGTGAGGATCCACGGACAAAACAAAAACAGCAAAACCGAAAACACCACCCCTGCTCCGGCAAAGAGACAAAAGCTGGTTCCAATGATTTTCTTTACCTCCTCCGGCCGTTTCTGCCCAGTATAATTTCCTACCAGAACCGTACTGCCGAGAGTCAGGCCCGTAATCATACTGGTAATAATCTGTGTCACCTGTGTACCCGTAGAAACAGCTGCCACCGCATCCCTTCCGCAGTACCAGCCAACCACCATCAAATCTGCTGCTCCATAAAATGCCTGAATCAGATTTGCAAGCAGAAACGGAATGGCAAAAACCACTACAGTTCTCACCAGGCTCCCCTGTGTTAAATCATGTTCCTGTTCCATCCTTTGTATTCCTGCCTTATTCTTTATTTAATTCTTTGCGCATCCCGCTTCTTCTGCTTTCTCTCCTCCTGCATGGACAGCAGCCGATCCAGATATACCGATTTCAGCTGCTTGCTGGCCAATGCCTGCTTTACCGGAGAAAGCTCCAAAATCGCGCTTAAGGCTGCTGCCAGCGCTCTGTGATTTGCAAAGGCCTGATTATCAAAAATCAGATTTGCCAGAGTTCCCTTTTCAATCGCCTGAAGCACAAACCGATGCGTGCTGTTTACCGGCGTTATTACCTGTTGGATGCGCCGCTTCATCGTGATTGCCTTCACACTGCAGTTGCGGGCACAGACTCCGCAGCCCAGGCAGATGTCCGGATCCAGAACTGCCTTTTTCTTTCCATTCTCCCCTTCTTTCATAGAAACAGCCAGCACAGGACAAACCCTGGCGCACTTTCCGCAGCCCACACATTTTTCCTCAGAAAATTCTGGAATAAATCCCGTCGTTGCAACCGGCTGCATAGGGCTGAAATGTCTGGCTGCCTGCAGAGCCTCACAGCAGCATCCGCAGCAATTGCAGATAAAGGAAGGATGCTCCCGCACATTTTCACCAATCTGAACCAGATTGCTGGCATAAGATCGTTCCAGGGCATCCAGGGCTTCTTCCTTGGAAATCAAACGGGCATAATCTCCATGCTCCGCCAGAGACCGGGCCACATTATCGAAGGTCAGGCACACATCCCAGGGCGCGTCAATCTCACAGGGATGACCGGCATGAAACATTTTATGACGGCAATAGCAAAGCCCCAGCCCGATATATTCTGCCTCTCTGACAATATGCGTTGCCCGCTCATAATCCAAAATATGGTTTGCCTTGTCATTCAGAAGCACCGGTTCCTGAACAAAAACCCGGCCCAGCTTCGTTTCCGTGGCATAAAACAGATCCTTTATAAAGTCCTCCTCCACATTCATATACTGGTAATACAGCTCTGCCAGATATTTCTGATCAATGTCTCCTCGGGTTCTCATCAGAGCAAATTCAATAAAACCGGCCATAGGCGGCGGCATTACAAATTTACGCTTCCCATTATGCCAGGAATCAACCAGAAGAGCCTTATTGCAAAGGTGATCCAGAAGCTTCTCCGCTTTCGCCTCCGTTGTCCCCCACACTCTTGCCGCTTTCTTCAGAGTAAACGGGCGGACCGGCAAAAGCGCCACCCACTTTGCTTCTTTTTCTGTATACAGTACCTGAAGAATCTTATAAAGCGTCTCCGATTCCGGAGCCCCTTGCGTGAACCAGTTAATCCGATCACTTAAATTCCGATATGCATCTCTTGATGTAAGATGTCCCATCCCTGTTTCTCCTTCCTGATATCTGCTTACGCAAAAAAATCTGCTTGTCTTTCTTTTGATGCTTTTTACTTTTGTACAGTTTCTTTTTCACCTCTGGTATTCTGGGTTACTATTTCTGGTGATTTGGAGGTTTGCTTCTGGTACTCTTACGTTTGCCTCTGGCACACTAAATTGCTGCTTCTCGTGTTCTGGTTTTTTCTTTTAGCGCTCTGGACCGCTGCCTCTGATGCTCTGGTTTTTCATTTTGGCGCTCTGGGCTGTCTTCTGCTACTCCGATTTTTTCTCCATATGCGCAGAATCATTTTTTTCAAGCCAAAGCTTCAAATCTCTCATCCGGCACAGAGCATCACGCCGCCCAATATCATAAACCTCCTGAAGCTTGGCCGGATCCGATTCTGTCCGCCCAATAGTCAGTTCCCTGCTGGGGCGCACCACAAAAATCTCTCCCTCTGCTTCCAGCTTTTCAATCTCCCGAACAGTTTCATTATACACAAGATGTCTGTTTTCCAGAGCCCTCACAAACTCCGGGTATTTGTGATAATACACCTTTGCCATCGCCATCTGCTCCGGTTCCTTCACATATCCTTTGTGACGGGTCAGAACCACCACAGACTTCAAAAAGCCCATTTTTCGAAATGCCTCTACTGGAATACTGTCACAGCATCCGCCATCTAACAGCTTCATTCCATCCTTCTCTACAATTCTTGACACATAAGGAAGAGATGCCGAGGCACGCATGAAGTCAATCTGCTTTTTCATATCCGTAATGCGCAAATACTCTGCCTTTCCTGTCTCCAAATTGCTGCAGGTCACATAGAACTCCGTTTTACTTTCATTGAAAGTCTTATAATCATACGGATCCAGCTTCTCAGGCAAATCGTGATAGCAGAACTGTTCTCCGGCAATATCACCAGTCAGAAACAAATTTCGAAAGCTCATAAAACGTTTATCCTGACAATACTTCTTGTAATAACGAATGCTGCGGCCCTTCTGCCTGGAAACAAAGGAACAGCCATGAATCGCACCTGCAGAAACGCCAATCACACCGTCAAACATCATATTCTGATCCAGAAACACATCCAGCACACCTGCTGTATAAATGCCTCGCATTCCGCCGCCTTCCAGAACGAGTCCTGTTTTTATATGCTCCATGTTACACACATCCTTCCTCCACCAAACTTTTCGCCTGCTTCAGGCGCTCATAAAATACCGGATAAAAACCATCCTCCGGTTCCATCTCTTCCCCATACGGTGTCAAATAAAACTGCTGCAATACCATCATACTAATGGATTTCGCATTCTTATCCGTCAGTTTACCCTGAAGAATCTTTAAAAATCCATGCCAGTCCTTCACAAATGCATCATATCTTGCTGCATCAGGAGTATCGATCCAGCGACGCACCTTCACCTTGGTGCGTTTTTCCTTCCGGCACTCATGAGTCTGCAAAAAATACTGAAAGGAACCATCCTCATCATAATAACGTCCCAGAGGAAACAAACGGCAAATTCCAGGGCGGTAAGGATGAATGCTGCACCGTCCTCCTGCATTTAAAAACCCGCAACGTCCATCATATTCTCCGCCCATCCTGATATTCGGCTGCACAATTCCATCCACCACATTCAGCTCCAGCTTATCCACCAGAAGTTGTGCTGCTGTTTGTCCCAGACCACGTGTCAGGCGGTGCATATCATACGGATCCAGCACAATCGAGCTTCCCATACCGCAGCAGCAGGCAAAGCACCCCTGGCAGTCATCACAGCCTGCCTTAACCATATCATTCAGACCATACAGCCTGCCGTCAGAAATCTCTTCCAAAGTTACATTTCTTATCATATTTCCTGTCTCACTCCCTGTTCTGTCAAATATTCTCATTTATCTCATCGAATCTGATTTTGGTTTGTCCTGAGCCAGATTTCACAGTTTTTCTGGTTCTTACCCTTTTTCCGGCTTTTGCGTCTTTTACATCTTTCTAATTTTGCCATTCTTTCCAGCATTTTTCCCTTATCCAGCTTTTGCATCTCTCTGGCCCTTGTCTTTTTTCTGGCTTTTATATTTTTATCCTTTGTCCTGAGCCAGATTTCATATCTTTCTGGTTTTGCTTTTGATCTGGCTTCTCCCTTAAATCAGCTTTCACACCTTTCTGATTCTTAATTTTTTGTGGCTTTTGTATCTTTCTGGTTTTATCCCGATCTGATTTTCTCCTTATCTGTTTTTCCCTTCGTTCTCAGTCTGACTCCGACCTGATTTTTATTTCCCCACCTCACAACAATCAGACCGACTGCTCCTAGTTTTTAATTCTTAAAAAGCCTTCCAAAAAATTCCCTTCGTTATCCTAAAAATTATAACAGATATTTCCCATTTTGGTTTTATAAAAATCTAAATTTCTAATAAAAATGTGAAAAATCCGTGAATTATTAGCACTCTATATTGACGAGTGCTAATAATTGTGTTATATTGCATACATAACAAATAAAACAAATCAAACAAAACTTCCACCGATACACCGGTTCGAAGCGGCGCTCATAATAAAGGAGGAAAAAATTATGTTATTTACACCATCAACCAGAAAAAATTACGGATACGATTTATTTGATGACTTTTTCAATGATTCTTTCTTTACGGCTCCTGCAGCCCGCACCACCAGCGATTTGATGCGCACAGATGTCAAAGATGACGGAACCAACTATCTTATGGAAATGGAACTTCCAGGATTTAAGAAAGAAGAGATTCAGGCTGAGCTGAAAGATGGTTATTTAACTATCTGCGCTACCCACAACGATAACAAAGAACAAAAAGATGCCAATGGCAAGCTAATCCGTCAGGAACGCTATACCGGATCCTGCAAAAGAAGCTTTTATGTCGGCGAGGATTTAAAACACGAGGATATCAAAGCTTCCTTTGAGAATGGCATCCTGAAACTCCAATTCCCCAAAGAGGCACCGAAGCCTGTGGAAGAAGTTCCGAAATATATTCAGATTGACGGCTGATTCATTCGTTGCGGATAATACCATTTTCTAAAAAACTAACCTTCGGCAAAAAATGCCTGTACACGAAAAGCCTCGGCAGAAAAGAACAAAGGAAAGATATTACAGTTTCCTTTATTCCTTTCCCGCCGGGGCTTTCACTTTTGCAGCATGGCAAAAAACTCATTCAATTTTCCTACTCTGCGCTAATCCCTCTTACACTTCTCCTCTCGCCTTCAAAAACTCTAAAAATCCAGCACATCCCTCTACCACATCATTCCAGGTCTCATCAAAATTTCCCGTATACCAAGGGTCTGCCACATCCCGCGCCTGTTCTGAATTTCGAATCCCCGCTGCCGCCTGTTTCCAGCCACTTTCTGAAAACTCCATCATTTTATAAATTTTCCTATCAGGATCTCCGCCTGCAATCCTTGTCATGTTGCGAATATTGGCACGATCCATCCCGATTAAATAATCAAACTCTGTATAATCTTGTTTTTCCATATGACGGGCATACTTCCCGGCACAGGAAATTCCGGCCTCTGCCAGCTTCCTTCTGGAACCCGGATGAACCGGATTGCCGATTTCTTCATAGGATGTAGCTGCTGAATCCACATAAAATTTATCCGCAAGCCCCTGCTTCTTCACAAAATCCTGGAAGTACAGGTGGGCAAGAGGAGAACGGCAGATATTGCCATGGCAAATAAATAGTACTTTAATCATCTTTTTATATCTCCATTTAAGTCCAGTATTTCTTCTCAAACGCTTGATATTTCAGGGTTTTCCGACTTTTGAGTTTTCCTTTATTTTCAAGGTATCTTCTCAAATCTTCTCGTATTTTCTTATGTTTTTCCCTGCAATCTTGGTAAATCCGTTGGTAAAGCAAGCGTCCTTACCAACGGGCTTTTTTAACTATTCGCTATCCGATATACTTCTTCCTTTGCATCATCAAAATTCACATGGGTGTAAGTGTTCAAGGTTACACTGATGTCTGCGTGACCCATGATATACTGCAAGGTTTTCGGATTCATCCCGGATTTTGCCATATTAGAGCAAAAGGTGTGCCTGCATACATGAGGGGTAACTTTCGGCATCTGGATACGGTAAATCCTGTTGTATTTCTGAATGATATGCTCCAGATACTTTTCCCAGTGAAGGGCAACCATCGGCATATCGTTTTTATCCAGAAACAAAAATCCTGCATATCCTTCCACCATCGGTTCAACTTTTGGTGTCTTGCGATTGGCAATGATTCTGCGAAAACACGCTGCGACAGCTTCCGTCATCGGCACATAGCGGATGCCTTTGTCAGTTTTTGGTTCTTCAATTACATACTGCATCTGTGCAGTACGCTGTAACTGATGGTCTACCTTGATACGCATTTCTCCAAACTCAATTTCTGAAACCGTCAGTCCACAGAACTCTGAGATACGAAGCCCTGTGTGAAAAAGAATATAGATTGCATCATAGTATCTGCTGAAATGTTTATCTTCCTGAATAAACTTCAGTAAATCTCTCTGCTGCTTTCGGGTAATCGCTTCTCTGGTAACAGAATCATTGACAATGACGGATGCAAGTTCAAATTCAAATGGATTTTTACGGAGCAGGTCATCATCTACTGCCATCTGAAATGCCGGTCTGAGAACTCCCCTGATAGAATGAATCGAACTGTATCCCCGTCCATCAATCTGCTGGAGCTTAATTAACCATGCCTTTGCATCTGACAAACGCACCTTATCAATTCGCAGATTCCCAAAACTCTCTTTTTTCAGCATATTGATGACCGTTTTATATCCGGCAACCGTATTGTGACGAACTCCTGTTTTCAATGAAATGTACTTTTCTACCAGTTCCAAAACAGTATAGTTGCCACCGTTGGTTACGATACGGTCAAACAAATCCGCTTCAATCTGTTTTTCTTTCTCACGCAGGGAAGGCTCCCGCTTCTTCCCCTTTGGCATTGGGTCATTCTTGTCCAAACGCCAACTGTATACATTTTTCTCTTTTCCGTCCTCATCAAGATAGCGGAACCGATACCTCCCATCTTTACGCTGGTACTCTCCCTCTCGCAAAATCCGATTACGGTTATCTCGCCTTTTCTCACTCATCGTGAACTCTCCTTTCAAAAAAAGAGAGCCAGACTTGCACTCTTATCATAGCACAAATCCAGCTCTCCGCATAGTTATATCATATGAAATCGGTAAATCTGTCAGCTCTGTTTACACAGCAGTAGCCTGATCCAGATACCTCTCAAATTTCTCACGCTTAATGAGGGCACGATTGCCGTTCATCACATAAAAATCCTCATTGGGATGTGTGTCAATAAGCGTTCTCAATTTTCCTTCGCCGATATGATAATATCTGGCTGCTTCCTCAATGGTAAGCGTATATCTACGCCACACCGGAATATCCGAGTAATTTTTTCCTTCAATATTCAGCTTATTATTCGCCATAGGCAGTTATCCTCCATGCATGAAAATAGCCAGACAGAGGGTGTCGGCAACGAAGTCCGGCAACGGGCTTCAAAAGACCTTGCAAACAATCTCAATCTGGCGATGGTTACTATTTATACTTTTCTTTTATTTTTCTGTTGTTTTGGTTGTTATAAGGGAGAAAAGCCCGGAAATAAGGGGTTTTCCCCGGCAACGGGATAGCAACAGGTCGTGCAACGGGCTGTCATTTTCAGAATGGAAGCTCAATCTGTTCTGTGACTTCCACAAAACCATCCATTGTTTTTTCAGACGGGTTGCCGGAGTCCGTTGCCGGGTTTTCACGCTCCCAGCCCTTTTGTCTGCCATATTCGGAAAACATTCTTGGGTTCGGGAAGTACCGCCAGCGGTCAATGCACTGGTTCATAATCTCGTTGATTTCCCGGATTTCCCATTGCTTCGGTTCGTCAAAGGCATGGTTTAAGGCTTCCTTGTAGAGCTGCTTGGAACAGACCATACTCCCGGTGTACTTATCAAGATACGCCTGTATCATTCCGGCTTTGGTGTCCTCCGGCATAAAATCCCGCTGGTGTTCTTTGAGATACCGCTGCATGACGGGGCTGAAAGCCAGCTTGAACCTGCCGCTTCGGTAAATCTCCATCGCTTCCGCCCACATCTGCTCGATATAGGCTCTGGAAGTAGCTTCGTCCTCCAAAATGTGAACCTCGGCTTGCTCCGGGTACACCATGACCGGGATAAAGCGACGGTTGCCGGAACGGTCAAGGGGCAGGAAGTCAAGGGCATTGGAAGTGCCGCCAAACACGCACTGACGGGGGCGGTCTGCCGGGTGGGTTTCATAGGGTATCTTGTAAACCTCTTTCTGCCGGCTTAAAAACGACTTGATTTCCTCAATGCTCTTGGCGTTGGCGGTTGCCATCATTTCCGACATTTCGATAATCCAGTGACCTTGCAGCTTGCGGTACACATTGTCATCGTCCAGCTTCCGCAAATCATCGGAGAACCACTCGTCCCGGATTGCCAACAGACGGAAGAAAGTGGACTTGTCAGCCCCCTGACCGCCGACCAGACAGAGCATGATTTCAAACTTGCACCCCGGCTGAAAGGCTCGTGAGATTGCACCCAGCAGGAACAGCTTCAACGCTTCATAGGTGTAATCGTCTGCGTCAGCCCCCAGAAAGTGCCGCAGGCAGAAACGGATTCGTTCTGTCCCGTCCCACACACGGGTATTGAGATAGTCCCGGATGGGATGGTACTTGTTTTCATTTGCCACAATCCCGATGGCGTTATCAATCTTTTTCTCATTGGTAAGCCCATAGGTTTCTTCCAGATAGAGAAGCAGATACTTCATGTCCGTATCGTTCAGGGCGGTGCTTTCCCTGTGAAAACCGATGGGCTTTATGATGTCCTTGCGGTCAGTCAGGATGTTGTATGCGATAGCCCCGGAAAGCAGCGGGTCACGCTGGAATACGGTCAGGCAGTTCCGTATGCTCTGACGGACACCGCCTTTCTCGGTAGTTTCCAGCCCCGCCTTGATTTCCTCAACGCTCTGGGGCGGCTGCATGGCGTTCATGGTGTTTTTTAGTTCTTGCTGCGTCTGCGGCTGCAAGCTCTGCCATTCGCTGTTCAAGCTGTATCACATCCTTTCCGTAGTCCGTAATCAAAGCCGCTTTTTCCTCTGTTTCCCCGAACAGCAGCACATCCAGCAGATATTCCACTTGGTCTTGCTTCTGTAAGGCTTCCACAAACCGGGGATGAAAGGCTTCCTCCGGGGAGTGCGGGGCGTAGTCCGTTCTCCATTCCATCAGCAGATGGAGATAATCGGCAAGAATACGGAAGCAGCGGTTCTTTGCTTCCTGAAACTGTTCCTCCGGGGATTTCTGCCGGGACTTGGGCTTTTTTGCCTTTCCCGGCGGCTTCCAGTCCTCATAGGAAAGCCCGAAGTCCTGTGCCAGTTGTACGGCGGCTTCTTTCTTTCCCAGCCCATACAGAGCGGCGGCAAAATCAATCACATCCCCATCCGCACCGCAGCCGAAGCAGTGGTAACGCCGATCCAGCTTCATGCTTGGGGTTTTATCGTGATGAAACGGGCAGCAAGCCATCCCGTTCCGACCTACATGGATTCCATAATGCTCCGCAGCCTGTCTTGTTGTGACGGACTGCTTCACAGCTTCAAATACATTCAAATCTATCCCTCCTTGAAAACCAAAAAGCACCTGACATTCTCTGATTGAAAATGGCAAGTGCCTGTTAAAGTTCCATATCCTGTTGTCTGTGTTTCGTCTGTTCCGGGGCAGTTCTTTGTGCTTTTTTCTCGTCTGCCTTATCCTGCAAGACTTCTTTGATGGGCTGCTTCTTGGGCGGCTCTTTGCTTTCCTCTGTGCCGGGTGTGGCTTTCCGTACCCAGTAGCGGATGTCCCGCAGCTTCTTCAAATCCTCCTGTACCTCGGTCAGCGGTACTTTCAGCTCTGCGATTTCGCTAAGAAGCGTTTCCTGCTCCTGTTGCAGCTCATTTTTCGTTTTATCCTTATCGTCCGGGTGCTTGGCAAGATAGGCGGCGGCTTTCGCATATCGGGCAACCTCCGGGTGTTCCTGTTTGAATTTCTCCTTTGTTTTCTTGAAAAATATCTTCTGGTACTTCTCATAGACAGGCTTACATTCCTTGCAGTCTGTCCGGCTGGCAAGAATCCCATCAATCACTTTGCTGCGGGCTTCCTTTGGCTTCATCTGATTGCGGTAATCTGCGGCTGATTTCCCGGAAGATTCCAGAAAGGCTTCTAAGTCCTCCACAGTGGAAAGCCCCTTTTGCCGGAAATAGGACAGGGCTTCGCTGACTGCCTTTAAGTCCTGTGAAGTCCCCCGGTTCTGTCCAGCCCTCGTCCAGTCCTTCCGTTCTTCCTTTCGTATCTCCATGTACTTCATCAGCAGATTTGGAAGAAGTGTCGCTTCCTCCGCCGCTTTTTGTGCAAGCAGTTCTTTCCGTTTTTCCCCCAGCTCGGTAATCCAGCCTTTGAGATTTTGGATAAGTTGCCGGATGGACTTCATCAGGCGGTTGGCGGCTCTGATTTCCCGGTTCAGGTTGCCGATATTCGTCTGGATACCACGCTTTTCCATCTGCCAGACAGTAGCCCCTTCATGGACAGTGGGGATAATATCAAGCCCCTGTCTGGCATAGGAACGCAAGTCCACACGCTCCGGGCGGTCATTGGCTTCCAGATAGCGGTTCTGGATGACCTCCCATTCATGCCGCCAGATTTCACAATACTTCTGGTCGTTCCAGTCCACCGTATCCTCCTTGTGGCTTTTCCACCTGCCAGACGGAAGTTTGATCCGTTCCCCGTTTTCGTCAAGGTCATAAACTTTGCGGCTCTTGGGAAGCCATTTCCCATGTTCGTCCATTGCCCGCATGGTCAGCAGGACATGGGCGTGGGGATTATGTCCCGGCGGATGGGGGTCATGGATAGCAAAATCAGCAATCATGCCTTTGGAAACAAACTGCTTCTGGCAAAACTCCCGGACAAGGACAGCGTACTGGTCGGGCGGTATTTCTCTGGGGATGGTAAGCACCCACCGCCTTGCAAGCTGAGAGTTCCATTGCTTCTCCACCGCTTCGGCGGCGTTCCATAAGGTATTGCGGTCTGCATATTCCTGTGGGGCATTTGCCGGGAGCAGGATTTCATTGTGGACGATACCACGCTTTTCTTGGTAGTGCTTCACTTGCTGGTCGTATTCACAGAACAGCTTTTCGCCACTCTGGTAAGCAGCGGCGGCAACCGCAGACTGCCGCTGGCTGCGCTGAACAATCGTGATTTCGTTGTGTGGACAGGGCATTTCGTGTCCCTCCTTTCGGTAATTGGTGGATGGGGTGGCGTTTTACCACCTCATTTGGGGCAGAAAAAAGCAGGAGACCTTTTCAGATTTCCCGCTCGGTGTGCCGCTGTGTGGGCGGCGGGTATTTAGTTATAAAAGTTCGGGGCAAGTTGACCCGATGTATAAGAAATAATAAACCAGAAGTTTACAAGCTAAATTTGTTACAACAAAAATGTAAATACTCTTTAACCGATATTTCTTTGCTATTCAAAATTCCAATAGCAACAAATATAACTTCTGCAACTGTAAGATAGCAGTCTTTCAAATCAAAAATAAAAAGGGTAGGTATCTGCAAAAAATCTAAACTTCCACCCCAAAACAGCTTATCAATCAAGCTACATAAACATCCCGATATGCCACAAATCATTATTATTTTTACCCAAAAACTTATATGTGCTCTTTTTGCCTGATATAGCATATATCCTGAAAAAAAGAGGAACAAAACAAACACATTCAATAAAATGGTAACAAACGGACTTGATAATAATTCGAAGAAATTTCCAGCATAAGATAAACGAGTATTTAGTTCTGGATTAAATCTTAAAACTTTGGCTATTATATCAAATTCGCATTTCATAAATACTTTTGAAATTACTATTTTAACCGTCTGGTCAATTAAAACCAATAATGCCACAGGTATAATAAACGGCTTAAACTTTTCCATCAGTAACACTTCCTCTCAAATTATTATTTTATTATTTCTTCTTTTTCGATTTAGGGGTAGGCAATTCCTCATACATAGCATTAAACAATCCTGTCAAAAACTCTTTATTATCAACTTCATCTACCAACAACATTTCTTTTGCTCCCTCGTAAGGTAACTCATACGAAACCGTTGGCATATAACTTATTGCTGATTTTACTGGTTTAACAAGTAATCTATCATCATAGATACCGCCTACAATCTTACCACGATAATAAATGACAAATTCGCCCATCATAGCTCGATAGGTAATTTCATTCAAGCCAGATAACTGACCTAAAATAAATTCTAAATATTCTTTGCTGGATGCCATAACTTTACCTCAATTTCTAAATTTATTACTGACTTCATTATACTTTATTGCTTATCGAAAAGATAGCATATTTTATGAAACTTGTCGGCTGGGAACAGCTTGCATTGCAAGGTGTCCCCAGATGGCAAGTCCACAAAAGGGTAGCTGGCGGCAGCCAGCGCAGGGGAAGCGTAGCGTCCCCTGTATGATTTGGAGCAGACCATGACTGCGGAAAATCACAGCCCTCCGGCGAGGAGCCTTCGGAGAACGTAATGCACCAACCTCTGGGTGGTGTATAATTGCGCTCTTAGTAAACTAAGGGGTTTCCGGCTTCTCCCGTTCCAGCATTTTTTTCAATAATTCCTGCGTGTCCTGTCTGTGAAAAATGAGTTTCAACAACAGCATGACATCATCATCTGTCAGGCGTTCCGGCTCTTGCAGAAAACTTTCCAGCATACCGCCACGGGTACAGAGCCGGTGCGTCCGTTCCTTTCGGGTAAGCTGCTTTAACTGGTGCTGCAATGCCTTTTCATCATTGATAGCTTTCCGCAGTTTCTTTTCGCTTTTCTCCAGCTCCCGGTTGAGCTTTTCCAGCTTTGAGGTATCAGGCAAGAGCAGCGTCCTCCTTTCCCGGTATCAGCACATAAATCCTATTCGGTTCTCCCACGCCCTGACGCACCCGCATGATAAGTCCGGCGGTTTCCAGTTCATTCAAAGAACGCTTGACCGTCATGGGGCTGCGGGACAGGACTGCGGCAATGGCTGTGACAGGGAAGCAGACAAACAGGATTCCGTTCTCGTCCTCCCGCCCTTTGGAGAGCATAGCGTCCAACATCCGGCAGTACATAACCTTTGCGGTGCTGCTGACTGGAAATCCTGTCAACGCTCTGGGAAAGGGCATACAGGGCGGCAATGGTGTGTCTATCGTCATAAATTCAAAATTCATTCTGTGTGTTCCTCCTTTTTCTTTGCTCGTTTGGATAAGTAACGGGGGCAGTCAACCACAATCGCCCGGAAGCTCTGCTTGCACCCATGCTGGCATTTCCGGCACAATTCGTTGTAAGTGACACGCCCCCGGTCATTGAGGTAAAAGGAAAGCTCATGCTTCCTCTTTTTACTCATTCTCGGCATATTGTGTTTCCTCCCGTTTTAGTGTATGGTTTCGGGGCGATTTTCGGCAAAATTACAGCCATAGAGCCGCTTAAAATCTCCCGAAGTATCAGCGATAGGGTAGACTGTCTCCCTATCAGATTGTCGTGTTTCGGTATCATTTCGGTGTCAGTTCGCCAGTTCTCCCCGGTGTCGTTCCTCCCCTGAATCTCACAGCGGCGTATCGCTCCCGTTGGTACGCTCGTTTTGGTCAGGGTTCCTCCACATCCCTGCCAAAAGTCATGGCACTACATCGCCGGGGAAGCATATCCCACACAGGCTGGTCATTCGATTGGAATAATCCATCGATGAACTACCTGTATCATAGAACATTTTTGTACCCTGTGCCGTATGTCCACAAAGTAGGAATTAGGGGTAAAAATCAGAAATTTCCACGATTGCGGAAAGTATGATATAATCCAGTTAAGCGGTAGCAATGCAACCGCCGGAAAGGAGCGTGTGCCCATGAAAGGAGCGACAAGCATACAGGAACGCCTTTGGGAACTCCGCAAGGACAAAGGCTTAAATCTGGAAGAATTATCAGAGTTGACGGGTATTTCCAAATCAGCTCTTGGAAGTTATGAAAAAGAGGATTATAAGGAAATCAATCATGGCAACCTTATCACGCTGGCAGACTTCTATGGAGTTTCCGTTGATTATCTGCTGTGCCGGACAGAGCACAGGGAGCAGATCAACACGCCATTGACGGAGCTGCATTTGAATGATGAGATGGTCGCACTTCTGAAAAGCGGTCGGATTAACAACCGTCTGGGGAGTATCCCAAAGTTTGTGTAAACCTTCAAATTGATGTAAGATAGACTTACCAGTTTGGAGGTTTATTTTATGGCAAGGAAAAAGGATACACCACAAAAAGCAGCCCTTCGGGAAATGATGGGCAACTATCTGAAAGAGAACAATGTAAAGGTCAAGGATGGAACGGATGTCAATTCCATTATGCGGGATATGATGTCCATCATTTTGGAAGGTGCCCTGGAGCAGGAAATGGATGAGGAACTGGGATATTCCAAGTATGATTATCGGAACAAGGAAACAGATAATTCCAGAAATGGCCATTCCCAG